>JADKKB010000005.1:0-363750 GCA_016720705.1 Chloracidobacterium sp. | reverse complement strand
CTGATCGGCCACGCATTTCACGTCTATGGATTTGGCACTTCGGGCAATTTCGGCAATCTCGGTGTCCGCGTTTTCTTTGTGATATCCGGTTTTTTGATCACAGGGCTTTTGGTTCGTGAGATCGAACGCACCTCGACCGTCAACCTACTCAAGTTCTATTTCCGTAGAACATTGAGGATATTTCCGCCATACTATTTCTATCTGATCGTCGTCGGATCGGCCGCGGCCCTTGGCCTTGCCGCAGTGCCGTTATCCTCTTTGATCTATTCGTCAGCATATGTCACGGATTACGTCGAACCGACCGGTTGGCTCGTGGGCCATACTTGGTCACTGGCGGTCGAAGAACAATTTTATTTGATCTTACCGGGCTTTTTAATGCTGCTGGGTATCCGGCGGGCCAAAGTACTTCTGATCGCAATCGTACTTTTTGCACCGTTTGTCCGTGTCCTTGATTTTTGGGCGTCCGGGCCGGATCAGGTTTGGGTTTTAAAGGGCTTTCACGCAAATGCCGACGCTCTCGCGATCGGTTGTTTGCTGTCATTATTTCGAGTTTCGCTGCACAAACTCGCGTTTTACCGCCGATTTCTCGGATCATGGATCGTATTTTTGCTGCTGCCTTTAATTCTGGCGGCTAACCTTCAGGGCGATCATCCTATTGTCTTTCTGGGGGCGAGTCTCACGGTTATGAACGTTGCGGTCGCCCTGTGTATCGACTGGGCGGTCACCAACCATTTAACGCGTACCGGGCGATTGCTCAACTCTGCCGTAATGGTCAAGCTCGGAGTAATGAGCTACTCGATCTATCTCTGGCAGCAACCCTTCCTCGATCCGCAAGCCCCAAGCCTTTTGAACTCATTTCCGGTCAATTTGATCGGGATCGCGGTAATGAGTTCGATCTCGTACTATCTTGTCGAAAAGTACTCACTCGCTTGGCGGCAGAAATTGGAAACTTTGTGGTTTGGCCCACGAATTGAAAGTGTTCAGGAAGCAGAACCATCAACTGCCGCGGCCTGAGATTTCACAGCCTTTACCCTTTTGTTGCTTATCGAAAAATAGATCCGTGCGGCGAGTAGAGTGACCAGCACTGCGGCAAATATCGCCGGGTAAAAGATATCTGATTTTACGATCATCCAAAAATGTACGACGCCAGCGACCGCCGTCAGGTAGATCAAGCGATGCAGAAGTTGCCAACGCTTACCGCCAAGACGTTTGATCATCGAGTTGGTCGAGGTTACTGCGAGCGGTACCATTAGCATAAACGCCGTCATCCCGAAAGCGATGAACGGACGCTGTATCACGTCGTTCACGATACCGCCAACATCAAGGCTTCGATCAAAGACGACATAGGTCGATAAATGGATCGATCCGTAAAAAAAAGCAAAGAGCCCGACGGTTCGCCGATATTTTACTAGTTGATTCCAGCCAAACCATTTTCTGAGCGGCGTGATCAGCATCGTGACAAGCACGAAAACCAACGTCATTATGCCCGTCGTCCGGAGAAAATACTCGATCGGATTCGCCCCAAGCCTCTGATTCCAGGCATCCCACAAGAGGATTGCGATCGGTATCAGACTATTGAGCCAGAGCAGTGTTTTATTAAATCGTACGTCCTTCATTAAAAATACTTTTTCAGATCCATTCCGTCGTAGAGTGACGCTACTTCGTCGCCGTATCCGTTAAATGGTTCGGTCGGGCGCATACCGATCTCACCGATCCGCCGTTCCGATGCCTGCGACCATCTTGGGTGCCGGACGTCGGGATTGACGTTCGAGTAAAAACCGTATTCATCAGATGCCGCCTGATTCCAGGTTGTCGGAGGTTCGCGGTCGGTAAGTATTATCTTAACGATCGATTTGATGCTCTTAAATCCGTATTTCCAGGGCACCACGAGTCGGATCGGAGCCCCATTTTGATTGGGCATCTGTCTGCCGTAAAGCCCCGTCGCAAGCATCGTCAGCGGATGCTGGGCTTCGTCGAGCCGCAATCCCTCAACGTATGGAAAGTCGATACCGGCAGAAAACGACGATTGCATCCTGACCGGATCGTATTTGGTCTGAAATGCGACGTAGCGGGCGGACCCAAGCGGTTCGACCTGGTCAAGCAACTTCTTCAGCGAAAAACCGACCCAAGGGATGACCATCGACCACGCCTCGACGCACCGAAAGCGGTAGATCCGCTCTTCCTGTTCAAATTTGAGAAGATCCTCGATGTCGAACGTCCGCGGCCTCTGCACCATCCCGCCGACCTCGACCGTCCACGGTCGTGTCACCAGCGACTCGGCTTTAGCGGCGACCGCTGACTTGCTGGTGGAAAATTCGTAGAAATTATTATAGTTGGTGATCTCTTCGTACGTGTTCGTTTTTAGATCCGTCGGCGGCGTTTCCGATCTCTTGATCTCGGCCAACGCCGGCGGCTCAGGAGCATTCGACTTTACCGGGCTAAAATACCTGAAAGCTGATGTCGTTGCCGCCAAACTGCCGGCGGCAATACCGACTTTTAAAAAGTTGCGCCGGTTTAAGTACGTCGATTCGTCAGTTATCTCACTGGACTTGATCTGCTTTGACATAATTTTCCCCTAACTATATTCGCACAAATATTGCATAGAGTTTCAATTAAGAGCATCGTGCATCCCTGACGGGAGGAATACCGAACTCATTACTCCAAACCAACCAAATATTGTGCACAACACCGTATAACAAAATGCTTTACCTTTTAACATGTTTTGGTATAATGGTTGATAGGCTTTCACGCCTAAGGGTACTCAATCAATGCTCTCCACTAACACACATCTTCAGAAAGGCCGCTACAGGATCCACGATCGAATCGGAAATATTTGCGACGAGACGGTATATCACGCCCGTGATTGCCTGCTCGAAACCAACGTATACATAGTCGAGACACCGCTATCTTCGTCTCGGATCTTGACTACTACCGAGCGCGAAAGCCGTATGCGTAAACTCGAGCAGAGCTTTGCACTAACGGCAATGATAACGAACGAACGACTGGTGCGGAACACCGATCATTTTGTCGAGGTCGACCGATTTTACGTGGTCGCTCGGTCCGAACGGGAATTGTCGTCACCGCTTAAGACAGCCCGGCGGTTGTTCACCGATAGCGAAGTCGCCGCTGAAATTCGCGGCGCATTTTCGCTGATCGCCGATATCCGCAGTCGTTTCGCCGGAAATGTAAATATCGAGATCTCGCCGACCTCCGTGCGCGTGTCCGAAAATGGAACTTTTAATCTTATATTCCAGGGGCACGGGGAGAAAAAGACGACAAGGATGGGGGACAATGCGGACATTGCCGCGTCGATGTCCTACGCTCCGCTCGAATCGATCTGGCCGCAGCTAGATTCGGCATCCAAAAAGGCGATCGGCACACTCTTCGACGACGCCGCCCTGGACACCCTCGAGAGCCCTTGCGACTCGCGGTCTGAATTATTCTCGGTCGCGGCCATCATCTATCGTGTTGCAACCGGTCAAACGCCTCCGGGCGTACTAGATCGTGCGATCCAGATCCTGGACGGCGGTTCTGATCCATTGGATCGGTCAACGTTTATCGCCTCGGGTTACTCAGATCGGATCGCGGACTTTTTTATGCGGGCAATGTCTATCCGGCGCGAAGACCGTTACCTTACGGCGGCAATGGCAATGGCCGCCTTGTCGGGCTTTGAACGGGGCTCAGCACCGACTACAACAGATGAGACCGACTTGCTTGAACTTCCGCCTGCCAACGAGCCCGCACCACCGAGGTTGCCTTCACGTCGTACCGACTTACCACAAATTGAACCGGCGAAGGTCCAGGCTCCGACTGTTCAGATCACCGCCGCAACTATCGATCTGATACGACCGACGCAAATGACCAATGGCGGAGACACCTTATCCGTTGCCACAAAACTGCCGGAACCGCCAACTAGAGAACCCGACGTTCTGGATTCAACCGTTTTATTCGAGCGCCCGAACAAGATCGAGCCGGAACCAACGCCGAAAGGCCGTTCGTTGCTTATCCCGATCGCGGCGGTCTTAGCCGTTGGGTTGATCGCGATAGTGGCTGTCGTATTCGTATTCAAAGGAAATTCGCCCAGTACAGTATCGCCTTCGCAAACTTCAGTTGCGGCCGAAGATCAGCCCACTTTCCAGCCCGCCGCCGTTGCCCCGGAACCCACGACTACTCCGGAAACAGCGACCAAGTCTGAGACAACGCCGATTCCCGAAGCGGAAGATGTCGTCGAACAGCCCAAAACGGTCCGCCCGGCGATAGCCGACACCAAATCGGATAAGAAGCCCACGGCAAAGGCGGATGTTAAGCCGGAGCCGAAGCCAAAGAAGAGTATGACGGTCGACGATCTGATCAGTGACAACTGATCCGGCGACGTTTCAGTGCGAATGACCGTAGAAAAGAGGTAAACAGTTATGAATGAACGAATCCGGAAAGATAGATCTCGCCGACATTTTCCGTTAATAATAGTGGCGGTTTTCATTGGATTGCTATGCGGCGGCCTATCGTCGGCACTCGCACAATCGCGCCAATTAAGTCTGGCCGATATTTTGATCGCGTTGCGATCCAAAAAGGCAGTCATCGAGGAAAAGAACAAGATCCTTTCTGATGCAGTCAAGCAACGCGGGATTACGTTTAGCCTTACGCCCGAGATCGAAAAGGAACTCGGCAGCACAGGCGCCTACAAAGAACTCATCGAGGTCATCCGCGAAAAAGCCGTCGTGACGGACACCGTTGCCATCCAAAAACCCGAGCCTGTCAAGGTCGAGGTGCCTGTACCTGTCTCGACACCGCCGCCGCCTGACGCTGCATTTTATCGGAATCGCGCAGCGACCAACCTTATCGCCGGTGAATACGATCTGGCTATGAAGGATCTGTCGAGCGTGATCGAATTAAAGCCCGGCGAGGCACAAGCCTACTTTGACCGCGGATTTGTGTACCTGAAACAAGGCAAGGCAGATAACGCCGCCGCCGATCTGGATAAAGGCCTCGGAATCGACCCGAGAAATGTCACCGCCTATGTTGCTCGAGCCCAGATATTCCAGCAGAAAGGCGATACGGCAAATGCCCTCGCATATTTTGATAAGGCCTCAAATATCGACCCTTCTAATACGGCGGCCAAAACCGGTTCGACTAAGATACGTGATGATGCGGTCGCTGAGGAAAGGCGCGTCGCGGCAGCAGCAAAGGCCGCCGAGGAAGCAAAAGCGGCACCGCGAATACTGCCGGTCGGAGCGATGAATGGATTTGCATCGGACCTCGTGATGCCGGTGTACTCCGCGATCGATCGCCGGATGAATATTCAAGGAAAAGTGATCGTCCAGATCTCGCTCAACGAGGAAGGAAAATTGGTAGACGCTCAAGCGACCGAGGGTCCGAAAACTCTGCGAAACTCGGCGTTAGAGGCGGTACGACGATCAACCTTTATGCCCGTATTGTCAAATGGCAAACCGGTCGCGGCATCCGGATATATTGTTTACAATTTCGTGCCCAATCAGTAGCCGCTCGTTGGAGCGTCGACTTTCATCCCGCTGGCCTCTTGGGCGATCTTAACGCCCACTGAAGCACCGATTCGCGTTGCACCGGCCTCAAACATCGCTCTCGCATCGTCAATGCCCTTTACGCCGCCCGACGCTTTGACGCCGAGGGCCTTGCCGACCGTATGTCGCATCAGTGCGACATCGTTGACGGTTGCCCCGCCCTTTGCGAATCCGGTCGATGTCTTAACGAAATCCGCGCCTGCGTTTTGCGAGGCGATACAAGCCCGAACTTTTTCATCGTCAGACAAAAGTGCGGTTTCGATGATCACCTTACAAAGCACGTGATTTTCGTGTGCGGCCTCTACAACCGCTCGAATGTCATCCTCGACCGTACAGTCGTCGCCGGATTTCAGTGCTCCGATATTGATGACCATATCGACCTCGGTCGCTCCGTTAAAGATCGCCCGTCGAGCCTCAAATGCCTTTACGTCCGGCAATGTCGCACCGAGCGGAAATCCGATGACCGTGCAGACCGGAACGCCGCTTCCCTTTAAGAAACCCGCTGCCTTTTTGACCCACGCCGGATTGACGCAGACCGAAGCAAATCCGAACTGAACCGCCTCGGCGCAGAGTTTTTTAATATCCGACTCGCTCGCCTCAGGCTTTAATAAAGTGTGATCGATCAAGCTGGCCCAGTCGTGTGCCGTCGCCGTTTCACCGAGCACTATACCGATGCGTTCGGCACCCGCGTCGACGATACGCTGTACGTCGGCGTGGCAAAACGTCGGGCAGTATTCTTCGCCGCTGAGTTTTGCCAGCACCATATCGGTGATCTGGTCGACTAACTGTTCGTAATTGTCATTTTGCTGCATCTTAAACTCACCGTTCCGTTCACTTTCTGTATTGCCGGTCAATATTGTCGATCTTCCCGACGCGTTTTTTGTGCCTTTCCTCGGCGATGTCGCTCGAGATAAATGCCTCGACGATCTCTTTCACCTCGGCAAATGTGTTCTGTCCGGCACCAAGCGTCAGGATATTTGCCCCGTTATGTTCGCGCGAATTTCGTGCAAGAGCGGGCGAATAACAGGCCGCGGCCCTAACACCGGGCACCTTATTAGCGGTCATCGCACTCCCGATCCCGGCACCGTCCACAATAATGCCGATATCCACCTGATGGCCCGCAACCGACTTTGCGACAGCGTGTGCCAGATCAGGATAATCGACTGCTTCCTCGCTGTCAGTCCCAAAATCACGCACCTGCAAGCCGAAGTCCGTCAATACGTCCTTGATCTGTTCTTTTAGACGAAATCCGCCGTGATCGGCGCCGATGGCGACCGATCTGACCTTAGTCGCGCTTTTTCGCGATTCCTTTCGGATCAACTCGATACCGCGATCCTTTACGATATCCTCGGCAAGTGATGTGAACTTGGCATTCGCAGCGATACGAAGTCGCGCCCCCGACTCGAGTCCGCGAAGGTCGACCTCCGTGATGAGCGACTTCGCGGATTCGTCACGGTCAAAGGGCTTTCGGACCTTGTCCGCTATCGAATTTACCACCACGTGCTCGACCTTAAAGGCCGCTTCAGCAACTTTAGAAGCGTCGGGCGGTACCG
The DNA here is from genome assembly GCA_016720705.1 of Chloracidobacterium sp. Classification (NCBI taxonomy): domain Bacteria; kingdom Pseudomonadati; phylum Acidobacteriota; class Blastocatellia; order Chloracidobacteriales; family Chloracidobacteriaceae; genus Chloracidobacterium; species Chloracidobacterium sp. The sequence continues at coordinate 356,660 of JADKKB010000005.1, read as the reverse complement.
CGGCAAGGACCTGTTTTACCAGAGCCCTGACGCGTTCGCGGGTATCATTTTTTGGATCAGACATACTTTAAGATCTAAAACACCGGACAACTTGAATATTGACCTATGTTTGAATAGTATTTGTAAAAACCTTTTCAATCAAATTTGCGAGGAAAATATGGCTGCCGAAACGACTCAAATGGATCATACAGAATTTACCAACCCGAATCTCGAAGTGCTGTTTTCCGCTGAGCAGATCATTGAGCGAGTCAATGAAATGGGCTCCGAGATCACTAGAGATTATAAGGGCAAAGACCTTGTTTTGGTCGGCGTACTCAAAGGTTCGTGCGTATTCCTGGCCGATCTGATGCGTGCGATCGACCTGCCGCTCTCGATAGATTTTATGTCCGTTTCGAGCTACAAGGACGGCACGACTTCGACGGGCGATGTCGAGATAATCAAGGATCTTAGCAATCCGATCCGCGACAAAGATGTTTTGGTCGTCGAGGACATTATCGATACGGGCCTGACGCTTTCGCGATTATTGGACATATTGGGTTCGCGTGGGGCACGGTCGATCACGCTTGCAAGTTTTCTGGACAAACCCGAACCGCGGATCAAAAAGGAACTCAAGATCGAATACACGGGATTTGTCGTACCAAATCACTTCGTGGTCGGCTACGGTCTCGATGCGGCGGGACGGTATCGAAACCTACCGTTCATCGGCATCGTCAAAGACCCGTCGATCGCATAGCCCGGGCTAAAGATCTGAGCGGAAACGGTTGTATCTACGCCGCGTTGAGTTCATTTGGACGCGATGTCGCAATTTGCTGTTTTACGATTGACCTTCAAGTCCTTTTTCCGTATAATCTGAGTTTTTCGACTTGTGCAGAATTTGCACGGGTTAAGAGGAGCTAACACTAGAAATGAGTTACGCAATTATTAGAACAGGCGGAAAGCAGTTTGCGGTCGAGAGCGGCCAGACCCTTCGCGTGCCGAAGATCGACGAGAAAGAAGGAAAAAAGGTTTCGCTTGAAGCTCTTCTGGTCGGCGAAGGAAAAGACGCCAAGATGGAAGGCGGTACAACGATCAATGCCACGGTAGTCGGTCACGGCAAGGCTGACAAGATCATTGTTTTTAAGAAAAAGCGCCGCAAGCAATACAAACGTAAGCAAGGCCACCGTCAACGCTTTACGGAAATCAAGATAGAAAAGATCTAACAGATCGGTAACAAGGCAGTCGTGGCAGGAAATTGGTTTTCATATTCCCGTAACTGACAGCTTGTCACCCATCATCCAAATATATGGCACATAAAAAAGGTGTAGGTTCATCCAGAAACGGCCGCGATTCAAATGCGCAACGGCTTGGTCTTAAAAAGTTTGGCGGCGAGCACGTTCTCGGCGGCAATATCCTGGCGCGTCAGCGCGGCACCAAGTGGAAGCCGGGCAACAACGTCGGCATCGGCAAGGACGACACATTGTTCTCGCTGATCGAGGGCTTTGTTAAGTTTGAGAACAAAGGCCAGAAAGGCAAGTTTATCAGTGTGTATCTCGAGGGTGCCCCTGAACTAGCTCCGAAAGTAGTCGCAGCTTAAATCTATAATACAAACTATATCGGTCAGCTGAACACGAAGTTCTTTGATCAAATTGGGTAAAAGAAAAGCACACGCATCATATGCGTGTGCTTTTTGTTTAGAAAATCAGTTAATATTAGGTGTGATCAAACCCGGCGAAGACATTATCTTGCAAGGTCTGTCCGATCTTTCGGAAGGGCTGGAAACGATGCCTTCGCTTCTCGTCTCGATCGGTGCACCTCGATTGCGAAGGCTTGGCTTCGACATACCGTCCAACGTCTTCCCGTCCCCGGAACATCGACTCTACGCTCTGCTGGCGGCAGACAATTCCAACGCCGCACACTCTCGCTACAACGCCTTGATCCGACGTTTGGTGAGTTTTGAGAGGGCGGCAGAATGCGCGAGCTAGCAAGCAAAGAATAGATCGTTGAATTCATGCGGCTTTTTGGTCGACGAACTCGGATTGAAGTCAACGTTTACTTTACCGGCGGCTCGACAGCGGTTCTACGCGGTTGACGTGAGGCGACGATGGCTATCGACCTTAAGTTCTATCCGGAAGCCGACGATCTATATCGAGCGATACCCCAGATCAAAGAACAACTTCAGCTCAATATTGAGCTCGCCGCACCTTCGGACTTTATCCCGGAACTTCCTGATTGGCAGAATCGCTGTGAATTTATTACCCGCGAAGGATCGGTTAGCTTTTACAATTACGATCCATACAGCCAAGCATTATCAAAGATCGAACGCGGACACGATCAAGACGTTGCCGATGTTACCTCGATGTTTCGAGACGGTCTTTTAACTCACGAAAAACTTTTATCACTATTTAACGAGATAAAGCCTCATCTATACAAATATCCGGCAATAGACCCCAAAACTTTCTCAGATGCCGTTGATCAAGTGGTTAGATCCGAGATTGATCATTGAGTTGTCGTCGAGAATCAGATCTATCAGGTGATCACGATCTCATACTTATTAAGCAGCCCCGCGATGCCTGAGTGTGAGAACTTTGCACCCTTTACGCGGTTGAGTTCGCAGTCAAATGAATAATTATAAGCAGTTCTGAGATCAACTTTGTCCAGATTGGACTGGACGAAGGAGGCCTTCAGCAGGTCACAGTTGTGGAAGACAGCTGACGAAAGTTCCGCGAGTGTGAAATCCGCCTCCTTTAACGAGCAGTCCGCGAACCGCGTCTTTTTCATCTTCTTTTGAAAAAATGACGAGTAGTCGATCTGACAGTTTTGAAAGCTCACCACGAACAAGAAATCGCTACACTTGCTGAACTCAACGCCGACCAGTTTGCAGTCATAGAAACCGACCGTCTTCATACCCGACTGAACGAGTTTCGCCAGCGAAAGATTACACTCGCGGAAGACGCAGTCCATAAAAACCGTCCCGCCGAGATCGGCCTTCGACAGATCGCAACGTGTAAATTCGCAGCTTACGAACTCCTTCTCTGACAGATCCGCTTCGGACAGATCCAGATCTTCAAACACGGTGTCTTCGTTATACTGAGATTCCATACGTTCAAACTTATCAAACCTGCTTGCGGACCCTCAACTTGGTCGTAAATTTATTTTTTTTATTTTATTTTTTACGGATATTAGGTTGTGTTCACTTTCTCCTGTGGAAATCCGCGAGGATCGCATCTGTTGGCAGCAAGATAGTTGTGCGGTTTTCCACAAACTTTTCCACAATATCTCGAAGATCTTATCCACAGATATTCCACAAGATTTCCACAGAAACAGCGTGTTTATTGGGCAATAGTTAAAGTATTTTCTACTTGACATCAAAAATATCGGGTGTAAACTGTATTCACAGTCGAGGTTGCTTACGGGCATCTTGACCGGCACCGGGAGGTGGAACGGAGGTGGTGACACACCGTTCGCGGACAGAAGGAGCGGAAAGCCACTGTCATTGGACGCCCGGAACCGAAGCCGAAAGGCTTGGCTACGACATGCCGTAAGGCAGGTCTGAGTCGCCCGGATAAAAACGGGGGACGCCCGAGGGAAATGATCATCCTGAAAGGTGCTGATGCCGCTCACGTCGAAAGACGCGGGCCTCGTTGCCGGGAACGTAACCGGCGGTGGAGGTAAAGCCACCAAAACAAAAACCTAATGGCACTGGACGCGAGAGCGTCACAATGAGTGAAAACAATTTGGGTGCTGACCGGAGCGGACTCCCCGCAGAGCAGTTTCGGAATACAAAATCGGTGGTTCGAACGTGTACATGCGAGAACCACCACTCTCTCGGCAAGCTTCGGCGGACCGTGGAGAGGATAAAAAAGAAAGCGTTGCGAAGGGTAACCGGAGTGACGCTTTTTTTTGTCTTTGCCTTTGGTTACGGTAAAACCTACAATCAATGGTTACTTATGTTTTTAGACCGCGTAAAAATAAGGGTTAAGGCCGGCGATGGCGGCAACGGCGTCACGGCATTTCGCCGCGAAAAATTTGTTCCGCGTGGCGGCCCTTCGGGCGGTGACGGCGGGATCGGAGGCAGCGTCTGGATCGAGTCGACCGAGGGCCTCAACACCCTGCTTCATCTGAGATTCAATCCGGAGCACAAGGCCGAACGCGGCCGTCACGGCGAAGGTTCGAATCGGTTTGGCAAAGACGGCGAAGATCACGTCGTACGGGTACCGGTCGGCACGCAAGTTTTTGACCCCGAGTCCAACGAACTGCTTTTCGATTTTACCGGGCCTGGTCAAAAGTACCTGGCAGCCAAGGGCGGTAAAGGCGGATGGGGCAACGCTCATTTTGCAACGCCGACCCGAAGAGCTCCCAAATTTCACTTTACGGGCCGACCCGGCGGCGAACGAGAACTCCAACTCGAATTGAAATTGATTGCTGATGTCGGTCTGGTCGGCTTTCCAAATGCTGGCAAATCCACACTGATATCTGTGATCTCAGCCGCTAAGCCAAAGATCGCGGACTACCCTTTTACGACGCTTGAACCCAATCTCGGTGTCGTCGATATGGGTGATTTTAATACATTTGTGGTAGCCGATATACCCGGTTTGATCCAGGGAGCATCGGACGGTGCGGGTCTCGGGCACCGATTCCTACGGCACGTCGAACGCACCAAACTGATTTTGCATCTTGTCGACGTTTCGTCGCTATCCGGACGTGACCCGATCAGCGATTACGAGATAATAAATCTGGAGTTGACCAAGTATGATGCCAATCTTGGTTCGAGGCCGCAGATAGTTGTTGCGACCAAAATCGATTCGATCGACGAACCCGAACGGCTTGAAAAGCTGCGAAAAAGGGCAAAAAAAGACAAGAAGCAATTTTTTGCCATCTCCTCGGTCACAAACGTCGGAGTCAAGGAATTGGTCAACGCGATCTCTGACGATCTGCGGGCGCTGGCAGAAGCGGCCGAAGAAGCCGTTGCCGCCGCTGCGGACGTTTGACCTCGCAAGGCATATCCTAAGCAATGAAACGAATTGCATTTTACGGAGGTTCGTTCGACCCTGTGCATAACGGACACTTGGCGGTCGCTCAGTCTCTGATGGTTCAGTTTTCGCTGGATGAATTTGTGTTTATTCCCGCGTATCACGCACCGCATAAGTCGCGCAAGCGTCCGACGTCCGCTTATGATCGATACGCGATGCTGTGCCTTGCCACTGATCACGACGAGCGTATCACGGTCTCGAAGATGGAGATCGAGGCACCCGAACGCCCTTTTACGGTTGAGACGTTAACGACGCTCAATGCCCGCTTGAGCGACACTCAGATCTTTTTTGTGATGGGTGCAGACTCGTGGATGGATATCACGACGTGGCGGGAATGGGAGAGCGTACTGTCGCTGTCCAATCATATTGTCGTAACGCGGCCCGGCAACAAGATCGCCTTTGATCACGTCACGGACGAGATCCGTAAACGCATCATCGACCTACGCGAGGGTGCGAACAAATATGTGGCGTCGGAGATCAGCACACGGCAGATCTACATAACTGACGCCGTTTTTATGGATATTTCGGCCACCGATATTCGCGGCCGTATCCACTCCGGTGAGCCGTCGTGGCGAAACGACGTGCTTCCCGAGGTTGCAAAACACATCGAAAAATATCAGATTTATAGCTAATGGAAGAAACACAAGAAAAGTCGCTTCAACGCGAAGCAGTAACAATCGAGATTTCGGCCACGCCGACGTCATTTTCAGAGCTTGACCCCGAACTCCAACTCGCGATCAAATGCATCGGTGATAAAAAAGGCGAAGACATCGTCGCTCTCGACCTGCGGGACATCGCTAGCTTTACCGAATTTTTCGTGATCGCAAGCGGCACAAATCAGCGTCAGGTCCAGGCCATCTCTGACGAGATAGGCGAAAGGCTCAAAAAGGATTTGGATGTGAGGCCCGTTCGAATTGAGGGTTATTCGACCGCCGATTGGGTTCTGCTCGATTTCGGTGATTTCATCGTTCACGTCTTTAATACTCAATCCCGCGAGTTCTACGACCTCGCCCGTCTATGGCGCGATGCCCGGCCTGTGACAATACCTTCGGACCTATGATCGGCAACGGGTTAAGCCTTTGTTTTCAATGAAATTTCGCTTTGTTTGGATCGGAAAGACCAAGGAAAAGAATTGGCGGTCGCTGCAGGACGAGTATCTGCGGCGACTTTCCCATTTCGTGCGTCACGAGATCACCGAATTGAGGGACTCCGCCCCGCACGAAGGCAAGGAAATTGAAGGCAAACTCATCCTCGACAAACTGAATCAAAGCTCCTTTGTCTGTCTTCTGGACGTCGCCGGTAGGGTTTTGTCATCGCACGAACTTTCCGATACGGTGGAAGGTTGGCAGAATCGCGGGGTCAAGGAAGTTGTTTTTGTTATCGGCGGGGCGGACGGTGTGTCCGCTGATGTTGCCCAAAGAGCCGATATCGTGCTATCGTTGTCGATTCTAACATTTACCCACGAGATGGCCCGTGTGATCTTGTTAGAACAACTTTATAGAGCTTTCACAATCATCAAGGGGTTTCCATACCAGAAATGAGTAAATTGAGTGTCGAAGAGATCAAGGAAAAATTGCTCGCTGAGCGTGAGTTACTTATTGCAAAATTGAAGGGTAGCGACCTTTCGATAGATGATTCTGAGACGCCGGATCCAGTCGATCTTGCGGTTCGAAATTATTCTAAGAACGTGCAATTGGCGGTTTCCGAAAACGAAAGTAAACAACTCGCGCTGATCGACGAGGCTCTTATCCGAATCGATAACGAGGAGTATGGACTCTGTCAAAACTGTGAGAAAGAGATCAACCCAAAGAGGTTGGCGGCTATCCCTTGGGCCAGATATTGCCTGGAATGTCAGGAAATGGTTGAAAAAGGGCTCTTGGATGAAGAATAATGCTTGAACTATGTTCAAGGTCTTTCGCGACTCCCTACTTTCTTTAATTTACCCTTCACAATGCTGCGCTTGTGACCGCCTCGTCGAAAACTTCGATGACGGCGTAGCTTGTGCGATCTGTTGGCAGATGACACGCCTCTTTGACGGGTCACAGATGCTCTGCGCTAAATGCGGGGCTTATTTTAATGAGTCATCGCCAAACGTGAACGTCTTTTGCCGAAAGTGCGACGAACACCACTACGACCGGGCGGTCGCGGGCGGGATATATGAACGGGCGATATCGGCATCGATAAACCGCCTCAAGTCACACCCCGTCGTTGCACGCCGCGTGGCCGACGTGTTGACCTCCGTTTGGGATCGTTCAGGATTTCAAAATGCCGACCTTATCATTCCCGTGCCGCTCTCAGACAAACGCCGGATCGAACGTGGTTTTAATCAGTCCGAGATCCTTGGGACCGTCATTTCGCGTAGAACCGGGGTCGAGGTCGACGCCCACTCGCTAATACGCAAGATCCACACGCCCATACATCGAAAAGCGATGGACGAAAAGGCTAGAGAGTTGTCCGTGCGCGACGCATTCGAGGTTGTTCGGCCAAAACTCATAGCGGGTAAGCACATTGTACTTATCGATGATGTCTTCACTTCAGGTTCGACTGTGTCGAATTGCTCCAAAGTACTAAAGAAAAGCGGCGCGGCCAGTGTGAATGTGATCACATTGGCACGCGCCGTCAAACAATGATAAGCCAATTCTACGGCGTGTCGTAACGCGGACCCGGTTCGTCGCCGGCCGATCCGAACTGCGATGCCAAAAGTGAACCGTTCGAACTCCGTAGAACATACCAAGTGCCGGTCGAGGGTCGGAATACTCCGACATCCTCGATTCCGTCGCCGTCGTAATCACCGACCACCGGAACGTCTGTCGAGAGTCCCCAAGCCGTAGCGACGAATGCCCCGCCGGTGCTGTTGAGCCTGTACCATATGCCGGTCGATGGCCTAAAGACCGCCAGATCAAGGCGGCCGTCGCCGTCAAAATCGCCCGGTGTCGGGATGTCGCCGTTTAGGCCGAAGTTCATCGCGAAGAACGAGTCATTCGAACTATTGAGCCGATACCAGACGCCGTTTGACGGACGAAATACGGCCACATCGTACTTGCCGTCGCCGTCAAAATCGCCTGCTGTCGGTATATCGCCCATTAGGCCAAACGGCCGGATCGAATAACCGCCGTCGCTCGTGCGGTATGTGTACCAGACACCCGTCGACGGGCGAAATACGGTAAAGTCGGATCTGGCGTCACCATCAAAGTCACCGGCGGCGGGCACATCACCATTTGATCCGAACTGAAGCCCCCCGATCGTATTGGTCGAACTCGCAAAGTAATACCAGGTACCGTTCGACGGACGAAATACGGCGATATCCGAGATATTGTCACCATCGAAATCTTCGGGTGCCGGGATGTCACCCGCAAGGCCGAAGGATTGTTGGCGGACCGTTCCGTTTGATGAGTTATAGGCATACCATTTGTTTTCGCTGCCGCGAAACACCGAAAAATCGGTCTTGAAGTCGCCGTCGAGATCCGCCGATGCCTTTGCTCGGCTGATCTTGTCGATGCGGCCGTTGTTGAAGAGAGCATAAACCTCGCCGTCCTCATCCTCGCCAAACGAAACCAAACTGCGCGGAGTGTCCTGCAATAGCACTTGGGCATTGTTATTCCACATCAGTACTTCGCCGGTACAGTAATCGCCGAACGTATACGAACCATTGGGCATACTTCCCTGCGTGCCGCGATAAACATAGCCGCCTGTGATCGAACATCTGCCACCCGAGTGGTTGTAAACGAAAAGAGGCATCGTGAAATTACCCGGAATACAGAGGCTCGGATCGAGATTCGTACAAGTCGTCCCCTCATAAACACGCCAACCGTAATTGCCACCGCCGCCGTTGATCACATCGACTTCTTCCACCGCTCCCTGGCCGACGTCTGCGACCCAGAGATCATTGGTTACGCGGTCAAACGACCAACGCCACGGATTGCGCATTCCGACGGTCCAAAGCTCCTGACACGTCGTCCCTGCCGTCGTACTGCCGCCGTCGCAACGGGCAGTTCCGGCACCGGTAAACGGATTGGTCGGCGGGATCAGATACGGTACCGGCGAACCCATAGGAATATTCACGTCAATACGGAGCAGTTTGCCCAACAACACGGAGCGGTTTTGTGCCCTGGCTCCCGGATCATTGGAGGAACCTCCGTCGCCCATACCAATATACATATATCCGTCGACGCCAAACTCGACCATTCCGCCGTTGTGGTTCGAAAACGGTTGCGGGATCGTTAACAGCACCCGTTCAGTTGTAATATCACCTGTGTTCGACGCTCCCGTCCCGCCGGTCGTCGTGTATTCAGCAATGACGGTGGCTCCGGTGCCGACTTGTGAGTAATCAACATAGAATTTGCCGTTCGACGTAAATTGGGGATGAAACGCCAGGCCTAGCAAACCCCTTTCGTCGCCGGTCGAGGTCGGGACTGTGATCTTTGAACTTAAATTAATAAAGTCAGTTGGCACCGTTGACCCGGGCTGCAGCACCTTGATTATCCCGCCCTGCTGAACGATGAAAATGCGCTTGGTGCCGTCCTTGGCACTGCGGAGCAGGATCGGCCGGCTGAGCCCCTGAAGATACGGCATAAGCCTCGCCGTGTACGGTACGGCGACGCCTTGTCCCAGCAAACTGGCGGCAGCGGCCATTGAAAGCAAAAAGGTCAATAAAATTACAGTTCTTTTCATTATTTCTCCAGATCGATCGGTTGCCTGCAGCCGTTTCCGAATCGAACGTCCGACCAGCTGATCATTATCTTATCCGAGTCCGTTCGTCCACGTGCGACGGCCCGATCGAGACCGACACTTCGATCGGAAATGCGCCTAATACACCGGACAGCAGACTTGTAGGTTGAAACCGTTTGAAACTCTACTTAGATTGTAACGATTTGCCGCACTGCGGTGCAAGACATTTATAAACGATACTTTACCTTTTTGCGCCGCAATTCGGCATCTTCGTTTTCCAGATTCTGCAACCGCATCGTCACGTCCGCGGTCATTTCGATCCCGGCTCGCGATCCTTTGGCAAAATGGGCAAATCCCGCGGCCGCGATCATTGCGGCATTGTCGGTGGATAGATGTTTGGACGGGAAATAGACCGGGACGCTAAGTCGCCCACCGGCACGTTCGGCCGCCGAACGCAATGCCTGATTACAAGCCACACCGCCCGCGACGATCAAGGTTCGTGGTTGAAGTTCGATCGCCAGTTTTTCCATTGTTCCGACGAGCGATCGGATAACGGTCGATTGAAAGCTTGCCGCCAGATCCATTATTTCCTGCCGGGGTTCTTCGTCCGCGGCTTGCGGGACGACCGCGTGCTCGCGCATATATTTGGCGACCGCGGTCTTGAGCCCGCTAAAGCTCAGGTCGGGCCTGCCGTCGGAGATCTTTGCGAGCGAAAACTTGATCTTTGAAGGGTCACCGTTCTTTGCCAAGTTTTCGATTATTGGTCCGCCCGGATATCCGAGGCCGAGCATCTTTGCGACCTTATCGAAAGCCTCACCGGCAGCATCATCGCGGGTTCGCGAGACGACTTTGTACTGCCCCTCGGACGGAACGTGAAAGATATTGGTGTGTCCGCCTGATACGATCAGAGCGAGTGCAGGATATTCGACCGGCGGATTTTCGAAGGCGACCGAATAAACGTGCCCTTCGATATGATTGACGCCGATCAAAGGCTTTCCGATGCCGTAAGCCAGCGATTTGCCGTAGCATACGCCGACCAGAAGCGATCCGATCAGCCCTGGGCCCTGCGTGATCGCGACCGCATCGATTTGATCAAATGTCACACGGGCATCGGCCATCGCCTGTGAGACTATCCCGTCGATCTTCTCCAAATGTTCACGCGAGGCAAGCTCCGGCACGACACCGCCCCACGGCTTGTGCATATCGATCTGAGATGCGATGACCGAAGACAGTATGATCCGCCCGTCGCTCACGACGGCCGCGGCTGTCTCATCACACGAACTCTCGATCCCCAAAACCAGCATCTCTTTAGAATATCAGTTTACTCGGAATAAAACGCGGTCAATACATCCCAAGTGTCTCGAGAAAGTTCGATGCCGGTCGGAAAATGATCGGCGAAATCATCGCGGAGACGGCTCGCGTGCTCCTTCAGATATCGGCTTAGAGCCTCGCGGTCGTGCGCCTCGTACCTGATGCGGTATCGGGCGTTGTTGCGCGAAAATATCGCCGTTGCAAAGCATCCGGTTTCCATCAGATGCGGGATGTGGCGGTCGATCATATAGTTTTCATAACTCTCGATCAGTTCGGCTTGGACGGTCGCTGTAATCTCGTAGGTGATCATAATTTCAGATAGTCGATCGATCATTACAAATGCCGAATGTTGCCTAAATACTTGACTCGACCGACCTTATAGGTATAAAACTTGTTCATTCGGTTAAAAAAGGAGGACTCGTATGGGACGCAAGATATTAGCTTTGGTCGTGGCAATGATCGTCGCATTTGCCGTGATAATGATCGTCGGAATGATCGACGCGGTTCAACTCGCACGGCCCTCGGCCGAAGTAATGAAAGACCCTGCAAAGGTCGCGGAGTATATGGCAAATGGCCCCGCCTCCGCCTATATAGGGATTTTGATCGGATACATCATCGCATCCTTTGTGGGCGGATTTATCGTGACCAAAATGAGCCGCCAGGTAAGTAAGGGCACGGCCCTGCCGATCATAGTCGGCGTTTTGCTAATGATCGTCGGCATCCTTAATTTTATGATGCTCCCGGGCCAACCGGTCTGGTTCATGGCTGCGGCCCTTTTGACATTTATTCCATTGTCGCTAGTCGGCCATCGATTCGCTCGTTAGGGCTTTTTACCCTCGACCCAGGTCGGAATAAAGTTTGAATTAACGAGCCACTGCACCGGTGCGATCATCGAGTTGATCGACCGCGTCATATGTGTAAAGTCGATCGTCTTCACCTCATCGCTCGCGTGATGATAGTCGGTATGCAGTCCAAAACTCGAAACGGTATGGGCGATGATGCCCGCCCGTGCGAGCTGAATATTATCTGATCGCATAAAGAAGTTTTCTTCCGGGTGCGGGTCCTGAACGAGTTTTGCACCTCGCTTTGCGAGCTCCGGCCCTAGGTTTGAGCGTTCGTATCCAGTCAGCCAGAGTTCTTCGGGCTTGACCTTGGCATCGGGGCGGCCGATCATCTCAAATTCTAGATTGGCAACAAGCTTTTCCTTCGGAAACGGCATATTTTCGACAAAGTGACGAGCACCGAATCCGCCTGCCTCTTCGCTGCCAAAGCATACGAAGTAAACTGTGCGTTTTGGCTTCTTGCCTGCGGCGAGAATGCGGGCGAGTTCGAGAACCGCGACGGAACCGGAAGCGTCGTCATCAGCACCGTTAAAAATTTTGTCTGCGCCGGGTGCATTTTCGCGAACGCCGAGATGGTCGAGGTGTGATGTGAGCAAAATGACCTCTGAAGCGAGTTTCGGATCAGTGCCGGTGATCTTACCCATTGCGTTCCAGGTGTATGTCACTACGCCCGGAGCAAATTCGGCGTTGAGGCTGATCTTAGTACCATCGGGAAGCTTGCCCAATTCATCGCTTAAGCTATTAGCGACTGCGAGCATGGTGCCGCCCCGCCTCGAAAGCGAGGTCTTTCGATCAACTACCGAATCCCAATTTTCACGAATTTCCTTAGTTTCGGCGAGCAGCACTGCGGCGGCACCGTCCTTTTGAAATTTGGCGACTGCAGCCTGAAAGGTCTCAAATTTGTCGTCCGGCGACAGCATCAGCAGCACGACCGAACCGGCCTTTGCGGTATCACCGATCTTGAGCTTTTGCAGTTCTCCGCTGATCGCTTTCGATGTGATCGAAAAGACAATGAAGTCACGCCCGATCTTGGCATTTGCGGCCGAGTTGATCTCGAATTTAATATTCGAGAGCGTCTCGCGTCCGGCGACCTCGACGGTTTGAACGAACGTCGCCTTCCCGTCCGGGGCTTTTTCGCCCGCCGGTTCAAGCCCAAACTGCATAAATTGCGAGCCGATATACTCGGCGGCGATACGCTCAAACATCGTGCCGCTACCACGTCCTTGCATCGCATCTCCGGCCAGGAAGTTCATCTCGGCCCGCACGTTGCGTTCGTCGATCAGCGGAGCTTTTGCCTTTTGCGAATATCCGCTGACAGCGGCGACGAGCACAAACAAGACGGTGAGAGACGATCGGTACAAATGATTTTTCATAACACCTAGTACGGCTGATGCAAAATATTGTTCTCAATTAATCGACGTTTTCAGCTTTGCGGATAATGTGCGGCGGCTAAAGGCCTAATTCACCGGATAGTACCGCCAACTTGTCTTAAAATCCTTGGTCAGTGTCTGTTTCGTCAGGATGGCCCGAACCATCTCGACCGGAATTGGGCCTTGCTTGAGAATCGCGTCGTGAAATTCCCGATCGGTCATTTTCTTGGTATCGACGAGGTCGCGGTGAAGTTGGTGAAACTGTAGCCCACCCATCATATATGCCATCTGGTAGAGCGGCCCATAATCCCCTGCAAAAGAGCGACGCACCTCAGCCAGAGCGTTGTCGCGCTCGTGGCCGACCTTGTTTACGAGCAGATCGACGCACTGCTCGGGCGTCCAGTTTCCGAGGTGAAAGTTGAGCGAAAATATGATGCGTGCCGCACGATGCGAACGCCAAAACAACGCACCGATCTTGTCCTCAGGCGTTTTGTTAAACCCTCGGTCCCACAGCAGAAACTCCCAATACAGAGCCCATCCCTCGGTGTTAAATGGCGTGCGAAAATCGCGTCGGTACGGCCTGTATCGCTGCGACATAAAACTCTGCAGATGGTGGCCGGGAATTAGTTCGTGATGCGTGACAGCGCGTGCGAAATGCGGGTTATTGCCGCGCATCGACATAAGCTTTTGCTCGTGCGTCATTCCGTCGGTCGGATAGCTGACGAGGATCGTTTCGCCGCCGAGAAAAAATGGTGCGACGAGTTGACGTTCGGGCGTCATCATCTCCATTCGCCAACCGTCGCGGGCAAGCTTTGGTACGGTTACAAGATCATTCTTTTCAACGTAGTCGATCGCCTCATAAGCAAACTTTTTGATCAGCTCGGACTGCTTGCCCGGCTCGACATATTTTTGCTTGACGGCCTCGATGGCCTTCATATAGTCGTCGCCAAAGCCCATCTCGCGTGACGCCTTTTTGAGTTCGACAATGCACCATTCAAACTCCTTATTGGCGATCTGCACGAGTTCCTCGGGCGTGTACGGGATCATCTCGTGCTTGAGTTCGTCAATCAGTGCTTCCCTGCCGATAGGGTCGCCGATGATCGTCGTCTTGTCGTCCGGGGCGATACCGACTAGCTTTGTCGTAATAAATGTTTGATATTTTGCGAGTGCTTCGTCCGTCGCCTTGTACGGTGCCTCGCACCACCACGTAAACATCGGATCGTAGCCATTATAATAACCGTACCAGCGCCTTAGAGTGCTTCGCAGATCGCCGACGGTGCGGGCGGCACGGTTGGCGACCGTTCGATTCGGCTTTGTCGCCGAAGAGCTTTCGAGAGACTTTTGAGTATCGGCAATTTGTTTGGCGAGTTTATTGAGCAACGCCGCAGCTTTCTCCTGGTCGATCTCATCTAGCCGCCGCCGAGTGTCTTCCATCTCATTGATCTTGATGGCGAACGGCATCAGCGGAGCCATCTCCTCGACCTGAGCATCAAGCCTCGCTTGCTCCTTCACTTCGTGCTCAAGATAGTTCTTGAACAGCACATAGTCCACCTGCTCGTCGTGATTGAGTTTGTCAAAATCGAGGCCCGCCACGACCGCTAGATTGTCCGTGTAGAGCTGCCGCATCCGTCCCGAACGGTTTGCCGACGTGGGAGCCGAATAGAACCGATCCAGTATCCCGTAATCAGCATCAAACCGCTCGATCACACCCCGCAAGCGCGATGGCGGATCATTGAAATCATCAAGGTTGTCGGGTATCTCGCGATATCGCGTCGCCGGATCACGAAAGGTTCCAGGTTCGCTCTTGACCGTCTGAGCAAAGCCCAACTGGGCAAACATCGACACGATAAACGCAGAAACAATGACTTTTCGCATACATCGCATTCTAACGCCGACCGACTGGAGCGGCAAGCATCCTCCGTGCCAAGTCAGAACCGGGAGCGATAGCAGGCGGCCAGTTTGCAATCCCGACGAAGCAAAATCATTACAGTTCGCGTCGGTCGGAGTCGAGTTCGTCGGCACACCCAACCGCCGCGAAGTTGGTTCCAATCGTTCATATCCGTTTCTGATCGCCGCGAAGCTGTTGCCGAACTTCTCGAAGTAAGATTTAAGGGCCGCGAACCGCTTGACAACCATGAAAGCGAGCGTATGATAGTCGTGGAGCTACGTCTTCCCTCTAAAAAACAGAATTGCGAGGTTCATTTATCGCTGTGAACGTCAAAAACCTCAGAAACTTGAGTCCGGCCAGTGTTGCCGCACGTGACTATGAGGTTGACTTCGGCCTACAGGATTCCGCCGTCGGCAGTCGCATTGCCAAAAACGCCGAGATCAACGACAAAATGGCCGAGATGACATCTCTAAAAGCCACCGTCGGCCACATGGTCCCAAACTTCTGCTCCGGCAACCCCGGCGCCATCGCCGCCTGGCGCGCCGCCGCCCACGTCGAAGTCATCAACAAAAAGAAACCACCAACACCGTAACCCACGACTATGGATTTGCTAGATCTAAACAGCCCTGACCCGAACGACTACAGGCAGCCACAATTTGAAGCGGAAGACGAATTCGATATCGCCGAGCGATATCGAATTCGAGTAGGATCGAAACGTGAAAATCTGGAAAAGGCGAAGGTGTTTTATCGTCACCGTCAGGATGCAGCTAAAGTTGCGACTCAGGCCTATGAATCGGCAAAGCTCTATCTCGAACAATTAAGAAGCGGGTGGGGTGCTCCAATCGCTTGGGTTGGGCCGGCAACGCTTTATGAATTCGGGTTGACGATTCCGACCTACAGCGGCCCACTTAAGGGTTTTAGTGCTTCGTCGAGTCAGACGGGGCAAATCCAGCACGTTAGCCACGTGACAAGCAAGACTACATCTGGGGCGGGCTGTGCAACCTTAGGTTGTTTGGCTGCTGGGCCTATCGGAGCGGTCGCTGGAGCCACAATGGGCAAAAAGAATGACGTAAGGACAAATGTTCAAGTTATTGACAATCGAAGATTCGAGATTCAAATAATCGGTCCAAGCGTAGCATGGTCGCATGTTGGCAATTACACAATCGAAGAGTCGGTTCGCTCGTTCCGTGATTTATTACTTGCGCGTTCGTCGAATATGGATGATCCCAAAGTCCTCGCCCTGTCACAAGAACAGGTTGTAACCGTGAAAAACCGTTCGACTGATATTGAATACACGAAGCTTCAGGAAGCGGATGAAAGGCTTCGAGGAGCCCAATATGCCTACGAGACAGCATGGTCTGAATTCGAAGCTGCTCGACTTCCGGTCGTCACCGATTTATTGGCGAGATGGAAGAAGAGTAATGTTGGCATGAAAATAGCCTCTGTTGTGTTTGGGCCGGTACTTCTTCTCGCATGGATTGCAGGTATCATATTCGGTAATCCAAACACCTCGCCGATCGTTGCCATCGCCGTGCTAGCAGGCTTTGTTCAAGTTTTATCGGTGGCTTTTCTTGGCGTTTACTATCGGATTGAATATCGACTATTGAAGACGCTCCCATCGGAGTCCTCGAACTTCGAATCTATTGTTCGCTTTTTCGACAAACTTCACAAACGTCGTAACGGCGCATAGCCAAGACGCGACCTACTTCTCCAAAAGCTTAGCAATCCCCTTTTTTATAATCGGAGGTCATGCGGGCGGCGGCGTTGGTTTCGACGGGTTTGGGAAGAGAGTCGTGTTAGAATAATGATATGTCGGGAAACTACATATTGAGCGATTACGTCGAGGTGGCCCTTGAGCAGGCAGAGTACGACAAGCTTGACGACGAAACATTTGCCGGGCGCATACCGTCGTGCAAGGGTGTCGTCGCTTTTGCCAAAACTTTGCGTGAATGTGAAAGCGAACTGCGCTCGACGCTCGAAGACTGGGTTTTGGTCGGGCTAAAGCTCGGACATGAATTGCCGGTTCTCGCAAACTTAAACCTCAATCGAGCTCCTGCGTATGTGGAATCCGTGTAAACGAAGCGACTTTATTCGTCGGCTCAGGCGGCTCGGTTTTGATGGCCCGTACTCCGGTTCGAAGCATCAGTTCGTTACCCTCGGCGACAACCGTCTCACAGTTCCTTCAAATTCAGAATATTCGGTTCCACAGTTGAAATTTATGCTTCGCGAGATCGCCGAAATCATCGGCCGCGAAATCTCCGCCGACGAATGGAACAAACTAAAGTAACCTCACCACGTTACTTCGGAAACCGTACTTCTCCAAAAACTTAGCAATTCCCTTTTTACAATCGTCTGCGACGCGAGCATTCGCCTTTACCATCACGCCGTTTTCCATAATTATCCCAACGTCGGAGTGGCTCGGAATTGTCCTATATATGCAACGTTTATCAACACTTGACACGTATGATAGAATTGAAATAGAAGCTCGATCTTTGAAAACTCAAAACTGTAAACACAGTTTAGGACTAACTTGCGGAATGTAAACCTATTGGAGGACTAAGAGCATAAAACTGTAAACTTATTTCAGGACGACACACAAAAACTGAAAAAATCGTGGGACAGTGGGACAAGATGTGGTTATATCAATAGCTGCAACAGTTAACTTGTCCCACCTTTTGTCCCACTTTAAGTATTAGTGGGACAAATTCCGAACTATAGGGCAAATTGTCGTACATATTCCTGCGATTCCCGTTATAAAGTACTGATCTTGATCTTAAGAGACGGCAGACACTTCCCCAAAAAACTAACCCCATCCTCACTAAAACGTCGAAGTTCTCAGCGATCGTCTGGCCGTTTGAAAATATTTCGCATCGCTATCAAAGCGGGCGGGACGGAACTCGCAGCAGGTCCGCTACGCGGCTTTCAACATCCCCGAGGCCTCATATTCGGGAAACATAATTATCGCCGGATGGACGCCAAAAGCATTTGCCAGTTGCTCTGCACGACGCTTGCCGATATCGATACGGTCGTTTTCGAGGGCACTCAAATTCGTCGCCGAAATACCGCTCTTTGCGGCAAGATCTTCCTGAGTCCAATGCTTGAGTTCACGGAGCATTCGGATCACCTCGCCGGTGGTTGAACTCGAGTGAGACCGGGCCGACACAAAATCTTTAGGATCGATATTCATAATTCAGATCAATATTCGTGGGGCGTTAATGACAAAACGAAAACCGTTACGACATCCCGCTCAACGTAATAGATGACTCTATATTGCCGATTTAACCGCGACGATCGCTGGCCACTGCGAACGCCTTTCAACGCTTCGTCGTTGAAGCCTGAAAATTCCTTTAACTTTTCCGGGCCGTGCATCATCACGATCTCCTTCCAAAGCTCGTATTTCTTTACGATCTCGACCGGTAAATTGCGACAGGTCTTTGCGATGTCGCGGTGTTCATTGACCTGCCACATTATTAATTATAATAACTTATTGTATTTAATAGGTCAATGCCGGCCTTCTAAATCTCGCCCAAAAAGCTAACACCGTCCTCAATAACCACACCAAAGTTCTCCGCGATAGTTTGGCCAATATCGGAGAGCGACTGACGAGTTGCGAGATCGACGCCGTTTGCGGCAGTTTTGCCATAGACGAGCAGCGGGACGTATTCGCGTGTGTGATCAGAACCGGGAAAGCTCGGGTCGTTGCCGTGGTCGGCGGTCATTATCAGCAGATCGTCGTCGTTCATCGCGGCAAAGATCTCAGGCAGACGGGCGTCGAAATGTTCGAGAGCCTTGGCATAACCCTCGACATCGCGTCGGTGGCCGTAGAGCATATCAAAATCGACCAGATTGCTGAATATAAGCCCGTGTGAGTCGGCGTTTAACGCCTCGATCGTCACATCGATGATCTGTTCGTTATTCTTTGCCGTGAGATCCTCGGTAACGCCCATATTGTCGTAGATCGACGCGATCTTTCCGATACAGACTACATCGAGTCCGGCGTCCTTGAGCAATGGCAAAAGGTTTCCGCTCGGCGGCGGCACGGCGTAATCGTGGCGATTCTCAGTGCGTTTGAAATCGGCGGCGTTTGAACCCAGGAAAGGTCGAGCGATCACACGAGCGACCTCATCGTCACCGTGGAGGATGTTTCTGGCGATCTCGCATATCTCATACAGCCGATCGATGGGTACGATCTCTTCGTGTGCAGCGATCTGAAAAACGCTGTCCGCCGAGGTATAAACGATCGGTTTGCCGGTGGCGATATGCTCTTCGCCAAGGTCTTTAATGATCTCGGTGCCACTCGCCGGAATGTTGCCGAGGATGCCGGGAAGCTTTGCCTGTTCGACAAACGCGTCGATGATCCGCGGCGGAAAACCGTCTGGAAACTTCGGAAAACCTTGCTTCAATATGATGCCTGCCATTTCCCAATGCCCGGTCGTCGTGTCTTTGCCGTCAGATTTGAGCGTGCATTTGCCGTAATTTCCCGTCGGCGATGCCGCAGGTTCGACTCCCGACAGCGGAGCGATATTTCCCAAACCCATTGCCGCAAGATTTGGCACATTTACCTGTCGCGAAGCAAAAATGTGCCCAAGTGTATTTGCTCCGGCGTCGCCCCACGCCGCAGCATCCGGCATCTCACCGATGCCCGCCGAATCCAAAACCACCAAACAAATGCGTCGAAATTTCGTTGCCATACTTTGATTTTGCCACGAATTGCACGAATAACACGAATATCAAGCCAATTTCATTCGTGCTATTTGCGTAATTCGTGACTAACTTTCCTATTGTGTTGGAGCGGTGTAGCCATCGCGGGCACGAACCAAGGTTGCTTTTGGCAAGCCAATGACGTCGACGCGGATCTTTCGATAGGTGCCGTCACGTTTTTCGTTTGAGGGGTTATATCCGAGCGTGTATTTTGAGCCTAGTTCGGCGGCGACGCTCTTGAAAGCATCGCGGGCGTCACTCAATTCTGCGAGCGGAAACACCTTACCACCCGAAATTTTTGCGACCTCAAGCATTTCGGCGTCAGCGATCTCGTAGAGCTTTTTACTGACCGCCAGGCGTTCAAATTCGCCAAGCTGGCAAAAGCTCGTCGCCTTTTCATAATTCCCTTTAGCACCGAGCGAGCGGTAATAGCGGCGGATCTGGGCGGTCGAGAATCGGGTTGCGGTCTGACAATCACCTAGTAGTCCTTCTTCGAAAAACTCCCGGGTGTCGACCTTGATAAAAAAGCATACGATACCGAGTTTGCCAAGTTTTTCCTTGATCTCCGCAAATCCCGTCGAACTCGTCGAATCCACGCCGTCCGTTAATGCAACGAGCGCCCGGCGACCGCGAAAGTCTCCGGCCGGAGCATCGCGAAATATATCCTCGACGATCTGGATGATCGAATCGTAGAACGGCGTGCCGCCGCTCATTTTCGCACGGGCAATTGCATCGCGAAGTGCCGCTCGATCCCCGGTCAGACGGCTGAGGGTTTCGCTGACCGCAAACGCACGTCCGTCCGCAACGTCGCTACGATATGCGGTGACCGACACCCGATCGCCACTCCGGAGCGATGAAACAAACTCATTTGCCGCCCGCTGGATCAATTGCAGATCCGAACGGGTCGATCCGGATGTGTCGAGCAGCAGTGCGACCTCAAACGGTTCCGACGTCGCCGAAAAATCGACGATCTCCTGTAATTTACCGTCCTCAAAGACCCTAAAGTCTCCCTTTTTGAGTCCAGCTACGGCATTTCCTTTCTCGTTGACCACCGCCACCGGCACGTCGACAAGCTGTGTATCGATTCGGATGACGTCATCCTTGTCTGCAGGCGGTTTGATCTGAGCCGCCGTCGTCGCCGTTAGAAACACGACCAAAAGCAGAAAAAACGTAATACTAGTTTTCATAGCCGCAAACCTCACCTGGATTCAACAAAATTGTAACAGAAATTTGGTGATGCTCGGCCACTGATAACGACTCCATCGCCTAGTAATATGAGCCTTTTATGCTATCCTGTCAGAAAGGAAATTTTGTGTTGTGAAAAGTTCATTGGCACTTGTCGGTTCGCCGTCAACTAATTTTATGCTTAGATGACTAGAAATTTGTAGCCCAAAATGGGTCAAGTAAGGGAAAAGTTATGATCAAAAAATCAATTTTAGGTACGTTTATTGCGATCACAGCGATCGCAACATTGGTGGTCGGCACACAGGTGCTTGCCGGGGTCGATAGGAGTTCAAAGAACTCTTCGGATGCTCAATTGGCATCGACTACGTTGGTCTTCAGCCAAGTATTTGGCGGCGGTGGCGGTACAACCGGCACTTATTCTGCGGATTACGTTGAGATCAAGAATGTCTCGGCCGTACCGCAATCCCTCGACACGCTGCGTATAATGTACGGTTCGGCAACCGGGCAGTTTGGCAGTAGTGCCGGCAATATTTATGCGTTGCCGAACACGACACTTGCACCCGGGCAATACTTCCTGATCCAACTTGGAACTGTGGGCGGGCGGACTTCCGGTACCGTCACCCGACGTGACCAATACATCAATGAACTTGGGAGGTGCAAGCGGCAAAATGGCACTTGTGACGGCGGCCTTTACGGGCAACACCTGCGGTGCTACAGCGACACCGTGCACCCTGCCGAATGCGAATATGATCGACGTCGTTGCGTACGGTGTAGCAAACAACGCCGAAGGCGGCACGTCCGTTAACAACGGTTCGGTACTCGTCTCCACTGAGGGCGCCGTTCGAAAAACCGGCGGTTGTACCGATACAGACAACAATAATCTCGACTTCGATGTGGTGACCGCTCCGGTTCCGCGAAACATGGCAACCACACCGGCTCCATGCGGTGCCGCCCCGACCGGTAAGGCTCCGGTGGATTTTGATGGAGATGGTAAGACCGACTACTCTGTAGTTCGTAACGTAGGCGGCGGATCGGGCGGTCAGGTTCGATGGTACTGGAACATTAACGGATCGGTAGCACCGACCGCAGCAGCGGATTGGGGACTTGCGACCGATTTCTTTATCTCCGGCGACTACGACGGTGACGGCAAAGATGACATCGTTGTCTGGCGTCCCGGTGCTGCGACCGTTGCAACCTACTACATCCTGAACAGCGCGACCTCAACGCTTCGTCAGGAGGCCTTTGGCCAAACCGGTGACGATGTGACGGTCGTTGGTGATTATAACGGCGACGGCAAGGATGATCTGGCTGTGTACCGTGCGGGAGCTACTGCCGGTGCCCAGAGCACCTGGTATTTCCGCACGGTTGCAAACGGAGCTGTCTCATTTGTGCCCTGGGGCGTAAATGGTGATTTTCCGGCACCCGGCGACTATGACGGAAATGGAAAGGCCGACTTCGGCATTCAGCGCAATGCCGGCGGCGGCCAAGCTGGATTCTGGATCCTCTCGGATGCCAATGTCGCACAGCCGACCGTGATCTTTGGAACACCGACTGACCTTATTGTTCCCGGCGACTACGATGGCGACGGCAAAACGGATATTGCGACAGTCCGAGGCGTCTCCGGTGCTATGCAGTGGCAATGGCGAAACAGCTCGGATGCCGCGATCAACTATCGCACATTTGGAGCGTCCGCGACCGACTTTCCCGTACAGGGTGATTATGACGGTGACGGCAAGACCGATGTCGCTATATGGCGTCCGACGGCTGGAGCAAATGCTTTCTGGTCGCTCGGAACGTCTTCGAACGCCGTTACTACATTTGCTTTCGGTGCAAACGGTGACTTTCCGATTGCCAACTACAATGCTCACTAAGTCGTAGAACTTGATAGGGTCAACTGAAGAAGCCCCGTCGAAATCACTTTCGACGGGGCTTCTTTTCGGTCTGCTGATCAATAACCTAAGAAATAACTAAACGTACTTCCCAACTACCTTAGCGATCGCTTCGCGGTTAACCGCACCGACGATCCGCTCCTGCTCCTGGCCGCCCTTGAAAACTATCAATGTCGGAATACCACGGATGCCGAACTGATTAGGCACCATTGGGTTTTCGTCGACGTTCATCTTAAAGACGTCAACCTTGCCGGTGTATTCCTCGGCAATCGCCTCTACCGACGGGGCTATCATACGGCACGGTCCGCACCATTCGGCCCAGAAATCTACAAGTACTGCCTTGTCCGACTTCAGTACATCACTATCAAAATTCGAATCCGTCAATTGTTTAGCAAAAGTTCCCATTATTATCTCCTATCAAATATTGCTGAAATTATATCTTAGCCCCGAGCGTCACCGCAAAATGCGAACTGACAATCCTAATGCCCATATCAATACTGTAACAAATATAGTTACAGTTCGCAAATCCATCTCCGCGCGGCTAATATGTTCAACAGTATGCTAGCCGTTGGAGCTTTACTGTGGTCTAAATCGATCCGGCAGCTTTCGCCAACGTCGGATAATCTGTATATCCTTTCTCGCCGCCAGCGTAAAACGTCGACTGATCCGGTTGATTCAATTCTGCATTTTGCTCAAATCTTGCCGGAAGGTCCGGGTTTGCCAAAAACTTGACGCCAAATGCTATCGCGTCGGCCTTACCTGCTCCAAGATATTCTGCTCCGCGATCGCGGTCAAAATTGCCGCCAGCAATGTAAACTCCTGAATATAACGGCCGGAGTCTATCGTGCCAGCCGGCGTCGCTCTGTGCGGCGACGTGAACATACGCCAAACCCTTTTTGGACAGCTCGGACATAATAAACGGATACACTTCGTCGGCATCCGGTTCCTGAATATCGTTGTAGGGCATCTGGGGCGAAAACTTCACGCCAACACGCTCTTTGCCAATAGCGTCGGACATCGCATCCAGAATTTCGAATACGAATCGTGTACGATTTTTGACCGATCCGCCGTACTCATCGGTCCGCTGATTGACAGGCTGCATCAGGAACTGGTGAACCAGATATCCGCTCGCGGAGTGGAGTTCGACTCCGTCAAAGCCGGCCTCGATCGCATTCGTTGCCGCGGCAGCAAAATCGCGAACGGTTTCCTTGACCTCTTCGGTCGTCAATTCACGCGGTTCGACAAAATCCTTCATACCGCTGTCGGTGTAATTTTGTCCCGCGGCCTTTACCGCCGACGGAGCGACGGGCTGGGCATTGTCCGGCAATAGCTCAGGCAACGCGATCCGGCCAGTGTGAAATATCTGCATAAAGATCCTGCCGCCATTCGCGTGAACCGCCGCAGTCACCTGTTTCCACGCATCGATCTGCTCAGGAGTATAGATTCCCGGCGTACGTACATATCCCTTGGCCATAGGCGAGATGTTTGTTGCTTCCGATATCAGAAGCCCGCCCGACGCCCGTTGAGCGTAATACTCAGGCACATAATCCGGCTGAATGCCATCGTCATTAGCCCGACTCCGCGTCATCGGAGCCATCACGATCCGATTTTTGAGTTTCAGATCACCAATCATTAATTCGTCGAAAAATTTTGTCATAAAGTTCCCCTTGATCCGCTATGTGTCGCCCTAGTATTCGATAACGATCTTTCCAAAATGTGCACCGCTCTCCATATGTCTGAATGCCGCTTTTACGTCGTCGAAGTTAAAGACCCGATCGATGACCGGCTTCAATTCGTTAACGCTGACCGCACGGTTCATATCCTCAAATATTGACCTTGAACCCGTGAAAACTCCCTGAAGACGTACGGACTTCATAAAGAGCGGGACCGGGCTGAAATCTCCTGCAGCCAATGCTCCGATCATAGCGACGTGACCGCCGATACGAACCGCGTTGAGCGATTTGGCAAGCGTTCCCGAACCTCCGACCTCTACGACGTGGTCGACGCCGCGTTTATCCGTAAGGTCCAAAACCGCCGCGTCCCAATCGTCGCGCGTACGATAATTGATGGTTTCATCGACACCAAGTTCTCGAAGCCGTTCGATCTTTTCGTCACTGCTGGAGGTCGCGATCACGCGGGCTCCAAACATCTTTGCAAACTGAACAGCGAATATTGAAACGCCGCCTGTGCCGAGCGTCAAAACCGTGTCGCCCGCCTTGATCTTGCCCGAAACCGCCAACGCATTCCACGCCGTAATGGCCGCACACGGCAAGGTTGCCGCCTCCTTATACGAAAGGTGCTCAGGTATTTCAACCACCGAATCCTCATTAAAAGCCCCCATCTCGCGGAGCACACCGTCCCATTGTGGTCCCGCACCCAGAGCCGTTCGGCGCTTCTCTTCGGTTGATTCGCCCTCAAACCAACGCTGGACAAAGATCGGCATAACGCGTGCCCCGACTTTCCATTTCGTCACTGCGGCACCAATTGCGATAACCTCACCCGCACCATCAGAAAGTGGAATAGCGGGCGTCTTCATTCGCGGATTGTACGTCCCGTTCACGACCATATAGTCGCGGTAGTTGAGCGAGGCCGCGTGAAACCTGATCAACACTTCATGTGCCGCCGGCGTCGGTTCGTCACGCTCGTTAAGTGTTAATTCGTCAATGCCAAATTTTTGGATCTCATAGACTTTCATATTTTATCCTCGCTCGAATATATCGACGCTTTGTCACGCCTAAGGTCATCATCTGCCCTTGTCGTCCGCATAATAGCCTTATTTACCGCTGGCCGCAGAGCGTTCGCCTACCCAATTCTGCGCTAATTCTGCAATTTCGAGTTGAAGCGAGCGGCCTTTGTCATCGTTATACCAACGCTGTAGCTTTTCATTGATGGCCGGTTTGTCGAGTCCCTGAGATTTAAGGGCAGTAAAATAGTCCTGTGCCTTACGCGGACGCGCACTCCAACGACCGAGCACATTATATGTTGCCGTATCGATCGCGATCAAAACAGGGATCGAACGCGTGCCGTTTGTTAAAAACTGATCAATAAGTTCCGGATGCTGGTCCCGCAGAATGTATCGAGTTTCGATATGGTCATTAGCCGCGGCTAACTTCTCGATCACGGGTATGTTCTGCGCCGCATCACCACACCATCCCTCGGTGATAACGAGCCAAACTTGTCCTTTTTCTAGTTGCCCGATCAATCGCTCAGCTTCAATTTCCAATTCCAACGTCTTCTCCAAACGGCTCATTCGTTGACGATTAAGCCGGGCAAATTGAAACATCTCATCCGACTGCACCGGGCCCGTTGTTTTGCCTTCGGCCAAAAGTTCGTCGAGCATTTTGACATACTCGTCGAATGACATCGACTGTTCTATAAATTCTCTCATAATGCCGATCCCGTAAATCTTCTTTCCCCGCCTCAAAACCCCATAAACCGCGCAATGAGTCTTAGTAGCTCAACTGCCCTCGGCGTCCAATTAATGAATAATACTGTCATTGTTTTGCCTATTGCCACCTCTTTGTAACTTCTTTTGATACAGATGGAGGTAAAAAAAACTTAGACCTGAACCTCATCGATTTGTTCGATCAGGTCCTGCAAATGGTATTGGCCCAACTTCTCGCCAACACTTCTATCTATTTCCTTTTGTAAATTGCACAGAACTGCCTCGATATTTTTGCCGATCGGGCAATCCTGGCTTGGTGCCTTGCCGTGCAATGCGAAAACTTCGCCGCACGACACTGCCTTGTATATCTCGCACAGAGTGATCTCACGCGGACAACGCGCGAGGCGTGTGCCGCCGAAGGCACCGGTCTGCGAGATCACCAACTTGGCTGCTGACAACTGCCCCAAAAGCCGTCTGATGACAACGGCATTGGTATTGACGCTTGCGGCAATGTAGTCAGACTTCAGATTAGCGTCGTCCGCCATTGCCAGCATCGTTAAAATGTGGATCGCCATTGCAAACTGGCTGTTAGCTGCCATAACTGTAACAAGTATAGTTACAAATCATCGACTGTGTCAAGTGTAGGCATATGTCAAAGAAAAGGACCGGAGCGATGTAACGCCCCGGTCAGTTAAAAATACTAAACGTATTATCGATCTATTTCGATATTGGTATTTTGATCTCACGACCTGCCGGCAACACCGAATTAGGCAGCAAACCGTTGTACTTAGCGACCTCAGTCGGATTAGCACCGACTCGTTCGGCAAGCTTGGCAACCGTTTCGCCCGCCTTAGCCTTGACGACCTTGACGTTGCTCGCGTTTGTCACGACCGATTGATTCGTCGGACGTGAGTACGAGATCGTGTTTACCTTGTTACCCGCAACGGGCACAAATACCTTGCCGGCCGGTGACTTCATACCCGGATTCGCGGCCATCAGTTCATTGACGGTCACGCCGGTCCGGTTTGAAATATTCTGCCAACTCTCACCCGCCGATGAGTTTGCAAGGTTCGTATTGTTGACCTTTGACGCCGGGATACGACGGAATAGTGCGACAACATCGTTTGCCTTTCCTGCCGGAACATTGACGATGTAAGGCACCGGCGGCGTTGAATTGGTCCGCAGATGCGGGTTAAGGTATCGCAGATACGGCACGGTCGTGTCTGCCGCCTGGGCCAGCAGTGTCAGGTTGGTCGACGCCGGTACACGGATACGATCGTAGTTGAGCGAGGGGGCCGGACGAATGTGGCCAAATCCGTATTGGTTCGGATTGTTAGCGATCAGGATCGTAGCCAAGATGTTCGGAACGTAATTGCGCGTCTCCTGAGGCAAATATGGGTATGCCAGCCAGAAGTTGGAAACACCGGCACGTCGGATCGCTCGATCGACATTGCCCTCGCCGCAGTTGTACGCGGCCATCGCCAATTCCCAGTTACCGCCATAGCGATTCGCCAAAAACTTCAAATATCGAGCCGATGCTCGCGTGGCTTCGTCAAAGCTATTGCGTTCGTCCACCTGTGCCGTACGCTGCAAGCCGAATCGTGATCCGGTGCCCGGAATAAACTGCCACAATCCGGATGCCGCGGCACTGGACACCGCACTCGGTTTCCACGCACTCTCGACCTGCCCGAGCCAGGCGACGTTCTCGGGTACGCCCTCTTCCTTAAAGATACGGCGAGCCATACGCATAAACATTCCCGAGCGGTAAAGCCCGACTTCCATCGTGGTGCGTCCGCGACCGCGATAGTAGTTGATGTACTGCTGGATCAGCGGATGCACCTGAAACGTAAATCCAAGTGATTTGTTAGCAACCGCATACTGAATATATTGATATTGCTGTTGGGCGACCGGATTGTTGTCGATCTGCTGTTCGTCAGATGTAAGCTCAAGCTTTGCTAATTCGTCCAGCGGCGAGGCGTCAAACTGCTGGCTGTTAAAGCCTGCGTTCGTGCCGTTGACCTTAGGGCCGACGGCAG
The DNA here is from genome assembly GCA_016720705.1 of Chloracidobacterium sp. Lineage (NCBI taxonomy): Bacteria > Pseudomonadati > Acidobacteriota > Blastocatellia > Chloracidobacteriales > Chloracidobacteriaceae > Chloracidobacterium > Chloracidobacterium sp. The sequence continues at coordinate 328,376 of JADKKB010000005.1, read as the reverse complement.
TTACGGTTTCGCTCGGTGTCACATTTTCCACCGGACGAGCAAGTTTTGCGACTCCGTCGGAGAGCGACGCGTCGATATTCCAGCCACAGGTCATCGCCAACCCGCGAACCTGCGGCAGTTGGGTATCCAACGGAAATTCGATCCGATACACGGTTTCGATAAGTTGGTTATAGCAACCCTGCAGTCGCTGGTCACGCTGGATGTCGAGCGTTGAGTACAAAAAGGTCTCAACAGATTTGTTAAATTTCAAACCTGCCTCAGAACGCCGATTCTCTACATATGCCTGGAGGGCTTCTCGGAAAGACTTTCCGGATTCGGCCAAAACAAGATTTACCGCATCCTCGGCCTTCGCGATCTCGGCCGTGCGGGTATCATTATTAGATCTGGAACTCGTGGTCTGAGCCAATCCTAGTGAGTTAAATACAATTATTAAAAATGCTGCAAAACTAAAAAATTTATATCCGATAATTTTCATCAAGTTCGTCTATACTCCTACTTACTTCCTCGGGGTTAGGGCGAATTACAATACGGCCTAAAACAAATTTATATTATGGTAACGCTCCGGCCGGCCTAAAGTTTCATTATCCGGGCACGAGCACACTACCCACATATTATCCTCGTTAGGATAACAGTTTGCGCCTTATACTGTCAAAATTACGCCTATTTCACGAGTCTTCAGTGACGCCGGTCACTAATGGGCGAATAAACTTTGCTTTATATGCCTTTCGTCTTTGAGCCGGAATTAGCGGACTCTTTGATAGTCGATTTTCGAAGAGCCGCGTCAAACACCTCTAAGACGTTTTCAACAAATATAAACGTCAAATCATCAAGAATTTCCTGCGGCATATCCTCAAGGTCACGTTTATTCGGTGCCGGCATTATGACGGTTTTGATTTTAGCCCGCCGAGCCGCAAGGAGCTTTTCTTTGACACCGCCGATCGGCAGCACGTTGCCCCGCAATGTGATTTCACCGGTCATTGCTACTTCCTTTCTCACCGGACGTTGGGCGAGGACCGAAACCATCGCGGTCGCCATCGTAATGCCCGCAGAGGGACCGTCTTTCGGGATCGCTCCCTCGGGAAGGTGTATGTGGATGTCGTAGCCCTCAAGCGTTTCCGCGGAAATACCGAGGTCCTTGGCCCGGGCCTTGGCGTACGAGAATGCGGCCTGTGCCGACTCCTGCATCACGTCCCCGAGTTGACCGGTTAGTTGAAGCCTTCCCTTTCCCTTCGTCATCAGAGCCTCGATAAAGAGTATGTCGCCGCCGACCGCAGTCCACGCCAGTCCGGTGACAGTACCTATCGTGTCCTTTTTGAGTGCACCTTCGTTGAAGATACGCGGTGCTCTGAGATACTCAGCAAGATTGTCGGCAGTAATGTGGCTCTGTGTGTATTCGCTCTCGAGTTCGGCCTTTTTCCGTGCGACCTTTCGGCAAACCTTGCCGATCTCGCGTTCGAGGTGACGAAGCCCCGCTTCCTGAGTGTATTCGCCGATTATCCGGACGACGGCCTTTTTATCAAACTTGATATCGGTCTTTTTGAGTCCGTTCTCTTCAACCTGTTTTGGTATCAAATGCCGCTTTGCGATCTCATACTTCTCTTCTTCGGTGTAACCGGAGAGAGAGATTATCTCCATTCGATCTCGAAGCGCCGGTTGAATGGTCTCGAGCACGTTCGCGGTCGTCATAAACATCACGTTGGAAAGGTCGAATGTGATGCCGAGATAGTTATCACGAAATGTTGAGTTCTGTTCAGGATCGAGAACTTCCAGCAGAGCTGAGCTCGGGTCACCGCGAAAATCCGAGCCGACCTTGTCGATCTCATCAAGCATTATCAACGGATTATTAGTGCCGACCTGCTGGATCGCTTGAATGATGCGACCCGGCATTGCTCCGACATAGGTGCGCCGATGTCCACGGATCTCCGCCTCGTCGTGGAGGCCGCCAAGGCTAAGGCGCGAAAATTTACGGTTAAGAGCCCGAGCTACAGATCGACCAAGCGACGTCTTTCCGACTCCGGGAGGGCCGACAAGGCACAGTATCGAGCCCTTTGGCTTTTCCAGCAGTTTGCGGACAGCCAAGGACTCGACAATGCGTTCCTTTACCCTTTCGAGACCGTAATGATCTTCGTCAAGGATCTTCTCGGCCTTTTTCAGATTAAGATTGTCCGTCGATGCCACTGACCACGGCAACTCGGTCATAATATCCAGCCAGTTTCGAAGTGTCGCGGTCTCGGCCGTATCCGGATGCATCCGCTCGAGTTTTTTGAGTTGCCTAAGAGCTTCTTCCTCGGCATTTTCGGGCATTTTGGCTTTTAGAATTTTATCGCGATACAGCTCGATCTCTTCGTAAAGCTCGTTGCCCTCACCGAGTTCCATCTGGATCGCTTTGAGCTGTTGCCGCAGAAAGTATTCTCGTTGCGATCGATCTATATCGGCGCGTGCCTGAGTATTGATCTCCTGCTGCACAGTCAGAACATCTATCTCTTTACTAAGCAGATCGTTGACGCGCCGCAACCGCGGTACCGGATTATGAATATCCAGAACGCTTTGCGCGTCTTCGACCTTTAGCTCGAGATTGGAGGCCGAAAGGTCGGCCAAGCGGCCCGCATCGTCAAGATTGGCGATGATAGCCAAAACTTCAGGGGAAATATTCTTGCCGAGGCTGGCAGCACGCTCCATTGAACCGCGTACATTTCGCACAAGGGCCTCGACCTCAAGTGAATTCTCGGGAGCCAGCGGCTCAGATATCGGCGTAACATTTGCTTTTACGTATGAGCCGCCGCCATCGACCGAATCGACCTGACAACGCGAGAGACCTTGAATCAGAATGCGTATGCGGCCATCGGGCAACTTCAGCATTCTCATTATTATCGCCACCGTTCCGACGGTGTAGAGGTCATTTTGTTCCGGTTCTTCTTTGTTGAGATCCTTTTGCGAAACCAAAAGGATCATCCGATTTTCGCTTAGAGCAGTTTCGACCGCCTTTACCGAACGGTCGCGCGACACGAAAAGCGGCACGATCATAAACGGATAGATGACAATGTCACGCAAAGGCAACACAGGTAACTCCGGCGGGATCTGCATCATCGGTTCGAGTATGTCGCCCTCGCCCAACGAGACCGGAAATTCTTCGATTTCGTCCATATACTTCTATGTTAAGGATTTCGCTTGCAAAGGGCAAAGCCGAGGTTGACCGTAGTTTGGCAAGAAAATGTGTAGAAAGGTGTGGGACAGCCTATTTTTTCTTTTTCTTCTTAGCGGCGGCAGTCGCGGGACGACTTTGCGAACCGACAAGTACCTTGAGTTCGGTCATAAACTCTGAGACGTCGGCAAATTCCAGATAGACTGAGGCAAATCGAACATACGCGACCTTATCGAGTGCCTTCAGACGCCGCATAATTATTTTGCCGATCTCAGTCGTTGCAAGTTCACGATCAAGCGAATCCTGCACATTCTTTTCGACCTCGTTGGCTATTGTCTCAAGTTGTGTGGTCGAGATCGGGCGCTTTTCACTTGCGCGGAAAAGGCCGGACAACACCTTGTTTCGATCAAATCCCTCGCGCTTTCCGTCCTTCTTGACGACCATATACGGGATCTCGTCGATCCTTTCATATGAGGTAAATCGTCGGCCGCAACCCAGGCATTCCCTGCGGCGTCGGATCGAATCACCGTCTTTGGATTCGCGGGAGTCGACCACCTTATCCTCAATATGTGCACAAAACGGACAACGCATAATAACTCGTGTTAACGGCCGACATCCAGACGCTCGTCGGTAAAATCAGGCGAATCAGATTCGATCTCGCGCTCGGCGTTTTCGCTAGACATTAGTGAACGAAATCGCTCAATACTTATATCACCCTTGAAGAAATAATATAAGCCAAAAAACACTGCCGGGGCAAAATAAACCAGATGCATCGCGATCGACACTGCGGCGGCATCCTCGCGGCTGATGTCATTTTTTAGAAATAAGATGCTCGCCGCCGTGGCGGTATGAAATGCACCGGCGGCACCGCCCGGCGTCGGAATAACGGAACTGACCGTCGCAAATCCCATTATAAAGAGCGAATCACTGAAGGTCAGCGGAAGCCCGAAAGCAAGCAGAACGAGCCAGGTCGGGATCGAGATCGTAAACCACAGGGTCACGGTCCAAAATGAGACCCAAAAGGTCTCACGCCAATCCCGCAAGATCGCGAGCGCAGATGCGAGTTGTCTAAAGACACTGAGAATGATCTTCTGCAAACGGTCCGGGATCCAACTTCGATCGATCGCCTTCTCAGTCCAGTCGATCACACGAACCGAGATCCGCTGAAATACGATCAGAGCGATAAAGCCGAAGATCACGCCGGCCACCATCAGCCATCCCGCCCACTCGACATATTCAAACTCTGTCTCACGGCCCGGTTGCGGCGTAAACCAAAGCAGATTTACCGCAAAGAAACTCGCAAGAGCAGCCAGATCGAATACGCGCTCGAGCCCAAGCGTCACAAGTGCGGCGGAAGGCCGTACCCGGCGATCGCGCATTGGCAACCACATAGGGCGAACGATCTCGCCCATTCTGCCGATCAGAAATATCGCTGTAAATCCGACGGTCGTAGTCGCGAAAAGCTCTCGGAGGCTCGACTTGGTGATCGGTTCGAGCAATACCTTCCATCGGACAGCCCGCAAAAAGTAGCCCAAACATATCCCGAGAGTCGCCAGACCGAGATAGAAAAGGTTCGCCTTTTTAAGGCTCGAACTAACTGCCTGCCAATCGAGATTTCTACCAAAAAACCAAAAGATGGCTATCGTAAATAGCAGCAGAATTATAAATTTGAGGTATTTGCGCAAGGGCTGTACTTTTTGGCCGTCGTGAAGCCCGGCCGATCTAGTTCATATTAGCCGCGTCCGCCAACGCTCAGTCGAAGCGAACACACAGCAAAGACACAAAGATACAGTATTTGACGTCAAACTTCTAAAGTGTCATCCCCTTTAATGCATCAGTGAGAGGTCAGAAACTCACTCAAGCGAATCTTGATCTCGTCGCGCACGCGGCGGAAAAGTGCGAGTTGTATAGCAACAGTACCGACGGCCTCAGCCGGATCGTCAAAACTCCAGTGAATACGTTTCGCCCTCCCCGGAAAGATCGGACAAGTCTCGTTGGCGTTGTCGCAAACGGTTATGACGTAGTCGAACGACTGTCCGAAAAACTCATCTAAGCATTTTGAACGGTGTCCTGAGATGTCGATCCCAATTTCGGCCATCACGGCGATTGCCTGAGGACGCACAAAACTCGCTAATGTTCCGGCACTCACGACGTCAAACCGATCGCCCGCAATATCTCGCAAAAGCCCCTCGGCCATTTGGCTACGTGCTGAATTTCCGGTACAGAGTATCAGTACTTTTTCCTTGTCCATTTTTAAGCTGCGTCAGCCGCAAAATATCTCTTTTGAAAGAACAGTGCGACACTGACCAGTCCGATCAGTGCCGGAACCTCGACCAGAGGGCCGATAACGGCCGCAAATGCCGCCCCCGAATTGATCCCGAAAACGGCAACGGCGACGGCGATGGCGAGCTCAAAATTGTTGCTCGCCGCCGTAAACGAGAGCGTCGCCGTTTTAGCGTAATCGGCTCCGACCTTTCGCCCCATATAAAAGCTGACCAAAAACATCAGAACAAAATAGATCAGCAGCGGAACGGCGATCCTGACAACATCTAGGGGCAGTTGGACGATCAGATTTCCCTTTAGGCTAAACATCACAACGATCGTGAATAGCAAGGCTATCAAGGTCAGCGGACTGATTCGCGGAATAAACTTGTCGTGATACCACTCTTTGCCCTTGGCATTGACAAGCACAACACGGGTCAGGATCCCGGCAATGAACGGTATCCCTAGATATACGAAAACACTCTCAGCGATCTGACCGATGCCGATGTTCACAGCAATGCCGGTCAGGCCGAACAATGGCGGGAGCACCGTTAAAAATATCCACGCATACAGGCTATAGAACAGAACCTGAAATACGCTGTTGAATGCGACGAGGCCCGCCGCGTATTCGGTGTCTCCGCCGGCGAGTTCGTTCCAAACAATGACCATCGCGATACACCGCGCCAGACCGATCATTATCAACCCGACCATATAATCCGGTTGATCGCGCAAAAAAATGATCGCGAGGCCAAACATCAAGACCGGGCCGATCACCCAGTTTTGAACAAGCGAAAGACCCAGTATTCGCGTATTTCGAAAGACCTTGCCGAGGTCCTCATACCGCACTTTCGCGAGCAGAGGATACATCATCAATATCAGTCCCGCCGCGATCGGAATATTTGTAGTTCCGATATTAAACCGATTGAGTACGCCATCGACCGCCGGATAAACGAATCCGATAGCGACGCCGACCGCCATCGCAAGAAATATCCAAAGGGTCAGGAATCGATCCAGAAATGAAAGGCTCCGGACCGTGTTACTGTCGGATGAAGACATATTTTTATATAGATCGGGCCGTGTCCCAAACTTAGTCTTTTCAGCAACAGGCGGTTGACGCGATCTGGATGACTAGGTGCAAAAGAGCTCTGCGGCCGGCAAACGGACATTCTTAAGCGCCAGTTTGAGCGGCGAACCATTTACGCCAAACTAGGCGTAAACCTTAATATAACTCCAAATTTCAATCCAACATTTATGTTTACCCATAATTGTAATGCCAGAGTACTCCCGCTATATATTTATGTCAAGCCATAATTGTGACGTGTTATAATCCTATCTGTATGGTTGGTCCAAACACTTTTGACGCAGCACTTTTCTTCTCAGCCCTTGCTGACCGGACCCGTCTGCGGTTACTCAATCTAATGCGTGACGGCGAGGTCTGTGTCTGTTTTTTTGCGGAGACACTCGACACTAACAACCCAAAGATCTCACGTCATCTGGCGTATCTAAAGCGTGCAAATTTAGTTGCCGGACGACGTGAGGGCAAATGGACGCACTACCGAGTAAACGAACCATCCGACAAATTCGCTGCGGACGTCCTTACGGCGACGATGAAGTTGCTCGAAAACGATCCGGCAATGAAACTTGATCGAGCTAGATTAGCCGCCGGTTGCTGTTCGCCGGCGACAACTGTCTCTATCCAGAGCCGAAAATAACGGCGACCCTTGTTAACAAACTTGTGTGATCCGCTATTTGATCTTTTTCAAACTTCCCTGTCCGCTGATCTGCCGGTTTCCGGCCACTTTCTCCATCTGAGTCATCGCCCGGAGCATATTTTCGCCAAGTACTTTCCGGACATCAACGTCCGAATAACCACGCCTGAGCATCTCGTAGGTGACAAGGACAAGGTCCTCGACGCCATTCATACCTGCGGGCAAGAACGGTACGCCGTCGAAGTCCGAACCGATGCCGATATTGTCGATTCCGGCAACCTGTTTAATATGGTCGATGTGGTCAACGATACGCGTATATGGAGTTACGTAGATCGGGTTGTCGGCAAATAATTTACGTTCGGCCTCGTTATAAGCGACACGATCATTTTTGTACTTTTCGCGGAGGGCGTTGATCTGCGGTTTGAGTCGTGCAGTTCGGTCATTTTCTTCCTTATTCGTGCGGGCGTCGAGAAATGACGGATAAAAGTTGATCATTATCACACCGCCGTTCTTTGCCACGCGCTTTAGTACGGCATCCGAAACGTTTCGGGTGTGGTCATCTAAGGCCCGGGCGTTTGAGTGAGATGCGATCACCGGAGCAGTTGTGATATCGAGCACGTCGTTCATAACCTTTTCCGAGACGTGCGAAATATCAACAAATATCCCTAGCCGATTCATTTCCCGAACGACGTCCTTACCAAAATCAGACAATCCATTGTTTTTCGGGGTGTCGTTGTGAGCGTCCGCCCAGTCGTGTGAGACGTTGTGAGTCAACGTCATATAGCGGATCCCGAGGCGGTAAAAGTCGCGTAGCGCGTAGAGTGAATTTTCGATCGCATAGCCACCTTCGATGCCCATCAGTGCACATATCTTGCCTTGCTTTTTGGCAAGACGGATCTCTGCGGCGGTGGTACAACTTTTCAGTTGGGCAGGGTGGCGTTCGACTTCCCGGTAGGTCGCGTCTATCAGATCCATCGCCCTTCTCATAGCTCCACCCGATTTCAAGGTCGAACCGGAAACGTATATTGAAAAGAATTCCCCGGTCATTCCGCCCGCCTTGAATCGTGAAAGATCGGTGTGAAACGGGTCGCCGTCCAAATGATACTTACCGGTCGAACTCATAGCTAGATCAAAATCTTCGTCCACCATTGGCGAGGTGATATCGTTGTGGCCATCGATTACGATCGAGCTCTTATGCAGTTTTACAGCCCGTGCCCATAGTTTGGGGTCAGCATCCTTGGGCATTGTCTGTGCCAGCGTTACGGCCGTAAATGTGAAAAAGAGGATCGTCGAAATAATTTTTTTCATAATCTTAAATCGGTCAGCACTAATACGTTTCGGCGCAATTCTAACGCTTTTTGTTAAATTTCAATAACGGCCTGACTAAATGTTTCATTTAGTACCCCGCAAACTGTTAAACAATGCAAAAAGATATTGTCATCCAGACCAATAACGTGATAATATTTGAGTTGTCGTATGTCTGTATGGATATATGCCACTAGTAAGCCTCCGGAGTTCCTATTAGTTTCTCGACATTTTGACTTGCCGCAGCAACGACTCCACAAACTCCCCTCGCGTGCCCTGAGACTAGGTAACCTAACTAATATTCGCTCTCTATGTCCAAAAAGCAACGGACAAATTCTGAACAAGTGATCTCGACACCCCTTGATGATGCGTTAGTATCCTCGTCCGGTGCGGCCAGCACTGCGATCAGCGACAGTACCTTTCGGGGATTTATTGAAAATCTGCCGATAATGTTTTACGCGGTGGAACCTGTTTCGCCGTATAAACCCATTTACATTAGTAGAACCGTCGAAAAATTTGGATATCACTATGACGAGTGGATGAATGATGCCAATATCTGGGCTCGAGTCATCCATCCTGAAGACCGCGACCAGGTTTTGGACGGCACACGAAGTGCAATGCAATCGGGCGAAGGAATCGATTTTGAATATCGCCTGGTTGGCAGTGATGGTTCCATTTTTTGGGTTCGTGACCGCAGTTGTTTTATTAAGGATGCGAACGGCATTCCTATCTGCTGGCAGGGTGTGATACTTGACGTCACGGAACGAAAGATCGCGGTGCTCGAATTGCAGAAGCGCGAACGCTTGTATCGCACCCTTGCACAACACATACCCGAGACGGCCGTACTACTCTTTGACCACGACCTTCGCTATACACTTGCCGAGGGTGACCAACTCAAATATCACAATTACGACGCCAAGATGTTTGAAGGCAAGACGCTGAGGGACATTTTCGACGGCGATGATTATGGTGAATGGGAGAGCATCTACCGCCGAGCTCTCGCCGGTGAGAAGATCGTTTTGGACACCGACCGTAATGGTGTGAGTTACCAGGTACATATAATCCCGGTTCGCGACGAGTATGGTGCCATATTCGCCGGTCTTGTAATGTGGCAGGACATCACTGAACGGCGTCGAGCGGACCTCGCATTGACCGAAAGTGAAGCACGATATCGTCAATTATTCGAAAACGCAAACGACATCATTTACGTGCACGATCTTCACGGCAACTACATCTCGATCAATGACGCCGCATCGAAGATCTTCGGCTATACCAAAGATGAGGCGATGTCGCTAAATATGGCCTCGGTCACGGCCCCGGAAGACCTGGAAGTGATGAAGCAGAATCTTGCCAAGAAGATCGCGGGTGACACTGATCAGACCGTTTATGAAGTAGCGTGCTTTAAGAAGGACGGCAGCCCCATTACTCTCGAGGTAAACAGCTCTGTGATCCGCAAGAACGGAGAGGCCGTGGCTATCCAGGGTGTTGCTCGCGACATCACCGAGCGGAAACGGACCCAAGAGATCAATCGAAAGAACGAGGAGCGTTATCGCGACCTTTTCGAAAATGCGAATGACTTGATCTACACCCACGATCTCGAAGGCAACTTCACTTCGCTGAATCGTGCCGGCGAGAGGATAACCGGCTATAGCCGCGTAGACGCCGTTGGAAAGAATATAGCTGATATCGTCGCCACCGAGTTTCTAGAAACTGCGCGCGCGATGACTGCCTCCAAAATGTTCGAGGATCGGCCGACCACCTATGAACTAGAGGTGATCGCCAGTGATGGCCGCCGCGTGCCGTTGGAAATGAGTACGAGGCTGATCGTAAATGATGGCGTTCCGGTCGGTGTTCAGGGCATCGGTCGAGACATCAGTGAGCGTCGCCAAGCCCAAGAGTCTTTGGTCAATACGATCTCGCTATTTGCTTCGACATTCGAATCGACTGCCGACGGTATTGTCGTTATGAGCCTCGATCGCGAGATCGTCACCTGCAATACCAAATTTCGTGAAATGTGGGATGTCCCGTCCGCCGTTGTTGAAGTGGGTAAAGGCGAATTGCTCGTCCAACATATAACCGAGCAGATGGCCGAACCCATACAATTTGCGTTGAACTGCGAGTCACTGTTCGCTGATCCGTTGGGCGTCCACACGGATATCATCGAACTGCGTGATGGTCGGATATACGAACGGTACTCTCAACCTCAGTTTATCGAAGATAAGCCCGTCGGCCGTGTCTGTTGCTTTCGCGATATTACAGAACGCAATCGAGCCGAAGAGCGGCTTCGTCACTATGCACTCCACGACACGTTGACCGAGTTGCCGAATCGCGTTCAATTTATGAATCACCTCCGGCAAGCGGTCGACCGTTCGGATGGAAATAATTTTGCTCGATTTGCGGTCCTATTTCTAGATCTTGACCGCTTTAAGGTTATCAATGACAGCCTCGGCCACGCAGTGGGAGACAAGTTATTGGTAGCGATCGCCGAGCGACTCCTGGCAGGCGTGCGTCCCGGCGATGTAGTATCCCGGCTTGGCGGCGACGAATTTGTGATCCTGCTGAATCGATGTGGTGATACTAACGAGGTCGCCCGTGTCGCCGAACGTCTCCAAGCCCGTATCTCTGAGCCGTTTAAGATCGACAACTACGAAGTTTTCACCACCGCGAGCATCGGGATAATCGTCTCAAGCGATGCTCATCGTCAACCGGAAGACTTTCTTCGTGATGCCGATGCGGCTATGTATCGTGCGAAGGAAGCGGGTAAAGCAAGATACGAGATCTTCGATCGTGAAATGCACGTTCGCAATATGAACTTGCTACAGATCGAAACTGACCTTCGCCACGCCGTCGAACGAAATCAGTTCGAAGTGCTCTATCAGCCGATCGTTCAACTTTCAACCGGTTGCGTATATGAATTTGAGGCCCTGATCCGTTGGCGCCATCCAAAGCACGGCCTGGTTTTGCCAAATGAGTTCGTCGGCGTTGCTGAGGAAACCGGATTGATCATCCAGATCGGAAAGTGGATCATGAATGAGGCCTGCTGCCAGATCGCCGAATGGCAAAAGAAATTTGGCAGGCCGCTGTCGGTGAGTGTCAATCTATCTGCCAAACAGTTGATGCATCCCTCCCTGACCGCTCAGGTCGAAGAGGTTTTGGCTAACTCCGGACTTGATTCACGTCAATTAAAGCTCGAAGTCACCGAGAGTACCGTTATGGAACACAGCGAACGGTCGCTAAAGGTGCTTTCAGATCTGGATGCCCTCGGGATCGAACTTTCGACTGACGACTTTGGCACGGGATACTCGAGCCTTAGTTATCTGCAGAAATTCCCGTTCGAACGATTGAAGATCGACCGATCCTTTGTCCAGATAATGGACGAGGATGAAAAGAGCGGTGCCATTGTCAAAACCATCCTGATGCTGGGCGAGAATTTGAATATCGAGGTAGTTGCTGAAGGGATCGAGACCGAAAGCCAACTCGAGAAATTGCGGGCTCTCGGCTGCACACTTGGCCAAGGATACTACTTTTCAAGGCCTATCGACGTCCAAACGGTTGAACGCCATCTGGTAAACGGACCGGATATGTTTGGTTTTGGCGACCAGCCCCAATTCCGATCAGCGGACCTAACCATCGAAGTTCCGAAGATCCAATAGGACTATTTCGAGACTGTCACGTTATTGACCGACAGCGTGTTGCCGATCGATCGCTGAAATGCGGATATCGCCTTGTTCAGATCAGTTTGGGCCTGTAACTCTCGCCCGCGTGCTCCCAGCAGATCGGTCTGTCGCTGGAGAACAAGGTAGAATGTGGTTGTTCCGCTTCTGAATTGTCTCTGTTCACTCGCGTACAGCTCCTCTGAGGCGATCCGGGCAGCGGTGGCTGACAAAAGCCGGGCATCCGCCGAACGTAGAGTCTGCAGCGCATTTCGGACCTCTGCCTCGATCCTTTGCTCAGCCTGCGCACGCAAATTGCGGATCTGTTCGGCCTCAACCCGATTCTGGCCGAGATTTGCCTTAGCCGTTCGGTTGCCCCACGGCAACGATATCGAGACCCCGACCCGAAAAGTCGGATAATCCTGTTGGAGTAAGTTTCCGAGCGAGTTAAAATAGCCGCCGACGAGATTAGACGGAACACGACTTAGACCCGTCGTTGGACTGATTGCGGCGGGCGTCTCGGTTCCGGCAAGTCCGGCCGTCGTGTAGATCCCGTAAAGGTCGATCTGCGGCTTTTTCTGATCCCGGAAATACCTTTCGTCGATCTTATTTATCTCCTCGGTGACCGCCCATTGATCGACCTCGGGCCGATTCTTCATCGCTTGTTGAACTGCCACATCGAGTGTGACATCCGGCGATCGGCGTGATACCGGCGTGACCGGCGTCAATGGACGCACCCACTCCGGCGACGCCCGGTCGGGCAACAAAAGTGTTTTTAGAGAATTTTCAGCACGCGTAACGTTTTCCTGAGCGAGAAAGACGGTTTGTTCAAAGGTCGATATCTGAGCGTTAGCGGCCACGATCTCGATCGGTGCCAGAACGCCCTTTGCGACCAATCGTTTGTTACTCTCAAGCTGTTCCTTTGCTTGCTTGAGCGTGTCGGTCTGCACCTGTAGGTTTCTTAACGCAAATGTCAGGTCCCAATATGCTGACTCGACACCTGAAATGACGTCGATCGCCTTGATACGTAATTGTGCGTCGCTGATCGACCGATTTCGCTTAGCGATCTCGATCGAACGCCGATTGCCGTCAAACTTCCTGTCGCGCATCAATGGTTGCGTGTAATTGAACGTCATCGACGATGGGTATTGTGGATTGAGAAAGGAGTTGGTGTTGCTGGTCGTCGTCCTGGATGAATTGAACAATACTGAATACGATCCGCCTGCAGCAGGTGTAAACCCGCTCACGCCCGCCGAATTAAAAAATCGGGTCTGCGTGACCGCACCGTTAACTGCTCCGCCGATCGCCGATGCGGTCGGCGTCGTTGCCCGTTCATAATAGTTATCCGACGTTATCAAGGGATCGTACACGCCGCGTGCTCCGTCAAGTCGAAGGTCCGTAATCTGAGAGTCATTACGCGACGAATCAATATCGTTATTATTTCGGAGCGCCATCTCGATCGCCATTTCAAGCGTTATCGAAAGCGTGTCAGCCGAATTGACTCCGATCCGCTCGTTACTTGGCATTGGTGTCGACGGCAATGCCAGATCAGGCGAAATGGGCGGCGGCAGATCCGGCGTAGGCGTCGGCGACTGACCGTATGCTCCGATCGCAAACGCCGCGAATAATACAAAAACTGCAATTACGTTCTTGAGGCTGTCCAGTTTCAGCCGAGTTTGAAAATAGGTCAAAGACATAAAGCTAGGCCGACTCCTCCGATTCGCCACCGGCCTTCTGCCGTTTGAAAACTGAAAACAGGCCACGGACGCCGCCGGAAAGCGATTGCCAGACGCCTGACCCCTTAGCGTCGTCAAATAGTGAGTAGAAAACAGGTACTGCCAATAGTGTCAGCAACAAGCACATCGATTGGCCGCCGACCACAAGGACGCCGATCGAACGATTGGTCGCGGCACCCGCTCCGCTGCCAAGTATCAGCGGTATCATACCGGCAACGAGAGCGATCGTCGTCATAAGGATAGGCCGTAAGCGATCCCGGTTTGCCTGGATGATTGCGTCGTATCGGTTAAGCCCACTGGCTCGAAGTGTATTCGTGTGATCGATCTGCAGAATAGCGTTCTTTTTGACGATCCCGAAAAGCAGCAGAATCCCGAGTGCGGAAAAAATATTCAGCGTTTGCCCGGCCATCGCTGTCGACAAGAGAGCGAACGGTATCGCGAGCGGCAGTGTCAAAAGGATCGTCACCGGGTGGATAAACGACTCGAATTGAGCCGCGAGGATCAGATACATAAATACGAATGACAAAAGGAACGCCAGCAAAAACGATTCATATGCCTTTTGCAGTTCCTTTGACTGACCGCTGACTCCGGTAATATATTCCGGCCCCATTTTAAGATTCGTCGCCAGCTTTTGCAGTTTTGCCAAAGCGTCCGACTCGGACGAGTTGGGCGGCAATCCGGCAGAGATCGTCACGACTCGTTGCCGATTAAGCCGACTGATCGACGATGGGCTTAAACCTTCTTCGACCTTGATCACCTTGTCCAGACCGACCACCGCACCGCTCGTCGACGCAACGGCAAAGTTTTGGAAACTGCTGCGGTCGCGTCTAAAGGGCTCATCTGCCTGTATGATCACATCATACTGGACCGAATTCTCGTTAAACGTTGACACCCTTTGCCCGGCAGCCAGTATGTTGAGAGCCTGAGCCACATTGCCCGCCGCAACGCCAAGATCAGCCGCTTTGGCTCGGTCTATAAGCACACGTAATTCGGGCGTCCCAATGTCGATCGAATTGTCAGGATCGCGAAATGACGGATCCTCCTTCATTTTGTCGACAAGTTGATTGGCATACAAGGTCAACTTATCCATATCGGGGCCGGCGATGAAAAATCCAATACCGCTGCCGCCGCGGCCGAGTCCGATGCCCTGTGCGATCGACGACGATGCCGAAACGGTCACCTGATATTCTTTTGACGCATATTTCTTGACGAGCGCCCGAGACTGATTGATCAGGTCCGCCTGTGATTTTTTACGATCACCGACCGGAAGTAAGCTGACGTTGATAAAACCGTTATTTGGTCCCGAACCGCGCCCGAAACCGGCGAGAACAAGCGTATTTTTAACGCCGGGCAATTGTTCGCGAACATCGCGGGCGATACGGTCGAGTATGGATTGCGTCGCCGAGAGTGACGTTCCCTGAGGGGCTCGCAGATTTATCTGAAACAGAGATTCGTCCTCATCCGGCAAAAACGCCATACCGACGAATTTATAAAGCGGCACGATCGACGCAACGGTCAGGACGCAGATCAAAACGACAGCCCACCGATAACGCATCGATAATTTCAGCAGCCACGTATACGTTCCATCGACCTTGCTGTAAAACCACCCTGCCTTCGAATCAGACCGATCGTGACCGGCGGCTTCGCTGTTCTGCTCGAGTCCCGGTTCATTCGCGACGGCGTATGCATCGTCTACTTCAGGATCGTTCGTCGCTCCGACAGGATGTTTCTTGGCTTTGATCCATCTGGCCGCGAGCATCGGCGTGATCGTAAATGACACGATCAGACTGACAGCGATCGCCGCCGCCGACGTTAGTCCGAAGGATGACATAAACCGGCCGACGATGCCGGTCATAAACCCGACGGGGATAAAAACCGCCAGTAGCGAGAGTGTCGTGGCAAGGACGGCAAGTCCGATCTCCTTGGTGCCTTCGACTGCGGCCTCAAAGGGATTCATCCCTTTTTCCTCGACGAACCGATAGATGTTTTCGAGCACCACGATCGCGTCATCGATCACGATGCCGACCATTAAGGTCAGAGCCAACATCGTCATCTGATTAAGCGAATAGCCCAAGGCCGCGATGACCGCGAAAGAGGCAATGATCGAGATCGGTATGGCCAGAGCGGCGATGATCGTCGTCCGGAAATTCCAAAGGAAAAAGAAAACAACCACGGCCGCAAACAATCCGCCGAGGATCAGATGTTCCTCGATCGCCGTCAAACTATTTTGGATAAATTCTGATTGATCGCGGATCAATGCGAATTTCATATCCGGCGGCATATTCGGCAGGATCTCTGCCATTCGCTTTTTGACGTTTTCGATAACGGCTATCGTGTTGGCTCCGGATTGCTTTCTGATACCGAGGCTGACCGCCTGAACGCCGTCGAGCGATGCCGCTGTGCTGGCATCAGCACCGGTCGACTCCACACGCGCAACGTCTTTTATCTTGATCGGATATGAATTTCGAGTCGTAATTACGATGTCGGCGAACTGGCTCACCTCCGTCAGCTTGCTCATTGTGCGGACGCCGAGGGTTTTGGCACCTTCGACGAGACTGCCGCCGGGCAACTCCTGATTCTGCCCACGGACCGCATTTGAAATTTCCGTAACAGACAGATTGTAGGCCTTGAGCCTGTCGGGGTTTACGAAGATCTTGATCTGTTTTTCGCGTGCCCCCCAAATGAAGACCTCGCCGACACCATCGGCCGACTCGATCCGCTTTTGGAGGAGATTCTGGACGAGCGTAGTCAGTTCGGTCAGATCTCGCGGAGCACTGACCGAGTACATTAGAATTGGCTGCGAGTCCGGATCTGATTTCTGAACTGACGGCGGATCGGCGTTTTCCGGCAGGCGGTTTACCGCACCGCTGAGTTTTTGCTGGATCTCCTGAAACGCCTGATCCGGATTCTTCTCAAGATTGAACGTAAGATTTACGCTTGAGCGTCCCCGAGATGATGTCGACCGCATTTCTTCGACACCAGGCACCGTGTTCAGGGCACCTTCGATGATATCGGTCACCTCCGTCTCGATCTCCTGCGGAGCAGCTCCGCTATTACTTGTCGATACCGAGATCGTCGGCAGGTCGATTTTCGGAAATCGATCCACACCTAAGGTGAAGAAACTAAAACCTCCGACAACCGTTAGAAACAGTACGATGACGGTCGCAAAGACCGGGCGATGAACACAAATTTCGGCTAACCACTGCATAATACTTCTATGTCACAAAATCTAATACCAGATCGACGGATGTCCCTACGATATGCGGCCCACAGAGCAACGGCACCGACATCAGAATGTCACTTTCGCACCTTCATACAGCTGTCCGAGGTTGCCTGTTGCAACTGTCAGATCAGCGTCTACGCCCGAGACTATCTGAACAAAATCACCTTCCTCGAGACCGATCTGCACTGTGAGGAGCTTGGCAACGCCCTCCTGAATCGCAAAAACTCGATATGACTGCGTCGCTTCGTCCTTGATCACCGCGAAACGCGGAACAAACACTCCCTTGGTCCCGCCCTCTTTGTTAATACGGACATTTGCGAACATTCCCGGTCGCAGTGCATTATCACCATTCTCAATAAGGGCTTCGATAATGGCCGCTCGCGAAACCGGATCGATGGCCGGGTTTACCGACGACACCGTTCCGGCAAACTTACGATCTTTGTAGGCGTCTACCTCAAGCGAAACTCCGCGGCCCGCGGCGATGAACGGAGTATCGGCTTCGGCAACTTGTATCTGCACCTTTATCGGGTTGGTACGCAGGATGGTCGCCACAACCGACGCAGACGAGACATATTCACCGACCGCCGCCGGACGGCTACTCACAAATCCGGAAAAAGGTGCCCTAATAATGGTGTCGACGATCGCTTGCTGGGCGTTAGCCACTTGGGTCTGGGCCGATTCAACCTGAGCTTCCGCACTAGCGATTGCCTGATTACTCTGCCGTGCTGTATTGATCGCTGCCTCAAACTGCTCCTTGGCGGCATTTGCACGGGTGCGGGCGGTATCACGCTGTGTCCGAAACTGCTCATATGTGATCATCGCCACATCGCCGGACTCAGTAAGTTCACGATATCGCTTTTCATTGGCCTCGGCTTGTTTCAATTCGGCCTGAGCCTGTTCATAATTCGCATTTGCGACCCGCACTTCCGGGATGGATGTCGCGGTAAACTTTCCGTTCCCAAGCAGCCCCAAGCGAGCCTCGGCCTGTCGTACGGACGATTTGGCAACTTTTACCGCCGCGAGTGCCGACGCAAGTTGTAATTTGGCGTCACGGTCGTCAACCCTTGCGATCACCGCTCCGCCGACGACGAAATCACCGATGTCCACGTTTAAGTTTGCGATCTTACCGGCGGACTTTGGCGCGACATTCGAAGTTTCGTTGGCAATTAGACTACCGGTTGCGCGGATGGCTGACGCCACGTCCCGGGACTCACTCTTTCCAATCGTGATACTGATTGCCGGAGCCGACAGGGCTTCGTCGTTCTTGGCATCGCCTGAGCTTTTCTTTTCTCCGCCGGACGATCCACAGGCGATCGCGGTTGCGGCTATAGTAATGGCGATCAAAGGTCTGATGACTGGTTTCCACATAAGATAAATTAACGTAAGTTCAGTATTTTATAATACTTTCGCCCGACGCAATGGTTTTGGATTGTAAATTTTTGTAAACCGCGCGCATTAGTCCCCGGCATACCTGATTTCGACGGACACGCGGCGAATTGGATAATCTCAGTCCGCAAATGCTAATATTTATATAACAAACATTAGACCGATAGGAGATACGGAAAAGACCATTATGAATGAGATCACAGCCAGCGACCTTAAGGCCCGTTTAGATGCAGGTGACGACATACAGCTAATTGATGTCCGCCAACCTGACGAATACGCATTTGCGAGAATTGCGTCGGCTAAGCTTATCCCGCTTGGTGAGGTCATCTCGCGGATCAATGAGATCGACCCAACACGCGAGACGGTTGTTCATTGTAAAATGGGCGGCCGAAGTGCTCGGGCGATCGACGTACTCGCCCAAATGGGATTTAGCGGCAAGATGTATAACCTGGTCGGCGGGATCACTGCGTGGTCGAATGACGTCGACCCGAGCATTCCCAAATATTGATGTCGATGGGCGATCGAGCGAGTCGCCTATTCACCCGCAAGATCGATCTCGTCCGACATTCGGATAATACGCATATCGGGTTTGACGGTCGTTCGGCAGGCGATGACTGCCTTTTCCTTATCGCCATTTTGAAGCCAGACCTGACAATTCAGACAGTCGCCGTTCCAGCAAAACTCACCGTATGAGATGCTCTCCATTGATAAATACTGGAAACAACGTAGTAGCGAATTGTTTTCAGGTACCAAGCGCTTCTCGCCAAGTATTTCGATTTCAACCAGCTTTTCAAACGGTGCGAAAATATCAGGTAATGTCATAGAGATCTAGGCTTGGTTTGCTAGATTATCTTACCTAAAAGGTGTAGCGTTGAACAATGAGCGTAGTTATTTACACAAAGCCCGGTTGCCCATATTGTAAGCAGGCAAAGGACCATTATCATTCGCAAGGAATTGGATTTACTGAATTTGACGCGCAGAACGATAAGATCCGGCAGCGTGAGATGCTTGAGTTTTCCGGTGGAGATCCGGTAGTGCCCTGTGTTGTCGTAGATGGAGCATATATCGGCTCAGGTTGGGGCGATCCGCCGCGAGGCTGAACGATCCACCCGGAATAATCGGCAGTTTGCCGGTTTTTTACAAAAGTTTGAGGGCGGCAGATTGCACAAATTACTTTCTGCCATATAATGGATTCTTACTCAATTTCGGAATTCGTTAGATCTGTGTTCGTTGCCGCACATTCTAATGCGCCTCGAGTTCCGCAGACTTTATGATTGGTTCGCAGATCAACCAATACAAGATCCTCGAAAAGATCGGCTCCGGCGGCCAGGGCACGGTATACAAGGCTCTTGACACCAAGCTTAACCGTACCGCGGTCATCAAGGTATTGCCGCCCGAATTGACTTTAAAACCGTCTAATTTCAAGCGATTTGAGCGCGAGGCCCAACTCTGTTCACAGCTCGACCACCCCAATATTTGCACGATCTACGATTTTCATAGCGCAGATGGCGTATTTTACATCGCGATGCAATATGTTGCCGGCAAGAATGTCCGACAACTCGTAGCCGGAAGGCCTCTGGAACTCCGAAGCTCTGTTTCAATAGCGATCCAAGTGGCCGATGCTCTTGCCTACGCGCACTCCAAGAACATAATTCACCGCGATATTAAGGCCGGCAATATAATGGTCACGGATTCGGGGCAAGCCAAAATATTAGATTTTGGCCTGGCCAAATTGCTCGAGGATGACCACGCCGACCAACGTGCCGGCCAAGATCATGCAGAGATCACCGAACTCGGCATTCCCTACGGCACGGCAACGTACGCAGCCCCCGAGCAGGCACGCGGCGAACGTGCGGATCACCGCTCCGACATTTTCTCGACCGGCGTTCTGCTTTATGAGATGTTGACCGGAATCTGGGCTTTCCAAGGCAAGACGGTCATAGACGTTCGCCATCAGGTACTCTACGGGACACCAAAGCCGCTCGCCGTAATGCGCCGCGATCCCGTTCCGCCGCAATTGCAGCAAATTATCGACAAGGCTCTGGCTAAAGAACCCAAGGACCGATATCAGAAGATCAGTCAGATGCGGGACGACCTTCGAGGTGTCCTCCAGCAGATCGCCGGTGCTCAGGTTATGCCCGGTGACACCTACGCCCCAACGCACGCAGACGGCAGTCCGGTCAAGCGGGCGTGGAATTGGATTAAGGGACGGACGGGCTCAGAGTCTTCGGTCGGTTTAACGCCGAGCATCAATAGCTATACCTCGTTTGCCCCGGATATCTCGATGACATCCGCGGGGAGCGAGAAAAAGAGCGTAGCGATACTGCCTTTCCAAAACCTCAGTGGCGACGCGGCATCAAGTTTTTACGAATTTGCTCTGGCGGACGCTGTCATTACCGAACTCGCACAGATCCGTTCCATTATCGTCCGGCCCAGTTCGGTGATCGCAAAGTATCAGGGAAAGGACGTCAACCCAAGGGACACGGGCAAGGATCTGCGTGTTCACGCCGTGCTGTCTGCCGGATTTATTCGCTCGGGTGACAAACTCCGAGTGACTGCTCAGCTGCTGGATGTTGTAACGGGCGACATACTTTGGAGCGACCGGATCGATGCCGAGGGTAGCGACATACTTACGCTTCAGGATGCGATAGCCCAGCGCATTCTCGAAGGTCTTCGACTCGAGTTGACCGATCTCGAAGCTGAAAAGTTGGGCAAGCACGCAACTGATAATGCCGAGGCGTGGGAAGAATATCTACGAGGCCGCGATAATTTTGGCCGATTTATCTTTCGTACGATCGACGCCGAAGACTGCGACGCCGCGATGGCCAATTTCAAACGGGCGATCGAACTCGATCCGCACTTTGCTCTCGCATACAGCGGCCTAGGTGCCTGTTATGCCAATCGAGTGTTTAAGGGCCTCGGCGAACCCGAAGATTACACTTATGCCGAGGCGGCATTCAGCAAAGCATTTTTCTACGATCAAAATGTTGTCGAAGCCCGTGTGCTGATGGTGATGATCTATCTCGCCCGCAGTGAAAAGAAAAAGGCACGTTCCGAGATCGAACTGCTAGAAAAGCAATTTCCGAATGATGCCGCACTATATTTTGTGAAAGGTGTGCTTCACCGCCTGGATGGCAAGTACGAGCAATCGCTCAAGGCCTTTGAGAAACTAGCCCGACTTGATCCGGCGGCACGCGCGGTCGCCGCGTACAACCGCGCACGGATCTTTATATATGACCGCAAGTTTGACGAGGCTCTAGCCGAACTGGATAAAGGTGTCCGTGCGGAACCGAATCATCCGATGCTCAAGATCTTTCGTTCGGGCGTCTATTATTATCAGGGCAAATTCGACATAGCTATAGATATGGTTGCAAAGGTTTTGGCGGACAATCCGCGAATGGACGGTATTCGTCCCCTTTACGCCGAATTCCTGGCAGGTGCCGGACGCTTTGACGAAGCCCGCGAGCAACTGACCGACGACGCACTGGCAGTCTCTCGTGCGGACCACGATATGGCATATTGGGTCGGTTCGACGTATGCGTTGCTCGGTGAATACGACCTCGCGTTCAAGTGGCTGAACAAGGCTATCCGCCTCGGCAATCAAAACAAGCCTTACTTTGAACAAGATACCAATCTCGACAGCCTCCGCGGGGATCCTCGTTTTGCAGAACTTATGTTAAAGATGAATAACGGTGATTGATCTAGTAATAAAATCGATAAACCACAAATTTCAAATACTCTCCGGCCACCATTCGCCAACCGCGAAATCCCAACCACCACGACCAAGGCCTCGGGGTAAACTCCCCCGGCGGAGCAAATGCGACCCCGACAACAACCTGTTTATCAGCCAATATTTGCTCAAATGTCCATAGTGCCCGTCGGGTGTGATAGGCAGACGTGACGATCACGATCGAGTCTAAATGACTCTTTTCGATCTCGTTCCGGAGAGCGATCGCCTCGTCGTCGGTGCCGGAAACCGTTCCCGGCAGAATAGTGATGGCGTCCGGCAAAACTCCGTTTGCGATCAATTCGCGTTGTTCCAGTTCGACAAACCGCGGGTTGGCCTTGTCCGCTAGCGACCAACCGGATCGCTGGCCGTCATCGGTGATGAAAATCCTCGGTGCAACACCTTGTTTGTAGAGTTCGGCGGCGATCCGCGTTCGTTCGCGATAAACGGCCGAACCGCTCAGAACCATTAGAGCGTCAGCGTGCTCAAGCGTTCGTTCGACGATCAGCCATTTTGCCAGAAATGGTGCTACGAATATCCAGAGCGCGATAAGACACGCAACCCCAAGTATCATCCTCGGTCTGCCGATCACCGGCGATCACCCCGTGACTGTTTTGACACCGCAACGATCGAGCGCAGTTCATCGACCTTTGCTTCCCAACTCTCGTGGGCGATCTTGTCGCTGACAGTTTCTCTGGGTTTGGGATCCGAAAGAGCGTTTTCGATCTTAGCAATGAAATCATCGTGGCCGGTTGCCACCAGACAATCCTCAAGAATGCGTACCTCGGGAATATCGGTCGACACTACCGGCAAGCCCGCCGCAAGATATTCGCGCACCTTCAAGGGGTTTGCCGCAAGTGTTAATTCGTTGATCATAAACGGGTTAAGTGCAACGTCAAAGGCCTTGCAGTACGCCGGCAACTGTTCGTAGGGTTTGCGGCCGAGTAAGTGAATATTTGGCACACCATTGAGCACCTTGATCTTTTGTTCGGCATCGACACTGGTCTTGCCAACGAGCACGATGGAGCCATTGTGAAAATATTCTGCGGTTTTCTTTATCAGATCAAAATCGACCCAGTCTGCCAACAGGCCGTGAAATCCGATGATCGGACGTGGTAAGCCGCGGATATCTTCAGGCATTGCGAGATCCGGATCGAGTGCCGTCCGGAAATGCTTCCAGTCGGTGCCGTGACGAATGATGTGCGTATTTTCGTTAAACTGTTTTTTCGAATCGTAAAGCTTTTCGGCTGAAACAATGACCAGGTCGGACATCCGAAAGAGCTTTTCCTCGATCTCCTTGAGGGCTGAGGAACCCGTAAATGCAGTGTATTCGTCGACGCAATAGTAGATCAATTCGCTTTCACCCAGATGTCCGGCGATCATACCGGCGGCGGGATTAAAGACCATATTGATAACGTCGGCGAATCCGAGCTTTCGCATCGCCTTTCTGACCTGCCGTACCAGCGAGCGCTGATTTAGGTCGACTATCAACTTGCTGCCGTACGCCGGGATCGCTAGCGGATTGAGCACAAAGATATTCGGCTCGACCTCGCGGACCGGTTCGGCAAAGCTCTTTAGTTTCTTAAAGATACGTGAGACATCTTTGGACGACGCAGTGGGCATACGATTTGCGATCGCATTTATCCAAAGTATGCGATTATCCTTTGCCAACACGCGCATCAGGTGTGTTTTGGACAACGGATCGCCGGTCCAGTCGTGGCTAAAACACAGAATGTCACGGCCTCGAAGTTCTGCTCTCGCTGCCCCGGCGGATCGCGTTGTTGACTTACTGATATTCGTCATTTATCCGGCGTTCCCCAATCCGTCAAAGAATCGCCGCTGCCATATCTCAAAATTTACGAGTGCCCATATTCTCTCGTCGTGATTCTCACCTGCCTGATGGCGGGCGACTAACGCCCTTACAAATCTCTCATCAAAGATCCCGCGTTCGATCGTTCTCGGGCTCAAAACGTATTCTTCAACAATGTGCTTGAATTCGCCGCGAAACCAGTTGCCGACCGGCACCGGAAATCCCATCTTCGGACGATCGAGGATCTCCGCCGGCAAAATTCCCTTCATAGCCTCACGGAGGATCCATTTTGTCGTATTGCCCCGCAGTTTCATCTCACGCGGCATTCGGGCCGCAAATTCGACTAACTTATGATCCAGAAACGGCACTCGGCTCTCGATCGAGGCGGCCATCGACATCTGATCCTGTTTCATCAGCAACTCGTGCAGATATGTCTTAGTATCGATATACAGCAATTGGTCGAGTGGGTCGATCGCATCGGTCTTCACCAACCATTTTCTTGACTGCAGATAGGGGTCAACATCGATGATCCTTTCCCGCACCGCCTTCGAAAACAGTTCGGACTGCATCGCTCGCGGAAATACGCCAAAATTGTCTAGAAACAAATTCTCAATGTCCGCACTTCGCGTTAGAAAGGTTCGGCTGAGTTTATTGCCTATCCCGCCCGGCAACGTCCCCACACCGCCACGGACAGCATTCCGCACGAATCCGGGCGTGAGGCTTTCGTACTTTCTACCGTAATTTAATAATTGCAGCGTCTTGGCATAGCGGCCATAACCCGCGAGCGTTTCGTCGCTTCCCTCACCTGTAAGAACGACCTTGACGTGCTCCTGTGCGAGTTTCGAAACAAAATATAAAGGTACCGAGGCAATAAAGCCGATCGGTTCGTCCTCGTGCCAGACGAGGTCCGGCAGTTGGTCAAAAAATTGCTTTGGCGTGATCGTGATCTCGTGATGTTCGGTCCCAAAAGCATCGGCGACGAGTCGGGCAAAGCCAAGTTCGTTGGCCTCACGCTCGCGAAAACCGACCGAGAATGTCTTGATGGGTTCTGAGACCATCGTCGACATCATCGCGGCGATCGCGCTCGAGTCGATCCCGCCGGAGAGAAACATCCCCAGGGGAACGTCCGACATTAATCGAAGCTCGACGGACTTGCGAAACATTTCGCGCCACGCGTCGACAAATTCTACATCGCTTCTAGGTTCGAGCTTTGGCTCAAAATTGAGGTCCCAATACTCGCGAATATCGATTCGGCCGTCTTTCCATACCATTGTATGGCCGGGCATCAACCGCTTGATACCGGCGTAGAGCGTTTCGTCGCGGGAGGTGCCGTGTGCCGCAAGTTGGTCCGGCAAAGCGTTAAAATTGATCTCAGGCTTAACCGCTCCGGCGGCAAGCAAAGACTTGATCTCGGACGCAAAATATAGACTGCCATCCTGAGAGTGAACGTAATAGAGCGGCTTGACGCCTAGACGATCACGAGCAATGAGCAGTTCCTGGCGTTTAGCGTCCCAAATGGCGAATGCAAACATTCCCCGGAGATATTCGACACAATCACGGCCGTGCTCCTGATATAGATGCAGAATGGTCTCGGTATCGCTGCGGCTGTGAAAGCTATGACCGCTTGATTCGAGTTCGGCACGGTGATCGGCGTGATCATAGACTTCCCCGTTGTAGACGATCGAGCACGATCGATCATCAGTAAACATCGGCTGGATGCCAAGTCGCGGGTCAACGATCGCGAGTCGGCGATGACCGATACCGACATTTTTATCGACAAAAATGCCTCCGTCGTCAGGCCCTCGGTGACGCATTATATCGCGCATACCGATCAGCACATCCGGTGACACCTCGCGGCCCGAATCCCTTGAAAATACAATGCCGTTTATCCCGCACATATCTTGTATAGAAAGTAACAATAGATGGAATCTTGTAGATAAAGCCGCTGCCGTCCGCCGACCCTTGATAGATTAACGCCTCAAACGCTCTTTTGCCATTCGATGAATCTGGATTATTTGCTCATTTCCGAGTTTATTTGGTCGTATCGGATAATAGAGTAGTATTGAACAATATGGTCGAACAGGCGATAAGATCAGCCGGAAACAAAGTACGAGCAAAGCCTCTACCTGCGGCAAAGACAAGGTCAAAGGCGTGGTTAGCCGCTTCCGTACTGTGTTTGGTTGCCGGAGTGGGAGTCGCTATCTACCTCGCCCTCGGCGGACTGCACGAACCGGAAGCGGCGATCATATCAAATGGCGCGTTTGCCATAATACGCGTCCCGGCGGGCGGCAATTTTCAGGCGGCACTTGATCGGGCCAAGCCCGGCGACACGATCGAGCTTGCCGCCGGTTCCACGTTTAAGGGCAAGTTCCGATTGCCAAATAAGCCCGGAGCCGAGTTTATTACGGTCCGCACTTCGGCGAGCGATGATCAGTTGCCGCCGGCCGGCAAGCGGCTCGATTACAAAAAATACGCAGCTGTTTTACCCAAGATCGTCTCGAACATAAAGGGCGAACCCGCACTTACCACCGCAACAAGTGCACATCATTTCAGATTTATCGGCGTCGAATTTGGGCCGACGATCGAAGGGCTCTACAACATCATTGAGATCGGCACCACCGAAGAATCGGCGATCGAACAAATTCCTCACCATATTGAATTTGACCGCGTCGCATTGCTCGGCGACCCCAAATGGGGACAACGCCGCGGTATTGCAGCCAATGGCAAATTCATCAAGATCGAAAATAGCTATTTTGCCGATTTTAAGCGTGACGGTGAGGAAAGTCAGGCCATCGCCGTATGGGCCACCGACGGGCCGATCGAGATCATCAATAATTATCTGGAAGCCGCAGCGGAAAACATCCTTTTCGGCGGCGCCCAGAACTCCCTCGGACTGGTCGCGGCCGATTGCATCATCCGCGATAATCACCTGAACAAACCGATCGAGTGGAAAGGCACCAAATGGAACGTCAAGAATTTTATTGAGATTAAAAGTGGACGCCGCATCAAGATCGAAAACAACTTGATGACCAATAATTGGCAAATGGCTCAAGAAGGAACCGGCGTACTTTTCCGAACTGCTGAGGACAGTGGCAAGCAAGCAGTTGTCGAGGATATCGAGTTTACCAATAACATTATGCGCGGATCGGGCAGTGCTCTGAACATCTTTGGCGGTGAAGGCAAAGGCGGCCGCAATCTAACGATACGCAATAATATTTTCGAAGACATCAGCGGCAAGAAATATGACGGCCGCGGCTTTTTTATTAAATCAACGACATTCACGAATGTCATTATCGAAAACAACACGGTAATTCACGACGGCAGCATCACCCTCGCGTATGGTGATCCGGTCAAAGGATTTATTTTCCGCAATAACATCGTTTTTAACAACGAATACGGTTTCTTTGGCGATACCGTAGGCCCGGGCAAACCCGCACTCGCGACCTACTTTCCGGGTGCAGTTATCACAAATAACATAATCGTCGGCGGCAAAGCGTCCGATTACGGCACGTCCAATTTCTACCCGCCGGCGATCGGCCAGATCGGTTTTGTAGATACCGCAAAGGGCAACTATCAACTCGATCCGGGCAGTCCGTATGTCAAGAAAGGGATTGGCGGTAAATCGGTAGGTGCCACGCTCGATCCGCGTACCGTCGGCGGTCGCTGATCAGTGATTTCGGCGATATACTTTGAAAGCCGCATTCTCATATGTGATGGCATATTCCTCACGCAGCAGTTTTGGAAAGTACTCGAAGAAAGCTGGAAATAGCCGCTCGGACTGTTCAAGCGAATCCTCGACGGCACTATCCGTCACGATAAACTCCGGCCGTTTTTTTGAATAGAATCCGAAGCGGCCGTCCGCGACGTGAACGACCTGTGGATCCAGTCCGAATATCAACTCTGATCCGCCCATCACAAGCTCACCGTTTTTTGCGTTCGCATTGAGATACTCGGTCATCGGCCGATAGTAATGAGCGTTAGTATTCTCCGAAATGCGATAAGCCATTCCACCTGCGGATATGAACAGCACCAAGGCAAAGACCGCGGCGACGGGCAATCGCAATGCGGGTCTAATTCGCCAAAGCCAGGTCGTTATTGCTGCGGCAAATATCGCGAATAGCGGCACAACGTGGATCAGATAAGTTGTCTGCTTTTGGCCGTCGAGAATCGCGAGAATGGCCGAGTACACGGCTGCCAGCACGATCAGCGGTGCATATTTCTTTCTAAGCTCGCTTACCCAAACAACGCCGACAATGCCGGCGATGTAGCCAATCAGTATCACGCTCTTAAGGTAGATCGGACCGCTGTGGCCGCTCGAGACCGCTTTTAATCCGTACGCGTGCGGATACCTTTCGGTAAATTCGCGGAGTATATTCATCACCGGAGACGTAAAGCCCTGCATCCTACCGCCCATAGTGGCATTGTCTATAAACTGCGAACGAAACGCCGCAAAGTCCAGCATTACCCAGTAACCGAATGCCAGTCCACCGATCAGATAAGGGATCGCAGCCAACGCAATATGTACTAGCCGAAGCCGCGTCCGGTCGTAATAGATCGTTAGAAACACGAGCCCGAGCCAAGCCATTATCGCGTTCGGGTGCGTTAATCCGTCCAATGTCATAACCGTATGGCTCACCAGAACGGCGGCAAACAGGTTTCGCTCACGCAAAAGCAGATACAGAGCGATGGCGAAAAATCCAAGCGACGAACTCATCATATCCATCCTGCCTGAGGACGCGGTTTCAAGGACCATATAATCACAGGCGGCGATGACCAATGCCACCGCGGCAACAGTGCGGTCACGTGATATCTGAAATACGATCAAATACACTGCGCCGAGCAACACCAGTCCCCACAAAACCGAAACGATACGGAGTTGGGTCATCCCAAAGCCAAAAGCCTCGAACGATCCAGCAACATTCAGCAGAAAGACCGGCATAACCCAATACGTGCGTTTCTCGATCCGCAACAGAGGTGAACCGTCAGTCTCAAGCGAGGTCGTGCCGAATGATCCGTGCTCGACCAAATTGCGCGCCGGATCGGCAAACATCCCTTCGTCGATCTGCGGTCTGTGAGTTAGAACGCTGCCGATCGCAAGCACGACGAATGTCAGGATCGCCAGAGCGATGACCAACTTTTGACGGCTTGTAATTATTGGAATGATGTTCATTGATCGGTCGCGGTGGCAACTGCAGGCCGGATACCGCAGGTCATTGCGAAGCCACGTCAGTATAGACGTCGATCACTGCCTGAATGTTGCTGCGATCGTTCGTTTCCGGGCGCCGTTTGTGACGTTTAACCGCGGCTATGGTGTCAATTGCGGTTTCGAGTTCAGCACGGTCGCCCACGGGGATGAGTTTAACGCCATTGGGGCGCATACCGTTATCGGTGGCGATCACCGGTGTGTCTAGAAACAGTGCTTCACGAACGGAGATCGCATCACCGTCGTAGCGTGTGGTCCGAAGAAGTATGTCGGCGCGTTCTATTAGTCGGAGCGTTATCTCGTGCGGCACGTCGCCGGCGACAAAGATGCTCTCGCGATAACTCTTTGATTCAATTTGTGCTCTAAGGCCCGACTCGAGCGAACCGGATCCGACGATCACCAAACCGACTTGCGGATTCGTCTGGACCACACTTTCCAGGGCATCGATCTGCATATCGATATCGTACTCAGGTTCGAGCAGTCCGACCGTGAGCAGAAACGGACCGTGGTTCTCAATGAAGCTTTGCAGATCCGACGGCATCTCGACATCGTTGTCCGGCAATTCGTTCACGTACGGCAGTATCACCGAGACATTTCTAGGGCTCACTCCGTATTTTAGAAAAACTTCTCGTAGCTGCTCATTAACTACCACGACCCGGTCAAACATCCGGAATATAAAGCCCCGAATCGACCAACGCCCTGCCGCAAGCCCTTCTTTCGTTTGGGGGTAACCACCGGAGTGCAGCGATAAGACACACGGGCCGCGGGATAAGAGTGCCGTGAATAAAACGAGTCCAAGATCCCGCGCACTTATCGTGCCGCCAACGTGCAAATGGGTGACATCGCGTTTTAATGAAAGCAAAAGCCGGATCAACGCAAACGGCGAGCTCGGATGATAAACGTCATCTTCCAAGGCGATCCGCGAACTGCGTGATGTTGCGATTATTGATGTTTTATGGCCGCCCGCAGCAAGGTCCGCCCGGATCGCAAGAATGTTGCGATTGATACCGCCCTCGGGCGGCGGGTATGGCCCGAGCTGCAAGACGTGCATTTAGAGTGCCTCGTTGAGGTCAAAATCAACCGCTTCGCCGGTCTGTGCAGAGCGGATCATCAACAAACAGCCGAGCGTCGCACGAATACCGTCACGGACGGTTATTTCTGTCTCGGCTCCGGTGCGGATACTCGTAACAAAAGACGCAAGTTGATCGTCATAACCCTTTGCGGCAAACATCTTTGTGCTGTTCTTACGAGTCTTCTTTTTGACGCTGAGTGACTTGAAATCTTCGCTTGTCAGCCCGACTCCGGGAGCAAATACTTCGACCAATTCACCGCCCGACGACTCGCTTCCGATCACAGTGTAGATGAAATTTCCAATAGATCCATCGTCAAACTTGATAGACGCCGCGATGTTATGTTCGCCCATACCATAAGCCGAAATGCTGACCGGTTCGCTCTCCAGCAGCCAGTGCATCAGGTCGATGAAATGGCATCCTTCACCTAGAATGACGCCGCCCTGTGCCGGTTCAGCAGCCCAACCGTTCTGAATTCCCGGCGAGTTCATTCGGGTCGAGATCACAACCGGGCTCGATCGCCCTTTCAAATTCTGCTTCATCTCCGTATAAAACGGTGCAAATCGCCGATTAAACCCGACCATTAGACGCTTACCGCTCGACTCGACGGCCGCATTGATCGCACGGCATTCCTCGACGGTAACCGCCATAGGCTTTTCGATAAATACGTGTTTGCCCGCCTCGAGAGCAGCGATCGCCTGTGCAGCGTGATCTTTGTGACGACTGGCAATGATCACTGCGTGGATATCTTTATCGCCGAGTATCTCAGCCAGATCAGAGCTCGCGTAGGACGCTCCGAACCGCTTGGCGTATGCCTTACCGCGCGCTCCGCTGTTTGAATGAACTGCGTGCAACTTGGCCCCCGCGATCTTCTTGAGAGCCGGCAAATGAGCCCATTTTGCTAGATTTCCCGCACCCACGATAGCAAATCTAATGTCACCGTCCGTGATCGGATCGGTCGACACGACGACCTTGCGTTTCGGCGCATATGCGGCAACCGCGTCCGTCTCCGACACGGATGCGTATTTCAGCACGACCGCGAGACTCTTAGAACCGGCATCCATCACCGTCGAATACGCTTTCGGAGCATCGTCGAGGTCGAATTCGTGACTGATCAGTGGCTTTACGTTGACTATGCCGTTGGAAACAAGCCGCAAAAATTCCTCCATATTCCGATTCTCGGTCCAACGCACATATGAGATCGGATAATCGACGCCCTGCTTCTCGTAAGTCGGGTCATAACTGCCAGGGCCGTAGGCTCTCGACACGATAAAGCTCAATTCTTTTATGTACATTTCGGCTCGTGGAATGTCGATCGGGCACGCTCCGACCATTACCACCTTTCCCCGGTCGCACGCCATCGAGACGCCGTCCTGCAGCGGCTTGGCTGATTTCGACGCAGCGGCCACGATCACGCGATCGGCACCCCGCCCGCCCGAGAGAGCTTTGACCTCGTCCACGACCGTGTCACTGGCGATCAGACCGTATTCTGCCCCGGTGTCCGTAGCGATCTTGACCCGATCGGCATCGAGATCGATCGCTACCGCTACACCGCCCTGACATCTGACGAGTTGGGCTGTTAGTTGTCCCACCAGGCCGAGACCGATGATCGCCACCACGTCGCCTAGCTTTATGTCGGCAAGACGGACCGCATTCATCGCGATCGCACCAAGAGTGGTAAAGCAAGCTTCCTGAAATGTCACATTGTCGGGCACGCGCGCTATCAGATTTCGTCCGACATTGATCGTCTCGCCGTGTCCGGTTCCCTCGCCGCCATACGCGACTCGTTGACCGATCTTGAGATCGCCCACTTTTGCGTCTTTTTCGACGATCACTCCGGCTCCGGAATATCCCAGTACCGCGTAATCTTCGAATTTTGCTCTGATCTCGTTAAATGTGCTGATAGGATCGGTCTTTTTCATTACATTCCAGACCGTCTGAAGGTGTCCGGGGTTGTCGGCAACTTCCTTTACGAGGCTGTCTGTATGAATATCGGCAGTTTCGGTGCCGGCACTAATCAGCGAATAGAACGGCCGAACCAAAACGTGGTTAGCCGAGACCATCGGGTCGGTCACTTCATCAACAATAATATCTTTTAATCCCTTTCGGATAACTTGTTTCATTTTGTATAAAAAAGGCAGGAAATATGGCAGGCGTGCTTCAGCACAAACTATATTTTAACGGATTCTACGGCCCAGGGGCAACTTATTTGTCCAATATCGAACTATACAACGCGATCGTGCTTTCGAGCCGGGCAGCTAGTGAGAATTTAGCTTCGGCCGTCTTCCTCCCGTTGTCGCCTAACCTCGAGCTTTCACCCTCGTCCTGCAGCAGTTCGGTCAATCGTCGAGCCATCGTCCCATCATCATCAGACTCGACAAGATACCCTGTTTCTCCCTCGATGATGGCTTCAGCGGCACCGCCGACCTTTGTCGCCACTACCGGCTTTCCCGCGGCCATATACTCGAGTATCGAATTTGAAAACCCCTCCGCAACCGACGTTAGAACGCACGCTGATGAGACGCTCAAGAGTCCGGGAACGTCCGTGCATCGGCCAATGAAATGGATCCGGCCCGAAACCCCAAGTTCACGCGTCAGTGCCTTCATCTCATCCGTAAGTTCGCCCTCGCCGGCAATAACAAAGTCAACGTCATTGAAGTGTGCGGTCACCTCGACGGCCGCCCGTAGCAGCATCGGCACATTTTTAACGCGATGCCGCAAGTTAGCGACAAGCGTCACAAATCTTCGTCCGGCTGGCAAGCCGAATTCACCGCAGTCGATGGTCCGACTCACAAATCGATCGACGTCCAGGCCGTTGTGAATAACGTGGATCTTGGCGGTTGGAATCGATCGTGCGGCCAAATACTCACGCACTGCTTCCGAATTTGCGACGATCGCGTTTGCCCTGCCAAAGGCGATCATCTCAACTATATCCTGTGGTCTCGAACGCATTTCGCCCGTTTCGCGCTTTGATGCTACACGCCCCTTAACCCCCGCAAGCGTTGCTGCCGCCATACCGAAAATGTTGGTATAGAAATCGTGTGTATGGACGATGTCGATCCGATTTTCACGCAAAAACGCGGCACAAGCCCGAACCTGCCGGACGAAATGCGTATTAAAAAAAGATGTCAGTTTGTATTCCGGTATTTCCGGCAAACCGATCGCTTCGGCCTCGGCAAGCAAGACACCTTCCTTATTGAGTGTCGCGGCATACACATCAAATTGAGCATCGGCAACGAGTTGCCCGGTCAGTCCGAGAGCCTGGCGCTCACTGCCGCCCTGGTGAAAACTACCGATAAACTGTAGGACTCTTTTTTTCACGGTCTGCGATAATGCCTTATAGGCCGCTGCGTAAGCCGATGTTAGAGGTTAGTAGGATTGGTATGCGGTAACGAAATACGAAACGCGTCTTTTTCGCCTCGCACGTAAAGGTCGTTGCCGAAACGACGGATCGATGCAGAATTTATCGATGGCGAATTTCCGATCACTTCAAAGCCGTCGATCTCAAAACGGTTGCCGCCGACCAGAACATATTCTTGCGGCACGCTTTCGCCCGGGCCGACACGAGCCCACGTAAATCGAAAATTTGTATCAAAAAGTTCGGTCCGGACCATTTTTCCGGCGTTGTCCGCGTAAACAATCAGGTCTGTGTAACCGCGGTAGAATATCGCGAATGCTCGCCCGCCTTCGATCTCGAGTTCAGTCACCTCAGGCTTGACCGCAAAGTCGCCCGGCAGGATAAACGAGAAAAACTCTTGTGACCCACTGCCCTTCGCGACGAATCTCAGAAACGGTGCGACCGTCTTTTTGCCATAAATATTTGAAATCGAACCCTCGTCCTGTTGCCATCGGCCGCCGTCACCAAAGGCGAATATTCGCCAATTGTCACCCGCGGCAAAGTCGCCCTCAGTATCTAAGACCGGACGTTCTGCATTATCGAGGTGAAAGTTAAGTGAGTGCTCGTGGACGCCCGTCGTCTTTACAAAGTCGCGTATCAGAAAATAGTCCTGTTTGAGAAATAGCACGCTTCGTGAGTGATCTGTCGGTTTTTCGAGTCTTCGATAACCGTCGTGTTCGCCCTCAAAAAAGTCGAAGCGATCGTTCGACAACCATTCGTTTGCCGAAGCATCGGCTTTTGACTTCCAGCTAAAGTAGGAACCAGGTTCAGATGACGAGCGATCATCGACTGTCAGCGTATTGTGTGCCTTGGTCGATCGAAAATAGTCACGCATTTCCTTTGATTCGTGGTAAGTGTAGGTTCCCGAATCGACAAGAAGCGTCTTACCCTGGAGTGCCATATCGATCGCGAGTGCGTCGGCGTGTCCGTGTCCGCCGGACATTGCCCCGACCTCGCCGCAATCGATCAGCAAATAGTTGTCAGAGTTTAGCCAACCGTCGCGCATCGCATAATAGCCGCCCGTACGGAACGCTTTTGAGGTCTGCTGGGGTTCATCAACAATTAGTGTCGAGTACGACAAAAGGCCGTTTGGCCCACACAGCCAAAAAACTTCCTGTGAGGCACTGCCCGCGATCGCCTTTATATCACCGCGACCGAACAGCGCCGCTCCCGCGGCCAAAGTTCCGCGATGATCGTCCGGTGCGGCACCCGTGAGCGGCAATAGTCGTCCGCCATCATCGTCACCGATGATAGGCGTCGTCCCGTCCGGACGCGTCACGAACATCATAAATTCGAGTGCAGCCTCCAGACGCTGCTCAAGTTCGGTCGTGGGGGCGCCACTCGGTTCATTGTTAAATGCGGCACGCAAAACCACGAAATGGAGGTAGATATCGACCGTATATCTCTGGTACCACGTACTCTGCTCAAAATATACGCCGTCATCGTAGATCTGACGCGTCACCTCTTCCATCAAGATATCTTCGCCGACTTTGCGCCAATGCTCGGCCCGCGTTAAGAACGGCATTTGAGTGCCGAGATAATAGAGGCCGAGTGCCTCGCCCGTCAGGTGCGTATTGGGACTGTAATACTTCGACAGATAACGCTCAATGTGTCGCCCGTGCAAATAAAGGTACTTGAGAGCCTTTGCAAAGATCTCGATCGAGAATGCCTCGGCGTGGCGAAACAGTTGAAACGCCCATAGCCAGGACATCGCACGATATGCGACCTCCAGACTGCTCGCCCAATTAACGCCTTGTCCGGGTGGGTTTTGATCCATCCAACTATCAAGTTGGTCGGCAAATGCAACAGCGTATCGCTCATCTTTAGTCAACCAAAAGGCGACGCCGAGAGTGAAGAAATGCTGATGCCGGTTAAGTTCCCACAGCACCTTCTTATCGCCGGTCTCGGTGCTGTCGAGTTCGTCAAACTCCTTCCAATGTTTGATCGGGGACTGTTTCCCGGAGATCGGTTCAAAATGCCAGTCGATTTCGACGCCAACGTTCAGATCCTTAAACCCAAGCAGGTCGATCTTACCCTCCAGAATGCGGTCCGCCGTTTTTATGAAATTAATTCTCGCCGACTCGCCGAATGTAGTTACAAATGTCTCGGCTGAGCGAAACTGATCCTTAAAGGCAGGAAAAAATGTTGCGTCGGAATTTTGAAAGAACTGCTGCCACAATGCATCTGCCGTCCATTCGGATCCGGACAGATTCGGATCGATGAGCTTTGCGAAATCATCATCATCCGGCAGGTGTTCGCCAAAACCGAGCTTTTCGCCGTAGGCCGAAAACACCTGACTGCTGCGGGTGCGCAATTCGTCCCAAGAGCGTCCCCGTATCTTCTTAAGTTGTTGTAGCGGTTCAGCCATTATTCTGAGTCAAACAGGATACTTGATCCTTACATTATCGACTTAAGTCGATAGTCTCGGTATCGTCCGGGGACGCCTCGTTCACCGTCTATGATCGCTGAGGCAATGTTGAATGCCTCTCGTGCCGAAGCAAAATGCACGTCAAAATTGCCGTTGCCTGCTCCGTATTCGATGATCTCGCTAAAAAACCGCCTTGCCCCGTCGCCGATGCAGGCACTCTGGTCGTAATCGAAGAAACCGTGGCAGTACAATTTCACAAAGATCACATCGGGCCTGCCGGCGACCGTCACATTTGCAGACATCCAGCGTTTCAAACGGGCAATATCGGCAGGCTGATTTGCCACGAGTGCTCCATCCTCGATCCGCGGCACCGGTACACCCTTGATTCGGCGCGTCCAATTAAAAACGAGCGGCCCGGTAAATATAAGTGGCAATACCGGCTCAATTCCATTTACACGCACCCGTTTACCCGTGCGGTGCGGCACCGCTTGGTTTGGGTCGCCACTATACTCGTAGATCTGATTGATCATCGCAACCTGCGTACGGTCAGGCGCAGACGGCAGCGTAAGATCGGCGTAGCACCCTGTTTCGGTCAGGATGGCCATCTCGTTATCGACGCCGCAGTACTGTCCACCGCACGAATTTGCCAAGGCAAGATTGCCGTGGACAAAGGCATACATCGGCTGACCCTCGCCGTCCATCCGCGACAGGCATTTATGCCGTTCGGCAAGCATATCGCGAAATTCGACCAGCGCGGCTCGCAAATTCTCAGCAGTATCCGGCTGCTCGACACCGTGGTGCAGATGGACCTCGACCTCGCCAAGCCCTTCGGCCTGCATCTCGGCCATAATATCCAATAAATCCGGATGATATTGCTCCGCCGGAAAAAAGTTAGTGTGGCGAAATTTGGTTCCGTCGATATCTCGGACGGCATCGCCGGTCTCACGAGCCATTTTATGATAGGCCTTGAGCCGCTCGATCTGCGTTTTGATATCTGCGTGTCCGCTTACCGACCAACTCGGCTCAAAATGGTCCGCGACGGTCAAAACCAGTTGTTTTTTATCAAATACGGTCCGTTCCATCAGCGATCCAACCCGCGAAAGCGGGTATTGGAACAACCACGGAAGATTCCATTTTAGTTTGGTGATGAACGTAGGTTCTGACATTTATAGGTCGAAAAATATTCTCATCGATTGCGCATTCCGCTAACGTAACCGCCCGTTCAATTCAGTACATCTTACGCATCGCCCTGTGATATTGGCTCCGCCCGGCGTCGGGATAAGATGCGGCTGATCAAGGCTCTGACACTCTGCTTTTCGTCTTCTTCAATGACGCCCCAGAGGTTTGCCAAAAATAAGTATATCGGAGCAAATACAGCAGCGGAAATAAACAGCACGAGGCTGCCGCCAACAAAATTCAATATCGCTAATTTCTGTGTAGAAAAAATCTCCCGAGCTAGATGTTCACCGGTTGTTTCGACAACGACCTTGATGTTTTCGTAAACAAAATACGTCACGATCCCGGCGGCGACGCAAATGACAGCCGTCTTGAGAACGTCGGTCATCAGCGGTAGGTGATGCATTCCAAGCCCGAGCTTTCGTATAACCATCGTCTCTGCGATGATCTTTTCCAAAATTATGGCCCCGACCGCCGCAGTGATCATTCCGGTCAGGCCGAAATGCTCAAGTCCATAGTAGAGCACCGTCACCAAAGTCAGGAGAACGGCGACTCGTGTGACCAAAAACAGCCTGCCGAGCTCCTTATACGAGCGAACGATCGGATCAGTAATGAGAATGCTGAACGGCAGAATAGTGATGTTAATTACGAATATTGACGCACTTTGCTGATAATTGGTCGTAAAGAGCGTAATGATAAACGTCTGTGCGGTAATGAGCAGAAAGGCATAGATCGGAAAATAGAAGAACGCAAGCTTTTGCATCGCCCTTGCGGTCAAACGGATCATCTCTTCCTTATCACCCACGACCTGTAGCGTGTTCATTCGCGGTATTAGAACCGCAGTCACCGACTCGGCCAACATCGCTATCAGGGGTACTTCGAAACAACCGTAAGCGTAGATCGCATACTCTGCGGAAGTGAATTTGTATCCGACGAAATAGTTATGTATGTCGTTTTGAAGCATCCACA
Organism: Chloracidobacterium sp.; assembly: GCA_016720705.1. Classification (NCBI taxonomy): domain Bacteria; kingdom Pseudomonadati; phylum Acidobacteriota; class Blastocatellia; order Chloracidobacteriales; family Chloracidobacteriaceae; genus Chloracidobacterium; species Chloracidobacterium sp. The sequence continues at coordinate 290,240 of JADKKB010000005.1, read as the reverse complement.
GAATGCCCGCGACTCCGAACGGGATGGCGTACACCATCTGATCCTTAAAAAACCCCAACTCGAATTTCGTCCAAAACCTCGGAAATCTTGACTTCAAATACCAAAATAAAATGCAGGATTGAATCAAGCCCTGAATCATCGCCGCGTAGATAAACGATTCGACCGTAGCAAATAGGAACACGGCCGATCCCATTAGAAGTGTCTTGCTGAACTGTGCAAGGACGATAAATACGGTTGCGACCTTTGCTTCCTGATTGGCGATTGCCACCGTTTCGAGAAAGGTCGAAAATACCCAGATCCAAATAACGACCCCGATCAGCGGGCCGAGTTGCGTGAGTTCCGCACTCTTGAATATGTTCCCGATCAATTGCGGGTATAGAAATAGGGTTACACAGGCAATCCCGCCGACGACGAAATTAAACAGCAGAATATTTAGAATTGCGGCCCCGCGGCGGTCGGCCGTCTCTCTCGCCAGAAAATAAAATGAACTCATCGAAAACCCGAGCGGCAAGATCACGATCGCGTTCATAATTACCTGAAATGCCTCGCGATAATGCCCGACCTCGTCCTGCGTCAGGTACCTTACGATCAGCAGAGGCAATACGAAACTAAAGCCAAAGCCGATGACCTTGGCCCCGAGCAGCCAAGCGCTTTGCTGTTTCAATGATTGGGTTGCCGCCTCAGCTTTATTCATTCGCTGGTCGGGCCTCCTGCAAGGGAGCGATGGCGGGCGTGCGTGTCATACCAGCCCGGGATCGAGCGGCGAACCACACGTTCCAGATTGGCGATCAGCTTTCGGCCTCGGACAGTCTGGATCAGATACGAGTAATCGCCGAATAGCCAGTATTTGATAAATACCGTTCGATACCGGCTGAGGACATCCTCACGCGAACGCCAACGGCCCGGAGTTTCCTCACCAAACGGCCCCGAAGCACCTTCTTCAAAGGTGTGGAAAGCATAGCCATTGTCTGCCGGCAACTCGCTTTGTATGTGGTCAAAATCCTGCTTTATCGCCTTAAAACCGTCATATCCGAGTTGCTCAAGCAGATCAAACTCATACTCTAAACGGCGAAATACCAATTTCTCCGACCGTATGGAGATATAGTCCGGCTTTTGCTCAAATCGCAGCATCGCTCGCAGGCATATCACCTCAGAGCCCACAATGTCCGCTTTAAGATAATGCGGCACCCCAAAGCGTTCGATCTGTTCGGTGAAATCGATAGCGGGTACGCTGATGATCTCATTTGTCGTCCCGAGAACCTCATTTCGGACAGCCCAGTCCTCGGAGGTGCTACCCCACAGCGTATGATTCTCATTACGATAAAATTTGACAACCCGACCGCTGTCGGACTGAGCGTAGGTCTCGGCTATGGCTCCCTCGACGATGGTCAATCGTCTATCAGCGATCGCTGCGGCAAATCGATCGCGGCAAAATTGAGCATTTGTAGGGTCGGCCTCAAAGGCTACCACTCGGAAGCCTTTTTTGAGATAGTGATCCGTGTCCTGGCCGTGGTGCAGCCCGACATCAAAGATCAATCCCGGATCTTTGGCGGTAGAGATTAGTTCTGACATTTGGCACTCCAAAATGCACGCTTGCTCATCGATGGGCGATCGACTCGCAAAGCATCTCTAAATCATATACCGAATCGGGCGTTTATTTCAGTATTTTGTACAAGTTAAACAAATTTAACACGCTGACGAAAGGTTGACTTTCACTCAAAAATAAGGGTGGCGCAGTCCGATCAAATCGGTTATTCTAAGTGTTGGCGTCCCTTTCACACCATCCGCCGATTGTATGAACGATATTGAGATAAAGCGCCGTGACATTCGTCCAGCTTTGGTTTTCCTTAGCGGCGAATTGATCGCCGTTCCGATTCCCCTGGAACGCGAGGAGGTCATCCTTGGACGAGCACTCGAGGCCGACGTTCGTGTCAATGATACGCAAGTCTCACGTCAGCACGCCCGCGTGACAACACAGATCGATCCGTCGACCGGCAGCAGTCAGTACTTCTTGTCCGATCTCAATTCGCGAAATGGCACCTTTCTCAATGGTGATCGGATCACGATGAGTCGTTTGACCAACGGCGACAAGATCGCGATCGGTGAGACGCTTTTGCGATTTGACCTGCTGGACGAGATCGATCGGGAGTACCAACGCCAGATCCACCGTTTGATCTCGCACGACGATCTTACGGGGCTTCTATCAAGCCGATCTTTCTTTTCTGAGCTTCGGCGTGAGGCAAGTCGGGCGACCACCGAGAATCGACCGTTCTGTGTGCTGATGATGGACGGCGACCATTTCAAGGGCGTTAATGACAAATACGGCCACCTTACCGGCAGCAAAACGATCGAGGAGATCGGGCTATCGATAATGGCCGACTTGCGCAGCGGTGATGCCGCGGCCCGATTTGGCGGGGACGAATTTGCCGCATTCCTGCTCGACGCTGAAATGCCACAGGCATTAGTTGCCGCGGAGCGGATGCGTGCCTCGATCGAGCGCCGCGAGTTTAGCGTGGTCCAACCCGGCCGCACCTCCGAAAAGCACCATATTACGGTCAGCATCGGCGTCGCATCTTTTCCCGAAGATTCGTCCGACCCGATCGAACTTGTAGAAATGGCTGACTCTGCTCTATACCGCGCGAAACGCGACGGCCGCAATCGCGTTGCCGCATATCGCGATATGACACACGAAGAACTATCGCGTCACCTGCCATCGCGGCGCCGTTGAGCTTGACATCAAAAGTTGGTTTGGCTGTCCGATCGACGGCTCCGGATCGTTCGCAGTCGGGGTGACCGGCGGGAGATGATCGCCGCGAAATACGATCCACTCCGTCAGTGCCGCATTCAGCTATCCACATTTTCTAATTATTCCATTCCAACGTCTCTGCTACATTATCCACCGAGTCGGTTTTAGCAACGGCGAATACCCGCATCATTAACAAACGAATTTGCAACCTTTTTCTGATGTTCGGCGTGTTAGAAACTGCGTGTGTTCGTGGTAAACTCGTGCTTTGTCCGGAAGAGCTCCGCCGGTGATACCCGATGTATTTTTCTGGAGTAGGATATTAGGTGATCAACACTCTCAATCTAGCAACCAAGCCCTTTAGAAACCGGGCGTTACCGTTTTTACTCGCGGCTCTCCTGCTGTTTACGGCGGCGGTGGGGCTGGTCGTGAGCCTCGCGTATTGGAAGCAGACCGCGGACACCAATAAACTGCTTGCCGAGCAAAATGCACGTACCGAGGCTGAGATCAAACAACTCAAGGGCGAGGGCGAAAAGGTCCAGCAGCAACTTACTCCCGAGCAAAAGGCGATCTTGTCGGCCTCGCATAAGCTCGTCGCGAATAAGACCTTTGTCTGGTCACGTCTATTTGCCGATCTCGAGGGTGTGCTGCCCGGATCAGTTTCCGCATCGCGGATCGCAGTTCGGAATATTTACAATGACGAAGGACGCGTCAAAGCCGATCTCGAATTTGGAGTGCTTAGCCGCGATTATCCTGCCGTGAGGACTATGATCGACAATATGCACAATTCCGGACTTTTCCAAGCCGAACTACGCGGCCAGGATCTGCAAAAGAACGAACGTATGATCTATACCGAATATACCCTGCGGCTGATCTACTCGCCCGGATACGGATATTCGTCCGCACCTGCGACCGACGTTGCTGAGAATAATCCCGGAGGTGCCCGGTAATGGCTGAGATCGAAGCGACCGACATTGAAACAGTCGAATTGCCGCCGGCACATCTCGCTCCGGTTACTCCGGAGGTTTTGGCGCGTCGTCCGCGAAAGGTCGCCGGTGGTATGTGGGGCCCGGTCGAGGTTGCCGCCCTTGCGGGTGGTGCGGTGGCGCTTGGCCTCGTAGTTTTGCTATATATATTTGCAATCGCTCCGGCGGGGCGTGAGCTCGCCCGAAACCGCTCGGAGGCGGATCGCCTCGAGGCTGAGAAACTATCCGCCAAGACCAAATACGGTGAGATCACTACCACCGAAGCTCAGGTCGGGAAGCTACTGGCAAGTGTTGACGATTTTGAAACCAGGTTTCTACCGCCGTCGGTAAATGGCCGCTCGGCACTCTATCAACGTATCAATTCGCTGATCCTTGCCTATGGCCTGACCAATACCACGGGCCCCGATTACCAAAACCTTGAGACTGCGGACGCCAATAAGGAAAACGTGACCGATGAGGAACGAGGGCGTGCCAAATTTCGCAGCCTGTTTCCGGGTATCTATGTGACGATGACCGTCGAAGGTTCTTACCAGAGTTTGCGGCGGTTCATACGCGACCTAGAGACCGGCAATGAATTTGTAGTCGTTAGTACTGTCGAAATCGAGCCTTCTGATTCCGAGACCGATGCCAAGCCGGACCTGACCAAACCGCCCGCTGTGCAACCTGGCGGTGATGGATCTATCGGCGGCTTTCCGGGCACCGGCAAGCCCGATGTCGGACAAACCGGCGTTGCAAAACCTAAGGGTAAGACACACGGTGAGATCGTCGCTCTTCATCTCGAACTCGCGGCCTATTTCCGCCGTGCCAATTACGCACCGATGATCGATAAGGGGACTAATCAGTAACGCAATGGCAGTAACCGCAGGCAAAACCACTGCAGAACGTAACAAGCTGATCGCGGCCTCGCTGCTCGGCTTACTTGCTATTGCGGCGCTCTACTTCGCCTTTGGCCGCAGTCTATTTGGCGGCAATTCGTCGGCCGCCTCAAAGGCAACGCCGACGCCAAAGGCGACGCCTGCCGGCACTCGCAAGGATATCGAGATGCCGTCAGCGACCGAGCAGGATTTTGCATACCAAACGACGCCGATAGACTATCGTCCGGGAAACGCATATGCACCCGACGCCGGACGCAATATTTTTGCGTTTTACGAACCGCCGCTACCGACCCCATACAGCCCGACACCATTGCCGCCGTCAACTCCGCCGCCGACGCCCGTGCCGACGCCTACGCCGGAGATGCTCGTCGGATTTATGATGCCGCAGAACGTTTTCGCCGGCTCAAAGAGTTTTAAGCTCGAGATCAACGGCGACCGTTTCACGCCCGAAGCCCGAATTTATTTCAGCCAGAGCGAGATACCGACAACATTCATAAGTGCCCAGAAGTTGATGGCCGATATTCCGGCAAACTTTATTGCACAGGAAGGCCCGAGGCAGATAATCATCCAGACGCCGGACGGCAAAAAATATTCTAATCAGGTGATCTTCCAGGTTCAGGCACCGCCGCGGCCGACATTCCAATATATTGGAATGATCGCCCGAAAGCGCTATAACAACGACACCGCGTACTTCCTGGAGGGCGGCAAGACAACGCCATTCGGTGCTCGCCTCAATGACGTCGTCGGAGGCCGATTTAGGTTAATAAACATCTCGGCTTCTGAGGTAATATTTGAAGATACGAGTTTAGGCTTCAAGCATAAGATCGCAATTGTTAAACAAAGCACGTCCGGATCGACCGGTTCGCCCGGCTTTCCCGGTGGCCGCCCCGGAGCGAACCCAATAGATCCCGGATTTATGCCGTTTAACCCCGGCAATATTCCGCAGGGCGATATTCCCGGTATCCCGAGTAATATACCTCGGTACGTGCCGCCACAACCGCCCAACCGAAATCCGACGGACAAAAAGGATGTTGACGACAACGACGATGGAGACAACCTGTAACAGACGCGGTGAACGCGGAATGACCTTGCTCGCTGTAATGGCGGTGATGGCCGTATTCGCGATCGGACTGTTGGCGGTCGCACCCGCGATCCAGCAGGAGGTTCAGCGTGAAAAGGAACTTGAGACCATTCGCCGCGGCGAAGAGGTCGCTGACGCTATCCGTCAGTACGTCGAATTTTATCGCGGCGCAAAACTACCCAATTCGATGAACGACCTTCTCGAGGGGCTACCGCAGGGAACCAAAAAGCGGCAGATATTACGGGCCTCTGCGGCGATCGACCCACTTAGTGATGACGGCAAGTGGAGACTCATAAAGGCGGAGGTCCAAACTCTGGGGCCATTTGCCAAACGCGTGCAGAATTACAACGGCGGCCTTTTGCCTTCGAACCCAAGCCAGGTCTTTGACCGCTTTGCGATTGTTTTGGTCAACACTCTAAATACCGGGACCGAAAGTGAGACGACCGACCCCGACGATAGCGACACCGAGGTGCTCACCGAAAGTACTCCGTTCATCGGAGTTGCCAGTCAAAGCCGCAGTAAGTCGGTCATCGCCTATTATGGCATCGAAAATCACTCCAAATGGATCTTTACGCCGCTCTTTCGCGGCGCCGGAGCCAGTAATATGCGTCCGACGCGGCCCACTGCTTTCGGAACGAACGCCAGATAGATCGCTTGTAGAACGGCACAGGATCTGTCGATCTTCGAAGGCATGTGAAACGGGCTCATACCGGAATGTTCAAGTTTAACGATTACCGCCGATACAAATGTGGTCCAATTATCGAGTGCAATAAGTTAGCTTTCTTTTGACTGATCGTAACGCTCGGGTATGCAACGCCGCACGCTCCAACCATATATCGCCTTGACTTTAACAATAATAGTAATTAGAATAATTATTGTAATAACAGGTAAATACTATGCATAAAACAAAAATAGATATCGCAAAAGGTAAACGGGAAAAACTGATAGCTTTACTTAATCAAAGGCTTGCCGACGCGTTCGATCTCAAATCGCAGTCAAAACAAGCCCATTGGAATGTAAAGGGAATGAATTTTATCGCCCTTCACGAACTTTTTGACCAAGTTGCAACCGAACTCGACCCGATGGTCGACGACATTGCCGAACGCATCACAACGCTCGGCGGCACCGCCCTCGGAACGGTTCGTGTAGCGGCACAAAATTCGTCACTGGCTGAGTATCCTCTCGAGATCTCGGACGGAGCGGATCACGTGGATGCACTATCGAACGTTCTTGCTGACTTTGGTAAAAAGGTAAGAGCGGATATCGACACCGCGGACGAACTCGGTGACGCAGACACGGCAGATCTGCTTACGGGCGTATCTCGCTCGATCGACAAACTTCTCTGGTTCGTCGAGGCTCACCTGCAATAGTCCTCAGACGCAATATTCGAAGAGTGTGCCTCCGCATTGGCGACGGCACACTCTTCGTTTGAGGCTTATAGCCATCACTTCTCAAAATCAAACACAATATTGCAAAACGCCTTAATTCCCACGTCGAGGCGACTGTCATCGATAAAGAAATCCGGAGTGTGGTGTGACGCCACGGTCTTCTCATCGCCGCCTTTCGGCATTCCGCCAACGAAAAAGAAAAATGCCGGAGCTTTTTCCCTATAGAATGCAAAATCCTCGGCCCCGGTGACCCAATCAGCATCGTGCACATTGCCCTTCCCCACGGCTTTTTCGAGTGACGGGAGCATTTTTTTGACTAGTTCCGGGGTATTGTAGGTCACGGGCGTCTTTCGGTCGATAGTTACCTCGGCGGTGGCTCCCATGCTCTCGGCGATCTTCGTCGCCGTCCGCTTTATTCGCTCGTGAACTTCGTTCTGCATTTCGGTATCCAGCGTTCTGATCGTGCCGGCCATCGTGACTTCCTCGGGGATTATATTCTCCCGGACGCCTGCAGATATTTTCCCGACCGTGATAATGACCGGAGCCTTTGGCAGATCGGACTGGCGGGCGACGATCATCTGTAAACCGGTATAGATCTGGGTCGCAACAGCGATCGGATCAATTCCCTGCCAAGGGTATGCACCGTGTGCTTGGCGGCCCTTGACCTTGATCTGAAACCAGTCGCTTGCCGCCATCGTCGAGCCGGACTTGTACTTGATCGTTCCGATCTCGGTCGCCGAGTTGATATGTATGCCGAATATCGCGTCGATCTTCGGGTTATCCATTACGCCCTCTTTGACCATATCCAGGGCACCGCCGGTCTCTCCCGCGGGAGCCCCTTCTTCCGCCGGTTGAAAAATAAAGACAACTGTCCCTTTTATCTTGTCCTTCATTCCCGCAAGTACTGTTGCCGTACCCAGCAGCATCGCAATGTGGGTGTCGTGGCCGCAAGCGTGCATCACACCGACCTGCTGGCCGTTATATTCGGCCTTGACGGTTGAGCGAAACGGCACATCGACTCTCTCGGTCACCGGCAAACCGTCAATATCTGCCCGCAATCCTATGACCGGGCCGGGCTGACCGCCCTTAAGAATACCTACAACACCGGTTTTCGCAATTCCGGTGCGAGTCTCGATGCCGAGCTTTCGCAGTTCCTCAGCAATTAGTTTTGCAGTATTTATTTCGCGGTTGCCAAGCTCCGGATGTGCGTGGAAGTAGCGCCGCCATTCGATCACCTGCGGCATTGCCTTGGCGGTGGCCGCGTTGATCTGGGAGGACATATCGACTGCAAAGGCCGAAACCGAGACGGAACATATAACCAGAAGAGCAAAGATAGTTCGCATTGTGACAGGACTCCTTGGGGGTAGAATGCCTGCAATTGTAGCGCGGTACCGTGCTTTCTTCCTATTTGACCACAAAGTGCTTTCGCTCAACTGATGCCCATTTCGCCGGGTTCCAAAGATCCTCGTTGAGCTCGATGCCGGTTCGTATATCTGAATACACCTCCGAAGTCGATAGCTTGCCGTTGACGATAAACTGCACTTCGGCGGCAACCCATCCACCGCCTTTCATCTTCACATATTTGTTAAATTGAGTTTCGTTAGTGCTCTTTTTATTTGCGCCGCCGGGCACTAATAGCCGCACGAAAAGCAATTCCTTCTTATCGATCCAAAACTGTGGCGAAGTTAGATCACCGGGGTTTGCACCTACAATGTAGACGGCTTTGCCCTGCCATTTGCCCGTGCGGAGGATCGACATTTTGATATTTAACGAGGCTAGCTGTTCGAGTGATTTTTTGACAGGCTGGGCATAGACGTCAAAGCCGAGCAGAAGCAAAGGGTGCATCAGCGGACGCTCCGCCGTCTGTTTGCCGTCACGAAACGAAAAGAGTTTTCCGTCGCTGAAGAGCATTCCGCCCTTGTTCTCGACTGGAGCAATATCGATGCGCAGGCGACCGGGAACGCTCATCGCTTCGTACCACATCGTTGAGTTGGACGTGCCGTCAGCTAAGTAATTGATGGTTTGCTGTTGGAATGTGAGCGTCTTGTACCATTTGCCGTCGTACTTATCGTGCATTGCGGTGATCAGATCCTCGCCGGACCTGATCTTAGCCAGTGACGGTAACGCCAAAATAAACAAAAGAAACGATATCTTGAAAATTTTCATATTTTAGTTGGACGGCTTGACCCGAATGGCACTACTAGGAATTATCGCCTTTTCTTCTTCGGTGCAGGCGTCGGGATCGATGACCGAGGCTCCGTTGGCGATCTTCCAACCCGCACCGGTGCGGACTAGATTAAACTGGTTAATACCGCAATGCGACAGTTTGCCGCTTGCGAAGTACACATATCGCCCCCAAACCATTGCCCAGTCACCACTGACTTCGGCGTTGGGTGCGTACATAACCTCTTCCATCACTTTTGTCTTGTCAGCGAACATTTTTGCAAAGGCTTCACGCGATATCACCTGCATCCTCGACTTGCCGTCCTTTTGCTTGAAAAGTGCGACGAGTTGATTTTCGGGAGTTCCGACCGCGATTATTCCAACGGGATTTGCCGCCGCCATTTCAGCGAAAAGCTGTTTTACAACGGCAAGTACAGCCGTTCTGTCGTCGGATCTCTGCCCCGCGGCGGATGCCGCAAGACTCATCGCCAATCCAATAAGCACAATCGCTTTTTTCAACATTTCAATGTTCCTATTCGCCAAGCCCTTACGCCGACGCTTAATAATTTGATCTTGGCGGCGGCGTCTCGTATTCGAGTATTTTGTATAGTTCCGTGGCGTCAGCGCCGGCGATATCCTTGCGAACGAGCAGCATCAGGTCGACTCCCGGCCTCAACGGGTAAACGCCCGCGAATTTGTAATGAGCCGAATAGCGCCTGATCACCTCGGCGTCCTGAGCGTCCTTCTTGGCAACGATCATCTCCGCCGCAGTTGCATCGACCAGAGACCCGTGAAAGTTCGCGTGTTCATAGTCTTTCAGATACCACGTCATCGGCCAATAGTCCGGTGAAACGATCTCGACGGTCGCCTGCTTGCCTTGGCCGCTCTTTTCGGCAAAGTGATCTATCTCTGCCACGAGGTCGAGCATCTCACGCTTCGTGTGGGCATAAACGTATCCCATTTCTTCGTCATCATAACGGACAAAATTGATCGAATACGCTTGATATGCCAAAACCGCCGAACCGATGACCGCCAGGATCACTCCGAGTGCCTTGAGCGGCATTCGTTTCGACGTAACAAATTCGTTAATGCCGTAGCCCGCGATCAAACACATCGGCAAATAAAAACTCAGGGCGAGCCACGGCGTTTTGTATGGAATGATCGTGTACGCAGCAAAGAGTCCAAATGCCCAAAACGCGGTGAAGATCGCAAATCTATGCCTTGCTCTCAACAACGAAACTGCCGCTCCGATCGGTGCGAGGATAATTAACGGGGACTCGACCTTAAGCCCCCACTTTACATAGCCCATCAGGCCGTTTTGCGTGTGATCCTTATTGCCGGTCTTGGTCCAAATCGCGTATGCCTCAAAGGCTTTCTGCACGCCCTCGGCATAGCTGAAAAATGATGAAAAGAATAGAACATTGAGATAAATGAACACCACCGCAACCGCGACAAGCATTAAGATGAGGTCGTTTCCTATGCCCAGTGCAGGTCGAAACGTATGCCAGTTGAGATTGCTGTCTTCGACAAGAACGGACTCATTATCTTTGCTGTAGCTAAACAGAAAGATCGCCCAAGCCGTCATCGCCGCGACCGCGAGCGATACTATTCCATAAAACGCAAACGCCTCTTGGGGACGGCCTTCGCCGAAAAAGTTCGCGTAAAACCATTGCCCGCCCTCGATAAACTTGTCCTTATATACTAATACAATAAGTATCGCGACGGCGTGAGCCAGCACAATGCCCCACATGCCTCGGTTCCTAAACAGATCGCCGGCGGCAAACCTGCGCCAAAGCCAAACACAGAATATCGAGATAAGCATCGTGCCTAGCGTGATGAATGCCGTTTCTTTGGTCGCAAATAACATCGCCGCCGCGGTCGACGCAAGCAAAAGATAGATCGGCCGGCCGTCTTCCCACGAAAGCAGCATCCGCATTACGAAGAACACCAACACCGCCTCAACGATAATGAAGGCTACCCGAAACGCCCAAAGTGCTCCGGCATTTTCTCCGCCAAGTGCCGCTGCCAAGTTCAGTGCAGACGGTAAGAATGCCGTCAGGAGCACGATCACCATCCAAACATTGGCGAATATGCCTGATTTACGCCGATCGATAAATAAGAGAACCGCAACCACTACGGCGAGGCTGCAAAAAACAAAGAACATCTCGTGGATAAAATACCTTGAGATGTAGACCATACCCGGCGATAACGCCAGAAAGAGTGCCGCCGAGAGTGAGCCGATCTTCCCGATATATCGCCTTAGAAAAAATGCCAGCACCACTGTCAGAACGCCAAAAACAGCGACACTCGCCCTGACCGGAACGGTTTCGAGCCCAAACACCTTGGCAAACGCAAGCGAGATGTAATAGAGCGTCGGCCCGTGATAGTTGGCAGGGTCGTAGGCGTAGGTGCCCTTATCAAAGAGGGTTTTTAGAAAAAAGCCGTTGACGCCCTCATCGTGATGAAATGGCTTTAGGCCGAGCCAATAGAATCGCAACAGCGTCGCCGCGGCCGTTACGATCGCACAACTCACCAGCCAGCCGATGTCGTAAGGCCGCTCTGTTATCTGATCGTTTGTCTCTTTTTCGCCATTCATCGGTCGCTTAGTTTTTAATCTTATATACGCGATATTGGCCCGATTCTGCTATCAATGGAAACTTTTTGAAAAATTCCTCATTGGCTCCGAGCGTATTGCGTTCGTCGGGTGAAACGAGTACGTACTCGATATTGTTCTGTCGCAAATACAGGTCCGCAACTCCGCCGCCGGAATAAATGAGCTTTGTCTGCTCTTCGCGTTTGGCGTAGTCGATCCCGTGCGATGACAGATGGCCGATGTACCTCATAAAGGACGGTCGCCCCGAGAGTACGACGACAGTGTTATACGTCGGAGCATTCAGAAACAATGCATCGGGGCTCGTCTTTGCCTTGATCTGTTCGGCCAAGCGAATCGCGTCCGTGTCGAATACCTTTATATGATTTTGCCCACTCATCGTCCGCCATACGTCGAGTCCGCCAGCCGACGTCAGCACTATCAAGCAAGCTACCGCCGCAGTTCTGAGAAATTTACCACTCTCCCAAGCCCTTGCAATTGCATATGCCATCAACGGTAGCGACCCGACGAACCAATAGATCAAAACCTTGATATTGTCCCACTCCCAAGGAGCGAGTTTTACCACATTTGAGACAATAAATAGTACAGCGAACGGCACGTAAAATAGCAGGAGTGTCCGGCCGTCCGGCAATTTCGCATCCTTTTTTGCTCTCGCTTTGTGATCCGGTTCCTTGATCGTTAATAAAGCGTAGACCCCGGCGGCGATGACCGGAATTACGATACCGGTATTTTTTAACCAAAACCATAATATGTTCGCGTCGCCTTTGTCCCAACCGAAATGCCATCCGATGAATTTGCTCACATCCGACGCGCTACCCGCCATTGACCATATGAGTTCGGGAATCGCGATCACCGTCACACCAACTCCAAACGCGATCCACACCCGCCATTTCTCAGGTCGAAAGATAAAACAGAATCCGGTTACGACAAATAGCACGATCAGGCTATGCAAATGTATCAGCGGCAGCATTCCGGCAAAAAGCCCGAGAGCAAATGGCCGCCACAATGTCGAAAGCAGATCGCTGTCACCGGTCTTACCTGCAATATCCGGCTTGGCGATTTTTTGGATATCATCACTTTCCCCAGAAAAAACGCGCCAGAGAAACCCTAAAACCAATACCGTTATCGGCATCCCGAGCAGCAAACTTCGCTGAGTTATAAACAGCACGACCATCGAGTTTCCCCATCGGAATTTGTCGCCGATCGTGTAGTCTCGCGGCAGTTGCCATAATACTTCCCAGAGACTCTTACCCTGTTCCCAGTAGTCTTTCGCAAACCATACGAAACCAAGCCCGCCGCTGAAAAACAGCAGAAGCGGAGCTATGCGGCCCGCGAGTTTGTTTCCGGTCAGTTTGACCGTGAACCGCTCGAGGATCACCAAAAGTGAAAATGCCCAAGCAAAATCCTGTATCACTAACGCACCGCGAACATCCGCCCCGAGCTTAATAAACGCGGCAGTGACAAAGTCAGCAACAAATGGATACGAAAATCTTGCACCTGCAAATGACGGATTCTGCGGCGGAAAATTAGCTCCGTCGGTAAACCCCAAGATGGCTCCAAGATGGAACGGAAGGTCGCCGAGGTTGTTCGAACCACCGGTGAATATCCCCGCGTCCGTCTGGTACATCGCTTGTCCAAAGAATAGCCAGAAGACCAGAGCAAAAAATGCATAATACCCGAAACCCGAAAATCGCTTGAGGTTACCGCCCTGAAATTTGCCCTTTGCCTTTGCCCAGTCGTGCTTGAATTCCCGCTTGTAAGGTTTGCTCCTCAGCAACATCAGCGGCAATAGTGAAACTGCGATCGCGGCGGCGGCAGTGACGGCGTTAAGCCCGAAAAGCGATGCGAGAATGAATCCCGCAAGTCCGAAAATACTGGTCCCGACGATATTGCCAACGGCCAGTCGCCACATAAACCGCTCGTCAGCGACGATCGGATATGTCAGAGCGAGTCCGCCAAACGAAATGGCACAGATCAGTAAGATCGATATCAGCATTTAGTTTCCTTTGTCGCCAAACCGTACAATATTTTCAACGTACTTTGCAATGACGTCCGCCTCTAGATTTACTGCATCGCCGGGCACAAGTGTCGACAGATTGGTCATCTCCCAGGTCTTAGGGATCACGGCGATGTCGAACTGAGTATCGTCAAGGTGCGCAACTGTCAGACTGATGCCCTCCACCGCTACCGAGCCCTTAAACACAAGATATCGGCGAAATTCTGCCGGAAAGCCGATACTGACGGTCCAAAACTCACCCTCGTCCGTGGCGGCGAGGAACTGGCCTCGGCCGTCCACGTGTCCCTGTACGATGTGGCCGCCGAGACGCGTCGTCGGCGTCACCGCCCGTTCGAGATTCACTCTCGACCCAACTTTCAAACGCCCGATCGTAGATCGCTCGAGCGTTTCCGGTGAGACGTCCGCCGCGAATCCGTCCGTCGTTGCATTGAGCGCAGTTAGGCACACACCGTTCACAGCGATCGAGTCGCCATTGCCGATATCCTCCGTCACGATATCCGCGGCGATCGTAATGCGGACGCCCGCCGCTAGTGATTCTACTGCGGAAACACGGCCTAATTCTTCGATTATACCTGTAAACATTATGACTCCGCCCGCTCTACGCTCGATAACCGCCGAACGTCGATCGAGATCGGCTCGCCCTCGGGCACCTCGCGGTAAATACTGATAAATTTATGACCGAATTTGATCTGGCTCGGTTTATACGATGTCCGTGTGTGAACGACCTGAGCAAAGGTCTCGTCGATCGCTGACATAAGTATCAGTATCTCGGCATCGGATCGTAAAAGGTCCTGGTGCGAAAGCCCTTTGAGTGGCGATTCCATCGTGATCGGGTGCACGACCGTCCAGGCTAGAGGGAAAAACGACACTTTGCTTCGCTCAAGTTCCAAAAGGTCAAAACGCCTCACCGGGCGGCCGTTTTCGGCCACCAGACGCGAAAATATCACTTGAGCCGTGACCTCGATCAACTGATTGTTTCGTCCGTTCACTAGCCGAAACATCAATCCGGTCGTGTCGCGGTATGGTGCGACGACGGCGATCTCGCTATAGATCAGCCGTGCTGTCGGCCGTGCAAAACGGGCGAAGACCACGCCGGTTATCAGAGCGTTGACGAGCAAGCTGTAATACGATTCGACTGTGACAAGCAAATTCGGGATGATCCCGACCGGATGGATCGTGCCGTAACCTATCGTGGCAAATGTCTGGACGCTGAAGAAAAATCCACGTATATAGATGCTTTGTGTCGCGTCTGCCGAAGTATCTACGAGTGCCGCCTCGCCAAATGCGGCATACCCCATCCCAAAAACGATATTGCTTACAAAATAGATCGCGAGCAGCAGTGACAGAAACGACGCCCACCTCATTTCGAGAAAGATATGAAATAGATTGAGTGTGGTGCGAAACGGCAGTCCGGACCGCTGCACGTTAAACGATCCGTCAGGATTGATCAGCCTTTGCCGACTCTGGCCGGAAACGATCGAGCCAAACCCAAGGTCGCGCTCTTCGCCGTCGGGCCGCACGCCGGAACCCGCACTATTTTCGATGGTTTCTGTGGGCACGTTGATACATTGGATTATAACGACCACCCGCAAGAATTGTAAAAGCGATTTGGTTTTTGCCCTGCAAAAGTGATGAAATACCCCTTATGTCAAATGTATCATCGGCACAGGATCAGCCGCCCAAACTTAGAATAACCGCCGATGGCGGGCCCGATATCGGTTCGCTTGCCGACATTCTGGAGTGGTTTCTCAATTACGACGAGCGCGTTAGCCGCGTCCGTCTGCCCTACGTCGAACAGCTTTTTCAATGGAAACAGCAGGATGACAAGGTCAACGGCATCGCCATTTATCCCTTCGACAACGCGGAGGCTCGATTTGCGGTCGGTGCATTTCAGGCTCTGGCTGAAAACGACTCAGAACCAACGCTCAATGCCTGGATCACAGACGTCCTGAACGCCCTGCAGGAAGCCCGAGCCACACGCACCGATCTGACTGATACCTTCGGACTGGACGAAGACCACGATCTATCTGCCGTCGAAAAGGCTGAAAAGCTGACTACCTCGGTTGAAAAACGGATCTATTTAACGAGTTCTTGGATCGAAAATCTTTGCACCGCGGAAGCCCGATTTCTGGGCTGGATCTATCAGGAGATATACGGCAAACCGTTTACCCCAACAGTTATCGAGGAGTAGAGATAGAACTTGGTACAGCCGCTAATCGCCGTTGCTCATCGGCAAGCTGCGTGGAACAAAGGCTATCTCGTCAGGCCGACGGGTGCGGTAATGGTTGAGCAACCATCTCGGTGCGAGGCGTGCGAGCCAGGTGATCGTCCGGAGTTTCATCGATGGACGGATACTGTTTGCCTCCGCAAAAGAAAGATAGGCGTTTCGAAAATCTTCGTTTAGTAAGTATGCCTTGCCGTATTCGATCCTCAGGTCGCACTGCAGTCGTGTAAGCATTCCATCGACGACCGCCAGTTCACTTTTGTCCAGATCGATCGACCGCTTGACGCGGCCCAGAACGTCGATCTCACGCTTAACGCGGCTGACTGAATCGCCGGACAAACTCTGCAGATGCACCCGGTACTTGAGTAGCGGTATTCGCTGATAACCGATCCGTGCCCCGGACTTTGCCATTCGTACCCATAGGTGAAAGTCGTGAGCCTTATTTCGCTCAGGTTCAAACAGGCCTGCCCGTTCCAGTGCTGACTTATATGCTATCGTGCCGGACGTGATCACATTACACGAATAATCTAGCAGCGATAGAGCCGTAACTTCTCCGTTCGACGGAGCTCCTTCCATAAAGGTCTTTCGCGTCGCTGATCTCATTCCGAACTGCAAGGCATCGCAATAGACCATATCGTAACCACGCCCTAAAAATATCATCTGCGAGGCGAGAAAATCAGGCATCCATATATCGTCTCCGTCCAGAAATGCGATGATCTCGCCCCGGGCGTGCCTGATACCGGTATTGCGAGCGGCACCGGCACCGAGGCTCGGCTGTTTGATATATACGATGTCTTCACGAAAGGCTCCGATCGCCCGTTCAAAGGCCGGCGTATCCGGTGAACCGTCGTTTATGACTATAACCTCGTAATCACGAAATTTTTGTTCTGCAACTGATTTGAGAGTTTCGGCGATAAAGTCGGCGACGTTGTACGCAGGTATTACGATACTGACCTTCGGCGCCCACGAAAAAACGTTGCGGCCGACGAAGATCTTTGATTCGGGGTTGTTTTGGTCAGATGATCTCATCTGTCAACGTGATTCGCGGATCGGTTCCCAGGTCACGACACGCTCGCCGCGGACAAACCTGAAAAATGCGATCGCCGAGGCAAGATTGGCCAAGACAAAATATAGTGGTATCGCCAAAAGAGTGATCCGACGGCCGGCACGCTCGACCAGCCATCCGAAAAATGCCGCAATATAGACCGCCATTTGGCCGAGCAGCAAAAAGTCCCAAAAGAGACTGCGGCCCGCCAAAAAAACGTTTGTGACAAGGATCAAAGCCAATATCAAAGGAACGCAATATCGTAAAAGCTTATGCGAGATCAACTGTACGGCGTAGAAACCGCTCTTAAACGGATTGAGCATATCGGCATTGCGCCAAAGGTCTGTATAGGTCTGTGAGATGACACGAACCCGCATCTTAAACTCTTCGTGCGTTCGTTGATTCGTGTGCTCATAGCAGACCGCATCCGGCTCAAAGATACTTCGCAGGCCTTGCCGGTACAGTTCAGTGCAGATCAGAAAATCGGAGCACGCCTCAGCGTACATTGGCCTGTATGCGGAACGGCGAACTGCGTATAGACATCCTGATGCCCCGATCAGCGAACAAGCACGGCTTTCTGAGGTTTTTAGAAAAGTCTCGTAGTTCCAATAACTTTGAGCACCGGTACCGACGTTGGTTTCGCCGTTGTCCAGATATACCAATCGCCCTGCAACGCAGCCTACGGTATCATCGGCAAAGGCCGGCAGAACCCTGCGCAGAACGTCGGGCGTGTATTCGGTCGTCGCGTCCGAAAACAGTACGATCTCGCCCGATGCTGCGGCCACGGCGCTATTTTGGGTAACAGTCTTGCCGAGACGCCCCTCCTGCCGATAGAGCTTGACGCCAAGATGGGCGTGCTCTTTGACGATCTCATCAGTCCGGTCGGTCGAGCCGTCCGATGCAACCAGAATTTCCAGTTTGTCCTTCGGATATTCTATCGCGAGAGTATTGGCAAGCTTTTCGCGGATGGCGGATTCCTCGTTAAATGCCGTGATCAGGATCGTCACTGTTGGCTCGATATTATCGCGGCGAACCGGACGGGCAAGTATCAGCCCGGCCGCATACACGACCAGAGGGTAGCCGACGTACACGTACGCCAATACTACGATACAAACCAAGAACAATATCGATGCTGCTGCCGTCATTTCGCCTCGGCGGAGCGCCATTCCCATAGCGGACCAGCCTGCACGTCCTCTTTTAAACCATTTTCGAACGAATAACACCGCCGGAAAGCGACGGCGTACGCGATCAGATAGTATATGAACCAATTATACGCAACCGATGCAAAGAAACTCGAGACCATATAGCCGACGATGCTCGCCTGCAATCCGATCGCCATATAGTAATACCAACCCTGTTCGCCTTTGTCGAAGAGCAGACGCTCAATCGCGGCGAGTTTTCGGAATGGGCTGATCATAAAGACCAAATAGGCCGCTAAACCTAGTATGCCTAATTCTGACGATACCTGAGTAAACGCATTGTGAGACTGCAGATTGTGGATGCCGACGATCGGAAAATTGCCAATACCGATCCCCCAAGGATTGCGTGCAGTGATCAAAAGCGAACGGATCAAAAGCTCTTTTCGCTGATCGCTGGAACCGACCGGGTCGAGTCCCGGAATAAAGATAGACAGCATCCGCAGGCCATAATTTCCCGGTGCCGCCAGTACGGTTACTGCCCCAAGGGCCAATGTCACGATCGTAACATTCAAACGGTGTTTTCGCCCCAGTTTCCAACCCAGCATAGCTCCCACCACGATAAGGCCGATGAAGCCGCCGCGGGAAAATGTGACCATATTCCCACCGACGAATAACAAGGCAGATCCGAACAAGCCAAATTTCGCGAGCTTAGACTTAGTCGCGATACCGAGGGCGATAACGAGTGGAGTCATCATCACCAAATGCATCGCCATTTCGTTCGGGTTACCGAACATTCCCCTGACATCGACACCGACTCGATATGATTCGACCGTAAACTCGCCGTTCATATACATATCGAGCGCCGAAAACGACAGGTAAACGGCGATCAGGATCGAGAGCCACATTAAGCCCATCAGACGTCGACGCGTACGCACCGCGTTTACCAAAACCACGAATATAATTACCGCCTTGATAAACGGATCATTAAACGTTTCCCAAGCGACGGCCGGATCGCGAGCGATGGGCATCGTCACGATCGATAAGGCCGTAAGTGCCAGGACGGCCTTAACCTCGGTCGATAGCATTGTCAGATTGCCCTCGGTCGCGATCTGGGCCGGCAGATAGATCGCAAGCGTCGCCAGAGCCACATAGAATGCGGTAGCCGAAAGAAATGACAACTGCGGTATCAGTTCATAAGGACGAAATAAAACAAGGATCGAGAAAATAAAAAGGCCCACGTAAGTAAACGTGTGGCCGTTGCGTACAAGCCAACGTTCCCCGGTGAGTAGTTTGACGTCTTTTTCCTGCTTTCGTTCGCGTCGTCTCGGCGGTTGTCCCGCCGGATCGATATCATCGGCAGTGAGCGAAATATCGGGGCCAAACTCGCTTGACAGACCACCTTCGCTCTTCGGCTCGGAGTGCTCAGCTCTTCCGCTTCGATGCACACCCGCGGTGTCCTGCCGGATATAAGGCTCGGCCGACTGGTTCAGGATCGGCGATGGACGCAGCGATGAAACGCCGCGAAGCTCCTGGTCTTCGTTGAAACTACCTGTGGATGAGAGCGGCTTGTAATCACGATCTTTTGAACTTTCGGTGGGCATTTTTGGTTACCGGTATTCGTAATAGAATACCTATATTTGCATACCGTTGCACACGGCCGAATTGCTCAGCTATGCGGCCACCGCTTCTTTTTCGACCGTCACCATCTCGCGGACTTTGCGTTTTAGGGCTTTTTCAAATTGCCTCGCCTCGTTGACGCCGCCAAATTCAAGCTGCTGCAGATTTGCCTCGATCCGTTTTCGGTAATCCGAAACAAGCGAATCCGATACTCCGAGCAGATCGGCGACTTCGAGTTGAGTGCCGCTATCGGCGATCAGGTAACAATGCCATAATACGTTGATCATTCGGTCATACTGTTTCGCTTTGCCGCGAACGGATTTGTTAAGCGTCTCCAAAAAGCCGTCAACATAGCCTATGGCCTCGATTTCAGCTTCGTTTCTCAGCAGATCTTGCTCAGGCGTTTCCCGAACATCCTTGAACTCAAACTGCATTCGATCATCGTCGTCGCCATCAGCCGGACCGCCGACGGGCACGAGATGAATATCCATTATAGGAAGCCTCGACATTACAAATGACCGAAGCGAACGAACGTCGACCGGCGAATCGATCGCCTTAAATACGCGTATTATCAGCTTCTCAAGTTCGACATTGCTGATCACGATCTGAGCATCACCGGTGCAGCCCACCATCCTCGTATCGCGCTTTTGAAATGAGACCGCCTTTACTCGCTCGTCCATTTCCTGCACGTCACGACGCGATTTCTGATTGGCCCAAACGGCGAGCCCGTAAAGTCGGTCCGCAAGGCGGCGATGGGCCTCCGGATTGCCGATATTATCAAAACGCTTGAATGTCTCACTTGTTTGAATGAGCGTTGAGACACGACGAGCTAGACGGTATGATTCCGGATAACGCTTTCTCAATTCCGCGGTCAACAAATTTGTGAGTTCGATCTGACTGATCTCAGCTTCGATCTCAGGATCGGTCATCTGAGTATCTATATAGTGCTGAAATCTCTCTTTGCTGAGCAATGCGACGAACAATTCCTGTGTGAGGTCAGTGTAGGCGTTTTGCTTTCCCTCTTCGACAAGGAATCCCGCCCTTTTCGACGCCCGAACCAGCGGGTGCGAAGACACTATGCGATGAAGTTCAGTCCAGATCTGATTAACATCAGATTTTTCGAGACTGGCATTCCATTTACCCACCTTGAACTGTCGGCCTTGGATGTTTTTTGGCAGAGATACCTGCACTTTCATTTCGTTCATAATAAACCTGCGGTAGTTTCAACCATCGAAAGGGTTCGCGTTCGGCGAGCGATCTTGACGATATAGCCCAAAATGGCCTGTTCGTTGATGCTCTACGGGCAACGTTAGATCGCTCAAAACGTGCGGCTGCTGTTTCGCTTGGTGGGGGAAAGTTGAGAAACTTTATGTTTGGTGCGGCCGCTGAGCGAGGTGCCGAACCGGGTTGGTGTAGTGTGAAACATTCCTGTCTCACTGCCTACATTTAAGATACTAGCAGGAAAATTCTATTTGAGCAACAAGTTTTTCTTTTGTTTGTTTTTGTTGTGCATATATTCTTAAACGTTGCATTTAAGTAGTTTACGGGCCGGATTGGCGAGAAATGGTCAGTCCCTGAACAAATTTAGCGAAACTTTTCCTCGAAAGTTATGGAAGCAAAGCCTGATTGCTGATTTATTTTCGAGTAGCAGAAGAAAAATAGGCCGGCGTAACCTTAGCTCCTGACTCAACGTGCTACTCGTGCGATTTTTTGATCGCTTGTTTTTTGTATGGTAAATTTTTCTAAGAACGAAGCCTGTCCCACATCGGAAGAGCTGCTTGAATTCCAAACCGGCGACCTCGCCAGGTATCGCTGCTCTGAGGTGCGTGGGCATCTGCATTACTGCGAATTTTGTGCGGCAGAGGCGGAGTTCTACTCCCGATACCCACAAATAAGCGGTGAGGAGATGGCGGACGCAATTCCAACGGCAATTCCCGCTCCGTTATTTGAATTGGCCGAATCGCTCTTAAAACTTAAGCACGATGATCCGGCCTCACTCGAATGCTTACTCAATTGAATTCTTTTCGCAGTTAACTGCCGCAGATCTCGTCGATCGCCTCACCAAATTTTTCGTCTATGACGCCCCGTTTTATCTTGAGCGTCGGTGTCATTTCACCTTTGTCGATCGAAAACTCTCTTGGTAGGAGATAGACGCGTTTTACACGTTCATAATCGCTGAGTTCCCGGGTAAGATCGATCGCGTCACGTTGGACTCGTTTGACGAACTGCGGATCCTCGCAAAGTTCTTCGCGCGTGCCGGTCGCGGGATGCCCTTCGGCCCTCATTTCTTCTTTTAACGCATCCCAATCAGGCACGATCAGGGCACCGACCTGTTTCCGGCCCGAACCGACTACGACGGGTTGGGAAACAAGCGGACTTTGCTTCAAAAGGCTTTCGACCTGAAGCGGTGCGACATATTTACCGTTCGAGAGCTTAAATAGGTCCTTGATGCGGTCTGTTATGTAAAAATGGCCGTCATTGTCCTGATAGCCGACATCGCCCGTGTGGTAAAACCCTTCGTCATCGATCACTTTGGCGGTTTCCTCAGGATTATTATAATAGCCCTGCATTACGTTTCTGCCGCGGATCAGAATTTCGCCGTCCTTCTCCGCGATCTTCATCTCGATCCCGTCAAAAGGACGCCCGATCGAGCCGACCTTGTTATCCTCCGGACGGTTTGCAGACGTCACGCATGCCTCGGTCATACCATATCCCTGCAAGATCGGGATGCCGGCCGCTAAAAACGCATACGACAGCCTTCTCGATAGTGGTGCTCCGCCGGACACGAAAAAGCGAAGACTGCCGCCAACACCGTCGCGCCATTTTGAAAACACAAGCCGACTGGCTAAAGCGTGCCGGGCGGCCAGTAAGGGTGAGAGCGATCCGTGTCGATCCTTAGCATCCGAGTATTCCTGTCCGACCACCAGAGCCCATTCAAAAAGCTTGGTTTTCCATCCACCAGCCGCTTTCCCTTTCTTCACTATCTTGTGATAGACCTGCTCGAAAAGCCTCGGTACCGCCGTCATTATCGTCGGTTTGACCTCTTGCAAATGTGAAGCGAGTTGATCGAACGCGGCACAATAATGGATCGATACACCATTCGAGCAGAGCACGTAAAATACGGTCCGTTCAAAGATATGCGATAGCGGTAGCACCGCCAGACTGCGGTCCGAATTCCTGATAGGCAAAGCCTTTGAGACGGCGAGGATATTTGAGACAAAATTCTCGTGGGTCAGCATCACGCCTTTTGGCTCGCCCGTCGTACCGGACGTATAGATGATCGTCGCGAGATCCGTGGTTTCGATCTCGGCCATTGTGCGGTCGACGGCGTCGCGGTCGATGCGGTTAAATTCATCACCCTTCGCCTCGATGTCAGCCAGAGTCGTCGCCCGGCTATTCCCTTCGGGCTTTCCGTCAATGTCAAAAAAGACCAGCTTTTCGAGTCGTTCGACGCTCTGAATAGCATTCTCTGCGTGCTTCCAGAGTTTCCTGCCCGAAATGAACAAGATTTTTGCTCCCGAATTTTCGAGTATGAAGCGGATCTGTTCGACTGCCTGAGTGGTATAGATCGGCACATTAACGGCCCGCAAACTGAGGATCGCAAGATCCACAAATGACCATTCCGGTCGATTTTCGGAAATGATCGCGACTCGGTCACCGGCCTTTACGCCCAGCGATGCGAGACCGGCGGCGATACGCTTCACCCGCTCGATCACCTCTGTGCCGCTCAGATGTTTCCAGATATCCCCTGCCTTGTATGCAAGTGCGTCCTGCTTGTCGTTCCGTCTGAACGACTCAAAGCAAAAATGCGGAATGGTCTGCGGCAATTGTTCAAAGCCACTTATGTTTTCGCCAAAAGTTGTGGACATCAATATTTATATGCCTTGCGGTTACCCGTTTGTGTGATCGGCTATATCCGCAAATGATTAAAGGATATCACCATCGTTCAAGATTTCAGAGTTTACAATCTTTCACGTCACAGTCAAAGTTCTGCACGGCCAATGCAGTATTCCGGTAGGGTTCAAGTCCAGTAATTGCGATCAAGCGAACGATAATTGATCGCCTCGCTGATATGGGTCGGTTGAATGTTGCTGCTGCCTTCGAGATCGGCGATGGTACGCGAGACCTTTAATATGCGGTCGTGGGCGCGAGCGGACAAACCCTGTCTTTGCATCGCCTTCTCGAGTAGGTTTTCGCACTCAGTGTCGAGAGCACAGAATGTGCGGATCTGCTTTGGCGACATCGCAGAATTTGAAAAGGACTTGCCCTCAAATCTCGTGAGTTGGATCTTGCGGGCCTCTATCACTCGTTCGCGGACTACCGCCGAACTCTCGCCTTGCGGCACTCCCCGGCCTCGCAGTTCGTCAAACTTCACCGCAGGCACGTCGATATGGATATCAATGCGGTCCATTAACGGACCCGATATCTTGCCGACATATCGCTGGATCATCGGCCCTGAGCATTTGCACTCGCGCGTGGAACCAAAGTATCCGCACGGACACGGATTCATCGACGCGACCATTGTAAAATCAGCGGGAAATGTCATCGAGGTCGCCGCCCGCGAGATGGTCACCATCTTGTCCTCGAGCGGTTGGCGGAGGACTTCGAGCACGCTCCGGTCAAATTCCGGCAGTTCATCCAAAAACAAAACGCCCAAATGAGCCAACGAGACTTCGCCCGGCTTTGGGATCGATCCACCCCCGATCAATCCGGCCTGACTGACCGTATGATGCGGAGATTTGAACGGACGGTCAGTAACCAAACCCGACTTGCCGGTTAGTCCTGCGACCGAATGTATTTTCGTGATCTCGAGAGCTTCTTCAAACTCGAGCGGTGGCAATATCGTCGGCAAACGCTTAGCCAACATAGTCTTGCCGGATCCGGGCGGGCCGATAAAAAGTATATTGTGCCCACCGGCACTGGCGACCTCCAATGCCCGTTTGGCAGTCTGTTGGCCTCGAACCTCAGAAAAATCGACGTTATAATGATTCTCCCGCTCGCGGAGTTCCGAAATGTCCAGAACGAGCGGCCTGATCTTTGTCAGCCTTCCGGCATCGAGGTCGATGACAAGTTCGGCGGCCGACCGGAGATCTCGAACCGGAAAAACGTTCACACCCTTCACGACCGCCGCCTCGGTTGCATTCTCTTCGGGAACCAGAAGGTTTACAACGCCGTTTTCGCGTGCCGCGAGGGCGATCGACAAAGCCCCACGTACGGGTCGCACTCGACCGTCAAGCGACAGTTCGCCGACGCTCATCGTGCGCTCGAGTCCCTGTCCGTTGGTCAGATCGCCGTTTGCCCCAAGTATGCCGAGAGCTATGGGCAGGTCAAAACTAGCACCTTCCTTGCGCACGTCCGCCGGAGCGAGATTGACAGTCGCCTTATCTAAGGGGAAAAAATAGTTACTGTTCGCGATCGCCGCTCGGATTCGCTCACGCGATTCCCGCACTGCGGTGTCCGGCAGGCCGACGATCGTTACGCCCGGCGTCTGATCTCCGTCGCCGCTCGCCGGGCGCAGATTGACCTCTATATCTACAATTAAGGCGTCGATACCGTAAACTGCGGCAGATTGCGTCAAAAAAAGCATATGGACTGTGCGTTAAATTGATCGTTAGGGCACGCAGATTTTAACGCATTTATGCCTCAATTGACAAAATCAGGTAACGGCCCGACCTCCGCAACCATTAAAATGAATAACTTGCCGCCAGATTTACGTGATTCGCGTGCTGCTGTCCGCGGAGCATATAGGTCGTCCAGAATCCGCGATACTCGATCCCGAACGAGAATTGCGGTGTGAACTTATATATCATCTCACCCGCGACGGACATATTCCTGAGCCGCCAATCGCGGCTTGCAATGCTCGTCAGATCGCTGTTTTTAGGATCATCGATGCCTACCGTTCCGTAGATGCCCAATCGATCTTTTAGGACCTTAGGGGTAAATCCGATCTGTGCCCAACCGCCTCGGGTCCCGATCGCACGCACGCCTCCCGCCGTCGAAGCTACGCCCTGTCGGTATGCAAAGTCAGTGTTGTAACCCTGAAAGACGCCGCCCTGAAATCCACCGAGATTGCGGCCGACAAACGCCTCGCCGGTCAACGACAGTCGCTTTGAGAACGGAAGATTCCAGTCCAAGGCAAGCCCGACCGAATCGAGATCGTTTCTAACATTATTTGCACCCGTGAAGACCGCGGATCGGCCGTAATGGCCCGAGATGCCGATCGAACCCGCTTTTTTGCTCTGGAACCAATTCTTCCCGCTAAACGCGATACGGCTCTGCAGATACGGCACGCGAGATGCAGTGCCGCTCGTCGGTTGTAAAAAGAAGGCCGCGTTCGTTGCAAAATCACCGGTCTGCGGGGCGAGCAATGCAGCTTGCAAAGTAACGTGAGGAGTTAGTTTCCGCTCTACTTTTACCTGTGGTAAGCGCGACCAGAGATTGCCGGACGCCGCCATTTGCGGGATGCCCGCTGCAGCGAGTGATGTCGGACTGGCAGGCGCAAATACCATCCAGTCTTGGCCGATCGTCATGGACGTTTTTTCCCAATCGAGACGCGCGTTTGCTAAACGCAGTCGAAACACGCCAAAGTTCTCACCGATGGCGACCGAAGGGAACCCGCCGAAAAAGTCGCCTTCGAAGATGGCCGAGAGCCTTGCCTTGCCGACCTTTGCACCCTCAAGCCGTATGCCCAGACGAGTCTGCCGGACACTCGCACTCACATTCCCGGTGCCGCTCGTTGTAGCAAATAGCGGAATATCGGAGTTGTTTGTACCGCCGCTGTTTCCAAAGGCATTGAAAAACAATATTCCGTAAGGCGTCAGTCTGGCTGAGCCGACATCCATACCGAGATCTTTTTTCGCAGGCGCCGCGGCCACGGCTTCGACTTTTTGGGCCACCGCAGGTTTCGGCTCGGCCTTTGCAGACGTGTCGGCTCCAGAATTGCTATTTTTACCGACCGCCGATCTCAGCTCAGCTAGTTCACGCCGCATCATTTCAACCTGCTCCTCAAGCAGCTTTACCCGATTTCGCATCGCATCATCCGTTGGCGTTGCCGAAGGCATCGGGCGAGCAGACCCAACATCCGTTGGCGGGACCGTGCTCTGGGCACTCGTGATAAACCCCGTGACCAAGATAAAAACTATTACAATTCCGACATTTTTAACGTACTTACACATATTAGTTATTTTTAATAATTCCCTTCGGGCGGTGCGACGATCGTGGTTAAACAAGCGTCGCCGTCCGTCATCTATTCCGTTTTGCCTTGAAACGGATGGACCGGCTTAAAGCCTCCAAGGCTCATCAATCCAAATCTAGAAAAATTGATCGATTCGCCCAGGACCCTTGTTGACTCTTGCGGGGCGTGAAACCCCATAGAGTTTTCGGCTTCGATAAAGTCCAGATAGAATTGGGCCTTTCTTTGATAGTCTCTCGCGGCGGAAAGATCGGCGTCTGATCGACCTGCTGCCTTCGCGGCCTTTATCTGGGCGATCAGATCCATCAGAGCGTCCATAGCTAGATTTCGGAGGCTATAGGTCCGATTCTGGATCGTCTCTGCCCGCGACTTCAATTCATCCGAGTCAGCCTTGTGGCACGCCTGGCAAGATTGAGCGATGTTTAAGAGCGGGCTGCGGATCCAATGATCAGTTATCTTCGCGAGCCCGGCCGTTTTCGGCATATGACAATCGGCACAGGAAACGCCCGCACGTCCGTGCGACCCTTGGTTAAACATTTCAAATTCAGGATGCTGCGCCTTTAACACCTCCGCACCGGTTTCCTTATGCACCCAGTCCTTGTGCTTTGCTTCATCATAGTAGGCGAGAATATTGTCCACTTTCAGTCCATTACTCCACGGGAAGGTCAATGTTTTTCCCTCGCCCTTGAAATAGTATTCGACGTGACATTGTCCGCAGACAAACGAACGCATTTCGTTTCGCGTTGCATCACGGTTTACGTCGTAATCTTTTACGCCTTGAGACGCCTTATAGGCTGCTATCCCGACCATAAATGCCGGCTTTGTAATGCGGAGTTTCAACGTCTTGGAGTCGTGACAATCGATACACGACACCGGATGGCTCACCTCTTTGCGGGCGTCGGTAAATGGCATCTTATTGAGTGCGTCAAACCCCTTAAAAATGTCGCCGTCGCCAAGCCGTTTGTATGTCAGATAGGTAGATGCGTGGCAATTGATACACGACCCGGGCTGTTTGACGACCGCTTGGCGACCGGTAAATGTCTGGTCGTCAAGCATATAAGCGTATCCGCGTTCTTCGCGAAAATCGACTGAGAATGCATAGCCATTCCACATTGTGACCAGACGCGGATCTTCCTCCAGACGCGACTGCGATACGACCGATCGCGGGTCGGAATCTTTAGGCGTTACTTGTACCGCCTCACTCCCGCCAAATCGCGTACGGGATTGATCGACTGTCTTCTTAAAGAGTTCGTAGTGTAGCGGAAATCGCTTCCCCCAGACCGCGGGGTCATCGGATTCTTCAGTTTGAGCGGCTTTGTTGACTTGCGGAAATATGGGATCATTTTTGCTCTTTACCGGATCGGTCCAGAAACTAGCCGCCAAAAACACCGTTGCGATAGATATAAAGACGACGAGTACAATTCCATTAACCACACGTACTCGAATATTTCGAGCTTTTGGTTCGGATTTTATCGACGATTTTCTCATTTGAACCTCCGAGCATATTTTCGACAAGCTGGGTGCAAGAGCTATGTAAAAACACTCTATAGGGGTGGCCGCAAGGCAAAGTTTATTAGCAAAATAGTGCGCTGGATATGATTTAAATCACATTTGCACGGATATTTCGTGGCAGGTCTTTAAGAATTGTTTTGGTATGTATTGCCAACAAATGATCGCGAATACGATGAGTCGGCCGACACCTACGCCGACCGCCACAACTTTGTTGCAAGTGTATAGATCGCGAGCGTTTGTGCCGCTCCATCGCGGGTGCATTCCTTGATCTGCCTGACAATGTGCCGTCGTCTGTTATCGACTGGCAGTTCCCGGGCGTGACGCCGGTTTCCACCAGAGTATTATCGTCAGTGCGACTACCCAGCAGACGACCGAAGCGATGACAAGCGGCCATAATTGGCGATACTCATTGGCGATGGCTGCCTCGATGGCGGCTGAGAGTATCCACATTTGTGCCAGATTGATCATTATCAGCAATGCGACGCGTGCCTGCCAGACGGCGGTTCGTCCGCGGGTCTGTGGTCTTGAAATTTTGTGAGGCCTCTTACTTTCGTTTTCTCGCATTTCAGCCCTCATTTCCTCTCACCGTTCTGCCGGTGGCAAATACCTCGCCGTTGTGGACCTCGAGTTCGATCAGATCCAGCGGCCGCGGCGGCGGCCCGTAAAGCACGCGCCCCGTGCCGGCATCAAATCCGCCCTCGTGACACGGACACTCAAGCCGTGCGTGCTCCTTCGAGTAATAGACCGGACACGAAAGATGGGTACATTTCTGTCCGAAAGCTCGATAGCTGCCGTCCTGATTTCGGATCATTATCGCGGTATCTTCCTTGCCGGGATAGGTAAAGTTCAGGCTTTCGCCAGGCTCTAACTCGAGGGCTCCATCGACCTTCGCCGGATAGAACTGCTTTTCTTTCTGCGAATCGTATGCCGATTTCGCAGCAAATCCCGCAGTACTGACCGTAAACGCGGTAGAAGTCAGGAAAAGGAAATTACAGAACTCTCGGCGTGTTACCTGAGTCTCCTCATCACGATCATACGGAAATTCACGGGAGTAGGCCGCCGACGCATCCTGGACGTCCCTTTCATCCGAAAGCACTCTATCGATCGAATCTTTCAATGTATCAGAACTCATTACTATTATCAGTCTCCTGTGCCTGTGTATCCATCCACGATGAGGCTCCGACCGCTCCGTCGTGTTTCACCCGGCCTTCGAAAACACCGCAACCGTCGATATTTACTTCTTCGTCGTCGGTCGGGAGCATTAAATAGACCTTGGTCTCAACCACCTGATTACCGAAAACGTGGGCATTGACCGGCTTAGTCTTGCGCAACGGCACGATCTGCTCATAGGTGCCGAACGCGATCGCACCCGTGGGGCAGACGCTGGCGCACATCGGCATCAATCCCTCACTTGAGCGATCAAAACACATATCGCATTTCATCTGTAGATGCATCTGCGTATTGTACTTCGGAACGCCAAATGGGCACGCGTTCACACAATTGCGGCAATCCAGACATCTCGGCTTTAACGCAGACATCACCACACCGTCATCGTTCTTTTTGATCGCGTCTGCCGGACATACGAGAGCGCAGGTCGGTTCGTCGCAGTGCATACAGACCGTCGGCATCGTCGCCGTGGACTCGTGGCGGTCGATGTGGTCTAAAAAGATCATCGAGTAGCCTTTGTGAGTCGAACATTCCCTACACGCTGCCACGCACGAACGGCATCCGATACAGCGTTGCGGGTCGATGAACATTGTTTCTTTCATAAATCGATTTCCTTATTAAACCTCACTCCTCGAGACACCCTTTAAGGCTGCTCCGAAAATCGGCAGTTCACGCGAGTGGATCTTTTCGATCCTGGCCGCACAAGCCTTGAATTCAGGTATTTTTGATGTCGGATCCAACGCAGGGTTGGTCATCTGATTGGCGGCAAGTTCCTCGCCCCAGTGATATGGAATAAAGATCGTGTCCGGCCTGATAGTTCGGACGACCAATGCGGGGAATATGCCGAATCCGCGCCGTGATACGACCTTGACGCGTTCGCCGTCTCGTATGCCGAGTTTGGCTGCGGTGTCGGGATGAACCTCAACGTATGGCTCCGGACACTGATCGACCAGAAACTTGATCCGGCGCGTCTGATTGCCCGAAAGGTACTGGAATACGACCCGTCCGCTGGTCATAATCAGCGGATATTCGTCGTCGGGCTTTTCGGCAGCACCCTTGTAGGTTACAGCGTGAAACTTCGCTCGCCCATCCGGATGATAGAATCGATCCTCGAACAGCCGCGGAGTTCCGGGATGATCCTCGGTCGGACACGGCCAAAATACGCCGTTTTCGCGCTCGATCCGCTCCCAGGTGATGCCGCCGTAATCCGCTGTACTGCCGCGTGACGCTTCAACCATTTCGTCAAACATTTCCCTTGTGTTGTTATAGGGAAAAAACTTTCCGCGACCTAAGCGTTCCGCAAGTTCCTTGACGATCCACCAGTCGGGTTTTGCTTCGCCCGGAGGTTCGGTCGCCTTGTTTATCTTGAGTACACGTCCTTCGCCGTTCGTTGTGACACCCTCGTCTTCCGACCACGCCGTTCCCGGTAGCACGACGTCTGCATAACGTGAAGATTCCGACATAAAGAAGTCGATGCAAACGTAAAAATCGAGCCCCTCGAGCGATTCGCGGATCTTGTTTGTGTCCGGCATCGAGACCATCACATTGTTACAGACCGACATCAGTCCGCGGATCTCGCCTTCGCGCATTTTGTCGAACATTTCGACGACCGAAACGCCTGCTTGCGGCATTTCGCTTTCGGGAATGCCCCAGATCTTGGCGACCTGCTTTCGGTGTTCGGGATTATTGATCGAGCGCTGTCCCGGCAATTGGTCGGCTTTTTGACCGTGTTCGCGGCCGCCCTGTCCGTTTCCCTGTCCGGTAAATGTCGCATAGCCGCGGCCGGGTGCTCCGATCTTGCCGCTCGCCAGTACGAGATTGATATAACTGAGCACGTTGTCCACACCATTCGAGTGGTGCTCGATACCGCGTGCGTGCAGGACGAAGGCCGTCGCCGCACGTCCGTACAAATGGGCCGCCTTGATTATCTTTTCGGCGGGCACACCGGTGATCTCCGCACAATACTCAGGCGTGTATTTTTCAAAGACTGCCTCGCGGGTCTCGGCCCAACCGTTCGTCCTTTCGTCGATGAACTTCTGGTCAACGTATCCTTCCTTGATCATTACGTGAAGAATACCGTTGGTAAGGGCGACGTCGGTGCCCGGTTTTAACTGGAGATGCAGGTCGCCCTGTCGTGCAGTCGGTGTTTCGCGGGGATCGATAATTATCCAAATGCCCCCCTTGTCACGCTGCTGCCAGAGATACTTATTGAGAACCGGGAATGTCTCGGCCACATTAGCACCGGCAATCAAGAGCACCTCAGCCAGCGGAATATCGCTCCACGGATTAGCGGCGCGGTCGATACCAAATGCCTTGTTGTTGCCCGCGGCGGCCGAAACCATACATAAACGGCCGTTGTAATCGACATAGCGCGTTTGTAGTCCGACCCGGGCAAACTTGCCCATTACATAGGTCTTCTCGGTCGTCAGCGACGAGCCAGAGTAAATGGCAAGTGAATCCTGCCCATATTCTTTTCGCAACCCCTGAAATTTCGCAACGACCAGATCGAGAGCTTCCTCCCAACTTGCACGCTCGAATACACCGTTTCGCTTGATCAGCGGATACTTTAGGCGATCCGGATGGTGAGCCTGTAGATACGCGGTCACCCCTTTCGGACAGAGTTTGCCCTCGTTAACGGGAAAATCATACCGCGGCTCAAATCCAACGACGTGGTCGTCTTCGACCAGCAGGTTCATCCCGCACTGGACCGCACAGTACGGACAATGGGTCTGCACAACCTTGTCTATGACCCGGTCCGCACGCCATCCGCCGTACGGTTCATCGTGGAGAGTTGGTCCGAATTCCTTAATTATTCTGTCGAGATTCTCAACTTTTGACATAAATTTCCCAGCCGCAAACGACTATTTCTCGTCGGCCCTTACTCCGTAAAAGACCGGCTCGGCCGGTTTGGCCAGTCCCGAATAGGCCAGTGCGCGCATTATCCGCTTGCATCGCGGACAATAATCCTGGAGTGTCGTGCCGTCTTCCAGGGTGTAATCAAATCCAAGTTCTTTTACCACGCCTTTAAGGTCGTCAACCCACATTTGAGCGGCAAATTGTGTACTGCATCGCGGACACTTTGCCTGTTCCATTTCTTTGGAACGCGATTGGTATAATTCGACACCGACCGACGCCGGACGCTGAATGATATGAAAGAACTTGCCGAACGGCAGAAAGAATATCGTCATTATCACCACTGCCTGATGGCTGAGGGCGATAAATGAGTACATATAGCCGTGAAACCAGAGACTCGATGCTGTTAGCATAAGTCCCGAAACGGAAATCGCGATCAGGAGCAAATGTGGGACAAAATCCAGCAGAAACTGCTGCATTGCGATAGCACCGCGGTCACGCAAACGTCTCTGGATCGCGATCGCACATCCGGCGATGACCATTAGGGCCGAAAAATCCAGGGCGTGAAATATGATCCACGCGATGACACTGCGACCATTTACCAGTTGTAGCGGAAAACCGAACAGGTACACCCGGTAACCCAAATCACCTTCGAGATTGAAATGCACCCAACCGAAAACTAGTGGAAATGTAACTGCCGCCGCCGTCAGACAACCCCACATTATCAAAAAGTGCATCAGCCACCGCATCGTACCGCGCTTGAATATAAAACGCTGTCCGACGATGTTGGTAGCAAGGGTTTTCGATGAATCGGCAGTATTGCGGATAAACTTTTTGCGTTGAAAAAAGAGTTGGATACCGCGCCGAAAATACACTCGCGTCGCTGGTCGTTGAAGCCATAGTGCGTATCGAAAGAAGATCGCACCAAATGCCACGACACTCGCCACGGTGTATCCGAAAAGGGCGGAGTCAAAATGCTCTAGATTCCGTGACCCGACAATGACCAGGGCGGTCAACAAAATCGACGCCGCAAGACCGATCAAAGTCGGATTAAGGTAGTTTAGCTGGCTGGTTCTTTCGCTCATTTGTTCGCCTTTTGATCTTCTATAAGATCTCTTTGCTCGATCGTCAGGTGCACACCACGAATGTTAATTACGATCCTTCTGGTCACAACCAAAACGCTAATTTCTTTCGGCCGTCGCCCCGGCAGATAAACCCTTTCGTGTCCGCCCCAAATTATCCGGCTTGCACGACCGATCTGTTTAAGTACTAGTTTACCTCAACGTCCGCTTTTATTCGAAAGGTCACGTTATGGATTCTAAATGACACCCGAAACCTCTCGTAGACGGCACTCACCTGGCGGCATTTTCTATGATCCGGGGCCAAGCGTCAGTCTATTGAAAATACTAGTCGGATCTCGCCGTTGGAACTATGATTTGAATCACAAACACTAGCACTTTTTCTACTTATCATTAAAAGTTTCTAATGCCATGGTGGCAACCGCAGTCGATGGCCACACTAACGAAAATTGACAATGTTTGTTAAGCTAAACCCTTCAGTTTTGAGTATTTTCAATGAATATCATTCTCGCCGAGATCCGGAGTGACGGGAGCGAAACTCCCGAACAACCTTACGCAAAGAGCGTGCTACGCATCGGGCGTGACCCGTTTGATTGCGATATCGTGTTTCCAAACGATGGGTATCCGATGGTTTCGCGCAAACACGCAGAGATCCGCTGGGATAACGACCGATGGCACCTGGTGGACCTTAACGCAAGCTACGGGACATTTTTGGAAGGCCGCCGCATCTCCGCTCCCGCACAATTATCGGCCGGACAAGTCATTCAGTTCGGCACCGACGGTCCGCGACTTCGAGTTGTTTGGTTTGAGTCTCCGAAGGAATCGTTCGTGCCGCACAGCACTGCCGAACCGCCCAAGCCGATCCCTCCTCCGCCTTTGCCAATTCCACCGCCGGTCTCGGCGCCTGTTGCTCAGATCCCGCAAGCCGCACCCAATGCCGCTGGGCCACGGATCGTTTTTGTCGAACAACCGGGCCGAAAGCCGTTGGACCTTCTGGGCCGGGAGGTCTCGATCGGACGCGATCCCGCGTGTGAGATCAATTTTGATCCGAAGGCCATAATGGTCTCGCGAACTCACGCCGTTCTACGCTCGGAGTCGGGCCAATACGTAATTGAGGACAATGGCAGTTTTAACGGCACTTTCGTTAATGATCAGCGAATATCCGCACCGACTCCGCTATATCACCGGGATATGCTCCGTTTCGGGATCGGCGGTCCGGTATTAGAGTTTGTTTCGCCAAACGATCCGGCGCCGTCTAACGCGGTCATCGCTGGACAACGCTCCGTCGCCGCCCCCAATGTCGCAAAATCATTTCAGTTAGACGAGCCCGTCAGCTCTAAGACGATGGTCTTTAAGGTCGATAAATCGACCTCGGCACCGGCAAAGTCAACCGAAGACGGGCAACGTCAGTTGCTGATGTCCCTCACCTTCGGCGGCGGCAAGGAACTCTCTATCGGGCGCGATCCGAAGAGCGACATTACTCTCGACGGACTTCAGATATCCAGCCGACACGCCCGTTTGCTGAGTACCGCCAGCGGCGTCTATATCGACGATCTCGGGTCTACCAATGGTGTTTTTGTAAATGGCATAAGGGTCTCAAGGCAATTGATCACGCCTGATGACCACGTACAGATCGGGCTGTTCGAGATCCGGATCGATCCGAGTGGGAACATCGGTGTTTTTGATACCCGGTCGCAAACGCGGATCGATGCCGTCGAACTGGTCCGCGAGGTCAAGATACGCGGCGGCAGATTGCGCTTACTGGACGGCGTTTCACTATCGATCCAGCCAAATGAGTTTGTCGGGATACTTGGGCCGTCCGGGGCGGGCAAATCGACGTTGATCGAGGCGATGAACGGAATGCGGCCGGCATCCGGCGGCAACGTACTTGTCAATAACCTCGACCTGTATCGCCATCTCGATTCGCTCAAACACGTGATCGGCTACGTTCCGCAGGACGACATTATTCATCGCGAACTGACCGTTTACCGGACACTCTATTACGTAGCCAAACTCCGGCTCTCACGCGATATCTCTTCGGCTGAGATCGACCAGACGATAAGCGAAGTACTCGACGTGACCGGCCTGGCCGACCGTCGCGACGTTCCCGTAAGCCGCCTCTCCGGCGGTCAGCGAAAGCGTGTATCGATAGCCGTCGAGTTGATCACCAAGCCATCGATCATCTTTCTGGACGAGCCGACATCGGGCCTCGACCCTGCGACAGAAGAAAGGATAATGAAGCTGTTTCGCCAGATCGCGGAATCTGGCCGGACTGTGATTCTGACGACCCACGCAATGGAGAACGTCGGGCTTTTCGATAAGATCGTCGTTCTGATGCGTGGCAAACTTGTCTTCTACGGCAAGCCCGCCGAGGCACTGGCTCATCTTGGAGCCCAGAACTACAAACAGCTCTTCGATATGCTTGAAGCTCCGATCGAGGATGCCGTCAAGATCCGCGGCGAAAGCGTCCGCCAACAGGTGCAGCAGGAAACCGCCGAAGAATGGCGACAGAAATTTCGTGCGACGCGTCAGTACACTCAGAACATCAGCGATCCCTTAAAACAACTCGGCACTCTGCCGCCGAGCGGCAATGTCAAGCGACGGCGATTAGGTATTGCAGGGACGCTAAATCAATGGCTCACACTCTCGCGACGGTACTTTGAGGTGCTACTCAAGGACAAGTTCAATCTGCTTATCCTGATGGCACAGGCTCCGATCATAGCCCTTCTGACTTTTTTCGTGCTCGGTTCCGAGCGGCCGAGGGATTTTGCGTATTTCATCCTCACCATTGTGTCGGTCTGGTTCGGGACGAGCGTCGCCGCCCGCGAATTTATCCGTGAGCGCCCTGTGTATCGGCGTGAAAGGATGGTCAATCTGGGGCTGATCCCATATCTTTGGTCGAAACTCGCTGTATTGAGCTTGATCGTCGGGCTGCAATGTGTCCTGCTGTTTCTGCCGCTTAAGTTCTTTGATCTGACCGGCCTTATGCCAATGCCGGGTGAGATGCTGGGGCTTCCGCAGTTGTGGACAATGCTATTGACCGGCGGCGTGGGGATCGCGATCGGGCTATTCGTATCTGCGGTAGTACGCTCGTCTGAGATGGCAACTAGCTTGGTTCCTTTGATCCTCATTCCGCAGATCCTGTTTTCCGGGATCGTCGGCGTTCCCGGCGGCGTTTCAAAGCCGGCATCGTTGCTTGTGCCCGCGGCTTGGTCATTTGACACTATCAAGCGTTTTTCGACGCTGGACACTCTCGAACCTGAAGGAGCGACTCCGAATGGACAAACACGTGGCCTTGGGTTGTACAAGTACATCGAGACGGAAAATGACAAGATAATGTCAGATGCCCGAAGGGATATGGAGGATTATCAGGCGGATGTCGAAAAGAAGATCAGAGATTTTGGCGACGCGAGCAACGCGGGACTTTCGCCGTCTATGTCCAAACCCGACGAACTGCCGGCGATGCCGGCGGCAAAGAAATTACCTAAAGATCTGAGCGGATACATCACATTTTTACATCCCTGGATGAATGAAATTGTAAATCAGATCGTATTGATGCTAATGTTTGGAATATTAGTTATAGCGACGCTGATCGCCCTACGGCTGCAGGATAACCGCTGAACGAGTCGAGTTTTATGAAGCGAACAACCATCAATTTGTTGACTTTCGCCGCGATCGCCGCGGCATCTTTCTATGTGTCCGGATGCGGCGGC
This sequence comes from Chloracidobacterium sp., assembly GCA_016720705.1. Lineage (NCBI taxonomy): Bacteria > Pseudomonadati > Acidobacteriota > Blastocatellia > Chloracidobacteriales > Chloracidobacteriaceae > Chloracidobacterium > Chloracidobacterium sp. The sequence goes on along the minus strand of JADKKB010000005.1, from coordinate 252,835 downwards.
GTAGGCTCGAATACTAACGGTGTAAGCCCTGCACGGTCGTCTAATTCGACTAGCCCGGAATCCGGCAAAACGACCGAATCAGTATATCCGCCGTTGAAAAGCGACGTTGCGGACGCCGAAATGGAAACAATGGACGGCGGAAAGACAAAGATAAGCGACCGCAAAGGAAATGTCGTCCTCGTAAATCTCTGGGGCATTTGGTGCGGACCGTGCCGTGCCGAAATGCCGCACTTGATCGAGTTGCAGAATAAATATAAAGAAAAAGGACTTCAGATTATCGGTCTGAATGTTGGCGACGACGACGGCAACCCCGAAGATTTCGTGAAGATCAAAGAATTTGGTGAAAAGACGGGCCTTAATTACGAACTCACCCGTGCTTCGCGTGAGATGAAGGCCCAAATATTCCGGTTAGCGAATTTTGACGGTGTGCCGCTCAGTATACTCGTCGATCGCGACGGCCATCTGCGAGCGGTGCTCCGAGGCGGCGGACCGCCGTCTATCAAACAGTTAAAGGACACCGTCGATAAGACAATGGCCGAATGATCACTTGTCGTCGTCGTCAAAAGGCACTTTTGGCTCAACGAGGATCGTCTTAAAACTCGCCAAACTCACCAGGCCGGGATTTGACCGTTTCGGCTTATTTACAAATTTTTTCAGCGTGTAATTTACCGCCGCCTTTCCCTCTTTTCGCGCACCGCTATAAAATGCGGCGATCTGAGCTGCCTCGAGCAGCGTTCGGTCAGGCATTTCCTTGCGATTCGGATTGTGGATCACCACGTGAGAGCCCGGGAAATCCGCGGCGTGCATCCAAGTATCGAGCGACTTTGCGACGCGAAACGTGAGAAAATCATTGTCCTTTGCCTTTTTCCCCACCAGGATCTCAAATCCATCCGATGACACAAATCGCCTTGCGCCGTTGAACCCAACGTCCTTTTTCTTTTTACGTGCCTTTTCGACGATCTTTCGAGGCGGTTCAAGCAAAGCCTCAAGATAGCCAATATCTCGTGCCTCGATCGCCGCCTCGGCCCGGGCCGATCGTTCGATGTCCTTTTCGATCGCGGCTTCGGATGCGGCGATGCGTTCTGTGATCACCGCAACGCCGTTTCGGGCCTTTGTGTATAGTCGAAAGTAGCCTTCGGCGATCTCATTCAACGGTTTGTGCTCGTCACCGTCGATCGTTATGTCCGGCACATCATCGCTGAAATAGTCTTTGACGATTATGCTCGAGCCGATCCGTCGGGCGTTATGCACATTTGCGAGGATCAGGTCGCCGCAGCGTTTCCAGTGATCCGGACTGCCGTGCTTGGCAAGGTCGCTGTATAGGTTTTTGATCAGCCGCCGGCGTTTGGCGATCGAACCCGCGAACTTCTTACGCACGGCCGCGGCACATTGCTCGAACCGTTCGTTCTCGAGTTCGATCTTGGTCTTTGGCCGCTGTTCGTCTTCCATATCGATAAGTGTAAAGTAAGCGCACAAAAGCCCAAAGGAACCGCAGTGCAGAACTTTTGGGCGTTTCGGGTTACTTTATATTATTAGAATTCGCGAACTATGATCGTCCCCGACAGCAGATCGTGTGCTGCGCGCCTCTCATCATTGAACAACATCGGAATAAACCCGAGACCTGCGCAAATGATCGACAAGATATATATAGACGAACTGACCGCGGCCTGATGGATCGACGGATATTCATTTGCCTCAGCGTCCACCAACTCAAGGGCGAATAGACGCATACCCAACGTCTTGCCAAAAAATCCGACCGACAGCGTAAGATAAACAAACGCAACCAACACACAAGTGCCGACAAATGTCAGTACCGCAGCCTTCGAAAACCAGTCGCCACCTGTGAGAGCAAAGGGTGAAAGAGCCAACATACTGACTGAAACGGCTACGATGAGGTCAAATAAGCCGGCGTTGAACCGCATCGAGAGCGGCGCCAGATCTTCGATCTCCTCGTCGTCGTTAAGTGCCGTATCCGGCTCAGCGTATTCGTGCTCAGCGTTGATGAGTATCCGCTTCACATCCGAAAACCCGGTCTGGGACGGCATAACTGCGGGCTTTGAGATCTCGGTTTCTTCGACTGCCGCCTCGGCGGTCGGTGGCGGTATGACCGTTTCGATCCGCGGCAATTTATTTGTATCGAGTTTAGCCTCCATCCGCAGTGGTGTGACCATCGCCGGTTTGGGACGAACGGCCGTTTGGACGGACATCGGTGGCCTGACCGGCTGATTTGGCGTTGGCGACACAACGTTGAACGGAAAATTCTTAGCTGCCGCTACCCGTTCGGTCGCGGGGGCCTTTGCGTCTTCCGGCAAAAATGCACGACGCGAATCGGCGATCCGCTTGAGGGCAGCACCGAGCCTGGGGTCAGCATTTTCGATCTCCGCCATCGGAATGGGATCTGCGACCGTTTCGGTCTTTAGGGCAGTTGCCCCGTGGGTTGCCATCTGCGTATGCTTTACCGCAACAGCGTTGTCCGCAACACTTTCCTCCGCCATTCCCTTTCGCTGACGGACCGCGTTCTGCATTTGCAACCGCCATTCCGGGACGACGATATTTTTATTTTGGAATTCGACCAACGTCGGACTAGTTTGTTTCGTGTTCAAATTGGCGGTTATCACGCGATTTACCGGTTCAGCCTTCTTCGGTGCAGGAGTTTGCAACGGTGCCGCCACCTGCTCCAGAATCATCGGCCTCGGCGGCGGGGCAAGCACAGCTTTTTTCGGGTCCGCCGGAGAAGTCGCGGGGTGAACCATCGCTTCAATACGCCGCAGTTTGGCTGACGGGGTGATCTTTGTTTGTAGCTCTTCACGGACCGAATCGTTCATCATTGCGCCGCATGTGGGGCAAATTGACAAAGTCGGCGCCAGATCTCGATCGCAAACCGGGCATTTCATAGGCGTTTCCGTTCAACTGTACAGTATCGTGGTAAGGGAGATTAGCAAAAACTACGTGATGGTATCAGGAATCGCTTTAACTCGTCAACCCTAAAGCGCACTAAAGCTTAAGCTTTTCAAACATTTTTCTTACCCACTCTATAACCACAAATTGTGGAAAACACTGTGGATAAATTTAAAGCGGTTTTCGTCCGGCAAATCCCGCATCCGTCTCGTGCCACCAACCGATCTCATCCCCATCGCCGATCTGCCAACAGAGCAAAACTACACGATCATTCCTCATTGAAGGAAAGTCGATCAGTCCGCGGGTATAGTCTTTCAACTCGATACCGATGGCCCCAAGTTCAGTCGTCAATTTTCCGACTTGGTACAGTGCGTTTACATATCCTGTGCCGCCGACCATACCGCCCCCAAACTTCGACGCAGCCGCCGCCGTCCTGGCTTCGTCCCGCATCACTTCGATCATTGCGTAGTACTCACGGATGTCGAGAAGTTTCGGAATCACCGACGGCAAAACGTCATTGGCTTCCTTAACGGTGAATAATTTCATCTTTCGTTAGAAATCCGGTCGATATCCGTTTGTGAATCGCGTACATCGTCGGCGAAATCCCGTGCCGGCGGCGCCGGACGAGCGTGGCGGCCATATCCCTCGGCTCGCGGTTCCTGTGAAAGCATTTCGCCTGCGGGGACAAATGACGGCACGTCATACGCACCCGGTTGAGTCGTGTCTTTTCTGATCAGGTCGGCAATATCACCAAGGTCGATAAAGAAGTCTGCAACGTCTATCAGTCGCGGAGCGGTGTTTGATCTGAATCCTGCAACTTCGACGCGGCACCCTTTGTAAGCGACCGCATTGATCGCGTAAACAAAGTCCTCATCGCCGGACACGAGCACGGCAGTGTCATAACGCCCGGCCAGACTGAGCATATCCACCGCGATCTCGACATCCAGGTTTGCCTTTCGAGTTCCATCGTAGAAGGTCTTTAATTCTTTTTGAATGACCCGAAATCCATTTCGCCTCATCCACAAAAGAAAACCTTGCTGCCGCTCGGCCCCCACGTCCACACCGGTGTAAAAAAAGGCACGCAACAGACGGCCGTCGCCAAGCAATACTCGGAGTAGCTTATTGTAGTCAATATCTATGTTGTGAAATCGGGCCGCGTGGAACAAATTATTTCCGTCTATAAAGACAGCAACCCTGCCACGATGCCCAAACTCCCAGGATGAACCGGTCGTTGTATCGAACTGCATTTTACACACCTCTACCGTCGAGATCTACGGCAGATCCCAGAGGCGAATGACGAGCTGAGCGATGAGGCTTAAATAGTCTGAAAAGTGAACCCAATAGTTCAAAAAAGTGAACCAAAAATCGAATAAAATATCTTTTTCAATACCTAACCAACTAACAGTAAACGACTTACGACCCCCGCCGCTCGAACCTTTCTCTTCGCGTCCAAGGATATGCCCATCCTTAGTGTGCCTTTGGCACGATGAATGGTCAAGCAAATTGTCGATGATAATGTTAAAATTCAGTTTTTCGACGCAGAATTCTATGACATCGAACGATCAAGACCCTTCGGACAACTATCTCTCGGACGGGACCGCTATCCGGAGCGAAGACATCGGATTTGCCCCCGGTCAACTGATCGTATGCGGCAAATGCAGCCGCAATAACTCGCCCGACCGGTCAAAGTGCATATATTGCGGCAGCCCAATATCGGATGTGGCCGCAACAGAATCGACCGGCGACCTGCGAAGGCCCGACGATATCGAGCCCGGATACAACGTGATCGCATATTCCTGCGAACCCGTGTCGGCGGACACGGTCCGCGAGGGGGCAAAGCTGACCGGCACTCCCGCAGATGTTGTAGCACAATGCCTGAGATCTATGGTCCCTTTGCCGATAGCGAGGCTCGCAAACGAAATACACGCCGTGACGGCGTCGCAGCGGTTGGCCGGGCTCGGAGTCGCGTCAAAGGTCGTTGCGGACAAAGACCTGATGACAGATCAGTCTCCGGTGCGGCTACGCGGCATCGAGTTCGGTTCCGACGGCATCACATTTATTGATTTCAACAACGGCCAACCTTATTCGGCCAAATTCGATGATCTGGCGGTGATCGTGATCGGCACAATTCGGGAGACACGGACCGAACGCCTTGAAAAGCGAAAGCGGGCCGGTGAGTCAAAGCTGCTGGACGAGTCGGAAACGTCAGCCGACCATCTGTTGATCGACATCTATAGCCGCGGCGACAAACGCGGCTGGCGGATTTTGCCGACCGGCTTTGATTTTTCGTGTTTAGGCGGCGACAAGGGCCTGATCGCGGCCGAGAATATGCGGCGCCTTGCCCAACGCATTCGGCAAGTATCGACCGGTATCAGGTTTGCTGATAAATTCGATGTTGTGATCGACGAGATATCGCTGGTTTGGGAAATTGACCGACGGCGCGATTCACGCGGCCTTTTGCGAAGCGGAATGATGAGCTTTGATTTTGGGGCGGCGTCCTCGAGCTCAAATCTGGGACAATTTAATCGGTATTCGCGCCTGCAATGGCATCTTTTATGAAGAAGAAGTTCAATACACCGCCGCGTGAGCCTCGGCAGCAACCGCGCCCCGAACGCAGCAAAGCCGAAGGTTTCAAGACCAATGCGACTGCGATCTATGGCGTTCTGCCTGTGCTTGAGGCTCTACGGGCCGAGAATCGACGGGTGGACAAGGTGCTGATCGCCGATGGTGCTCTGGAGCGGCGTCTGTCCGAGATCATCGACCTTTGCCGTGCCCGTTCGATCGCCTGGAGCCGGGTGCCGCGTGATAATTTTGCCAAACATCTCGATTCCGGCGTTAACCACCAGGGCGTCCTCGCGTTTACTTCGGCGGCAGCTTACGTGGATGTTGAGGCGGTAGTTGACGCATCTGAAATACCTCTGGTGCTGATCCTGGACGGTGTTGAGGACCCACGCAATCTCGGAGCGATACTCCGGACTGCCGAGGGTGCCGGCGTTGACGGTGTGATAATCCCTGAGCGTCGCGCCGTCGGGCTCAACGATACTGTGGCAAAATCCTCCGCCGGGGCGATCGAGTATATTAAAGTTGCTAAGACGGGCAATCTCAATCGCCTGATCGAGGACCTGAAGCGTCGCGACATCTGGGTCGTAGGCACAAGTATGGACGCGTCGATGACCTACAACGAATGGGATTGGACAAGGCCTTCGGCACTGGTACTAGGCGGTGAGGGTTCGGGTTTGCACCGCTTGGTCGCCGAGAACTGTGATGTGTTGGTAAAGATACCGATGTATGGCAAGATCGATTCCCTGAACGTTTCGGTCGCGGCCGGCGTAATACTTTTTGAAGCTAGAAGACAACGATCAAAGGACGAATAAAGCTTATGTTTTGCCCAAAATGCGGAACTCAAAATCCTGACAACGGCAAATTTTGCCGAAGTTGCGGAACCGATCTAGGCAATATTTCGACGGCCCTGGCAAGTCCGGCCGAGCATCCCAAACAGCTTTTAGATCGCAAAGGTAAACCTATCTCGATCGAAAGTGCGGTCACTAAGATTTTCACTGGCTTTTCCTTTCTGGTTGTGGCAGGTGTGCTTGGCTATACCGGTATGGCGGGAGCAAAGGTCTGGTGGTTTTGGATGTTGATCCCGGCGTTTATGTCGCTCGGTGCGGGAATTGCGCAGTATATGCAGATTCGCCGACTTGATCGAGGACAACCAGTGTATGGTGCCGTGGACGCTCAGTCATCGCTACCGGACGCTCAACGTCCGTCGTTGCCGCAGCAGCAGAATGATTTTATCGCCGCGGACTCCCGCTTTAAGACGGGCGACCTTGTCCCCCCGAGCGTGACTGACAATACGACCCGCCCGCTCGAAATGGATACCGAGGGCAAGACGATGACGTTGCCGAAAAAGTAGGTCTACTTTTTACGCAAACTCATCTTGTGTCCGCTGAGGCGTTCGAGCAACCTCAGGTATCGTTTTGGGAAAAGCCGCGAAATTGTACTAATAGCGTAGGCATCCTGCCCGATCAGGATCCGTGGATTTTTAGCCTTGATACCCTTCACTATCACATCCGCCGCCGTTTCCGGCGATGTGCGGGCGACCTTATCAAAGAATTTGGCACCTTGTTGCTTCCAGTCTTCGGGAGTGTCTTTACCAACGCGTGAATTGCGTGCGATATTGGTCTTGATGCCGCCCGGATGGATCGCGGAAACCGTCACATTGGTTCCTGCGAGTTCGTGCCGCAGACTCTCGGTAAAGCCGCGGACAGCAAACTTGGAGGCACAATATGCCGACTGTTCCTCAGGTGCGATAAATCCAAATACACTCGAAACATTGAGGATATGGGCACTTTCCTGTTGCCTTAAGATCGGCAAAAAAACCTTGCAGCCATATATCACACCCCAAAAATTGATGCTCATCAACCACTCAAAATCCTCGATCGACAGCTGTTCGAAATTGCCAAGCACGCCAACGCCTGCGTTATTTATAAGGTGCGTCACACCGCCGTGAGCGGCAACCGCCTCATCCGCCAGTCGCTGCACCTGGTCGATTTTGGACACGTCGATGATGTGTGTCGAGATGGGCACGCCCGCCGCACCGGCCAAGTCAGCAGTTTCTGACAATCCCGCTTCGTTCACATCCGAAATGGCAATTCCCGCGATCTTTTCTTCGGCGAGTTTTATGGCCAACGCCCTGCCGATACCCGACGCCGCTCCTGTCACGACCGCGACACTCTTAGCTGAAAGGCTCATCTAGTTCTCCGTTTTACTTGCAATTACTTCCTGACGACGATGCGGGCATTACCGGCGTTCGAATTCACGTCAAACGCGCGTAAGGTAACGACATATTCGCCCGCCGCGATCACCGGGATGTCTATCGAGAAACGTTCCTTAGGCCCGTCCGCGATCCCATCATCCGGATAGACATTGACCCACTCGCCACCATTGACGCTGTACTCTGCTCGTTTGATGTAGCTGGCGGCGTCGATCGCGTCGAATGTGACGCGGGCCTTGTCGCCCGATATCGACGGTGTTCCGACAGCAGTTACGATCGGGGCGGTATTGTCGATATCGACTGGTTCGGTCAGGCGTTCACCCGCAAGGGCGAGCTTAACGGGATTTGACGGGTTATCTCGAGCGACTACCTTAAAAAGGTATCTGCCGTCAGCCAAAGATTGTCCGTCGATCGCCGCAAAATTATCGGTCAGGTCGGCTTTTAACAGTTTGAAGTCACGGTCACCGATCTCCTTAAAATACAGGTCATAGACCATCTTGTCGCCGTTTCGGTCCTCGGCCGTCCATTGTAGCGATGTCGCCGCTCTCTGAAACAAACGCCTCGGCGGGACCGCCGCGTTGGGTATGCCAAAAGTTGACGAGTCCATCCCTGAAAGCTCGATATTAGGATCGACCTGTATCGGCGGATTGGCCGCAAGTCCGACGTTTGTCGGCAGCACCTGGATGGATAGCACCTCCGGAGCAATATTTACGGCAGCAAATGACAGATTTACCTCGCTCAATGACGCCGCCGCCGCACCCGCTTTGAATACTGCACGCCATTGGAAAAAACGGGCCTTTGGGCTAGTGACCTGGACGCCCTTCGGGTCCGTCATCGCATCGCTCCAAGTGCTCCAGGTTTCATCCGATTTTTCGGTATTTCCGCTGCGGGTCTGGATACTGACGCTGCCGCTTGCTCGCCACCAGATGCGGCCAAATGTCGAGGTCGCCTTAGTATCGAGCACCGCCGACTCATAACTTCCCTCCGTCGCATCGCCCTGAATTCGGTAGAAACTTCCCTGATTACTCGATGTCGCATATAGCGACCTACCGTCACTTCCGAGCGTTGAGACCTGACTGGCACCGGTCTGCAGCACAAGCGTCTCCCGGCCATCATTGCTGACGTTGTAAACTCGTCCCTTGTCCGATGTCCCGATTAGGACGCCGTTTCCGGCACTCTGCGGAAAGATCGAAAACCCTACGACGTTGGCTGAAGCCCAAAGCAGATCCGTTTTGCCGTCGGCGGTGATGCGATACACAGCAGACTTTGCCGCCGCGAGATCGTATTTGCTCTTTGCCGGCGTCTCAGGCGTCAGCGGATTGGCCTTTTCGACCGTTACGGCCTTAGATTCGGTAGCGGTTGCGGCGGTAGTCTCGGCGGGTTTGGCCGCAACTGACTCAGCGATCGCCAGAGCATACAACGAACCATCGGTGCCGATCGCAAGGCCGTGGATCTCGCGTAGCGGCGAATCGAGCAATCCGAATGGCTTACCGTCTGCTCCAAACTCTATCACCAGGCCGTTAGAGTCGGTGCCCGCGAATAAATTACCCTTTTTATCAGCCGCAAGCGAGATGATGTGCGTTTCGCTTGTATCAAAAAATAATGAGGTTTCAGGAGACGCTTTTGGCGTTTTGACCTTGAATATCTTGCCGTTATCACCCGTAGCGACCGCAAGGCCGCCGTCAGCGAGCACGGCGAGAGCCCAAATATACTTCTCCTTGGGCTCGAAATAGATCTCGGCCTTGCCGGTTGCGTCGATGCGATAGACCTTACCGTCCGGTGATGTCGCGGCGAATATCTCGCCCGCCCTGCCTAGCACAATTGACGACACGTTCAACTCCGCGAGGTCCACAAACAGCGAGCCTTTGCCTGACGGGTCAACTTTGAAGATCTTGCCGTCACCGCCCGTTCCGAGATACACGTTTCCGGCCGCATCGGCTGTGCTGGACCAGATGTACGATTGCTCGGTCTTGAACGCTTCGGTCAATCTCGGGGCTAAGGTCATCGTCCCCGTATCGTCGATCGAGATCCCGCGGGCGTCGCCTCTCAACACCTCGGCTCGCGAATTGACCGACCAGACCATCGGTTCAACCGCCGCGACACTCATTGCAAAAAAAACAGAAAAGATCGGCAAAAGTAAGTATTTCTTCATTTAGTGCGTTTCGTACCCTGTACTCGGAACGTAAAAATTTAACCACAATTCACACAAAAAAGACACCGATACACACGGTGCAGTGCCTTTCAGACGCTGACTTGTGCTGTGCGATCCGGATTTCAGCTTTTTTTGGTTATATTCAGAGCGGATCTTGCCCTGATGAATGCCGTTGCCTCAACGAGTTCGTCGGCATCGCCGATGATCAATCTGGCACTTCGCTCCCGGGTAAGATAAGCCCAAAACCATTCGAACATTACGGAAAATCGATTGCGAAAACCGATCAGGAAGAACACGTGCAAAAAGAGCCACATCAGCCACGCGATAAATCCCTTGAACTTAAGCCCGGCGGCCTCCGCGATCGCCTTGCGGCGGCCGATAGTTGCCATTTTGCCTTTGTCCACGTACCTAAAGTCCGTTCGCGGTTCGCCCTTGATGTCACACGAAATATTTCCGGCGGCGGCCCTGCCCATCTGCATAGCCGCCGGACTGACGCCCGGCACAGGCTCACCATTTTCCTGCATCAACGACGCCATATCGCCGATAACAAAGATATTTTTATAGCCCGGCACCGATAGATCGCGTTCGATGTGTACGCGTCCGGCACGATCTGTTTCAACGCCGAGAGCCTTGCCCAGCGGCGATGCGGCGACACCGGTTGCCCAAAGCACAAGATCACATTCGATCCACTGCTCACCGACCTTCACCTGTCCGGGTTCTATCTCTCTGACAAAATTGTTGAGCCTGACCTCGACGCCCAGATCTTCTAGCTGTGACTTTCCGCTTTCCGAAAGGTCGCCGGCAAATGTACCGAGGACACGGTCAGAACCCTCAAACAAAATTACCTTTGCCGACGTCGTATCGATCGCGTTGAAGTCCTTTGCAAGAGCCTTTCTTGCGATATCGGCGATCGCCCCGGCGAGTTCAACGCCGGTTGGTCCACCACCGACAATGACAAAGGTGAGGCTTCGTTGCTCACCAGTCAGATATGCGTCACGCTCGGCCATTTCGAAGGCGAGCAGAACGCGGCGGCGGATGTCCACCGCATCCTCCAGCGTTTTCAGTCCGGGTGCCGACGACTCCCATTCATCGTGGCCAAAATAAGAGTGCCTCGCACCCGCCGCGACGATCAGATAGTCGTACGGCACGACCTCACCGTCGGACAGTCTCACGTTCTGCGTGTCCGTATCAAAACCAACGGCGTCGCCGAGTAAAATCTCGGTATTCTTGTTTCGGTGCAGGATGCGGCGTATCGGTTGGGCGATCTCGCCCGGCGAGAGTACGGCAGTTGCGACTTGATAGAGCAACGGTTGGAAAACGTGGTGATTTTTGCGATCGATCAGCGTGACATCGACCGGAAGCTTTGCCAAAGCCTTGGCTGCCCAGAGTCCGCCAAAACCGCCGCCGATTATCACTACCCTTGGAGTATCGCCCATATCCGTGATCCCGATATGTATAGTGTAACCGTTTGTGATGGGTATCACATACTGACTCAGCTACCTACAAATCTCGCATACATAGAACGGGCAGCCGCTAGGTCATCCGTGCCTTTAACGATCGCCCGTCCGTCACGAAAGACCGTCATTTCATATTCACCTGACGTAAATCGCAGAAGATATTCGTTTTGATTGACGCTGACGACAAACTGCAGTCGCTCAGCCAGTTGGTCGAGATCGAGCGTGATCGCGTGCGGTGGGGCGATCTGCACCGCGTTACGGCCGCACAGTGCCGCCGAAAACTCCGGTGTCTCGGTGTCGAGATAGTCGAAAATGCGCAGGCCGCACGTCCGACAATCGGGATTCGGCTCGACGAGTTTGATGCTTTGCCGGTCATTTGCCCATAGGTCAAACTGCATCAGCGACCCGTGCAGTGCATCGATCTTGCCGATCAGCAGTTTTAACGCTTCGGCCACCTGCACGGCCGAAATGGTCGTAATTATCGGCATTATCACGCCGGCGGTGTCACACGTCGGAGCAGATCCGGCGTCCGGCATTTCGTCAAAAACACATCGCAGGCACGGCGTCTTTCCCGGAATGATCGTCATCGTCGTTCCGTAACTCGACACGGCCGCACCATATATCCACGGTGTGCCGAGTTTGACGCACGCGTCATTGACCAGATAACGGACCTGAAAATTATCCGTGCCGTCTATAACAAGGTCGCATCCGTTGATGAGCGCCTCCACATTCGAATGATTTACGTCTGCAATGATCGCCTCGACCTCGATCTCGGAGTTCACTGCGGCGATCCGCTGCTTTGCCGCGATAGCTTTGGGCGTGCGCTCCGCGGCGTCGTCCTCGCTGAACAATGTCTGTCGCTGCAGATTGGTGTATTCCACAAAGTCCCGATCGACGATCCGCAACTTCCCGACGCCCGCACGTGCCAGCATCTCGGCGTGCGATGCCCCGAGAGCTCCGCAGCCAACGAGCAGAACCCTCGATTCGAGCAACTTCTGCTGACCGTCAACTCCGATCTCCCTGAATAATATTTGTCGGCTGTATCTTTCGTTCAACTATTTAACCTGATCTTTTAAGACGGTTGCCCACTTACAATTTTCACTCCGAAACTCGATCTAATCGAAAAGACGTCGGACAAATGATCGGATGCTCGCATTGCTATCACTTGCAAAGATCGAACCGAGCCCGGTCTGAGGTTCTTCGGCACCGTATTTCCGTTGCTCTTCGCGAAGCCGTTTGCGTTGTTCCTCGATCTCTACCTTTTCCTTCTGCCTCGCGAGTTCCATTCCGCCGCTTTGGATAAATTCGATTATCCGCGGCAGTTCCTCGGCGTCAAACCACACACCGTGACGTTTACAAATATCGATAATAACGCCGGATGCCCTCGCAAAATTGCTGCGATTCATCAGTTGGCTACAATCGGGACACGGAACATAGCTGATCTTGGAAGCCGACACGGTGTGAGATTCGCGGTCGCCGATAAAGCCCATGACGGCAGATTGCTCTTCACGCTCGACACATAGCCGCTCAAATGTCGCAACATCGGCCCAGAGCCCGTCGCATCTCAAACACTCGCGAAACGCCGTATCGGCGATCTTCAGCATTTCCAGGCCTGATTTGCATCGCGGACAATTGCCAAGACCGTCGCCTTCGGGCGTCGCGGCTTCAACCATTTTTTCGCCGCAGTGCCCGCAGAATTGTGTCCCGACAAACATCAGGCCCATACACGATGGGCACGCCATCGTTTTCAAACGCGAGTTACAAAATTCGCACTGTGTGTGATCGCTCGCGACGCCAACGCCGCAGTTAGGACAATTTAGGGCTTCGATATCCATATCTTATCTTTCCATTCCGGCAAGCAGTGAATCCCGCATCAGTTCCGCCGGTGCCTCGCGACCGGTCCATATCTCGAACTGCCTGGTGCCCTGAGCGATGAGCATTTCGATGCCGCCGATCGTCGGGATGCCGGCAAGTCTGGCTTCGCGTATAAGCGGCGTATCGGTGAGTTTCGTCACGAGGTCATAGACTAATTTTACGCCGCTCAGACCCTCAGCCATAAATAGCGTTTCATTCTCCAACGGCCCTTTCATCCCGGCGGGCGTCGAATCGACAATAATGTCCACGCCGCACGCATCCTCGGTAAGCTGTCCCCATTCGACACCAAATTCGTCGCCGAACAGACGCGCCTTTTGCTTGTCGCGTGCCAACACGATCACGTCCGCACTTTCTAACTTTAACGCATAGACCGCCGCACGCGCGGCACCGCCCGCACCACAGACCGCAACCCTCGCGCCTTTTAGATCGCCAAACTTTGCTTTCAAAGGTGAGATAAATCCGTGTGCGTCTGTATTAAAGCCCGTCAGCATCCCTCGATCGATCTTGACGGTATTGACCGCCCCTATCTTTTCGGCCGTCGGATCGATCGCGTCAAGGTACTGCATTATCGTCTGCTTATGCGGCATCGTGACCGAAAAACCACCGAAATTAAGCTCAGCTTCCCTAGTCTCCGGCCGCACCATTCGTCTTAAGAATACACCGATGTCCTTGACCAGAAGACTTACAAAAACTGCATCAATACCGGCCGAAGCAAATGCGGGATTGTGCATAAACGGTGACATCGACTGAGCGATCGGGTTACCCAAAACGCCGAACACAAGGCTTCCGCCTCCGAGTTCCCTGACGCGGTAAACGTCACTCATCTCTTTCGCGGTGATCTGTCCGTCGGCCGTCGCCATTCCGTCAGATGATGCGGCGAATGTCAGAAACGCTCCGTGTGCAGGCCCTAAGATCCGCGTCCATTTGCCGCCATCGCCCATCGCGATCGCGATCATCGGCTTGCCGTCATTTTTCGCTTTCTCGATCAGATTCCAGACCGCCAAGGCGTCAGTTGCATCGTCCGCCCGAACCGCGATCTTGACGATGTCGCCGCTGCTCGCAAGTCTGCCGTAAACCGCTTCGATATCATCCGGAATGCCATCGAGATCGTGAAAGGACGCGATGCGACGCACGCCCGCCGGGGCAAATTGGATAATGTCGTCCTCGAGATCGACTGCAAAATAGTCATTCGGCAGGCTTTGCCAAAACTGCACGCGCTCGTCGAATGTCGCCCGCCCGCGACCACCCTGCGCCGGAGATCGAAAGGTCGCGATGAGAGGTATCTGCAGGCCGATCGAGCCTATCATCTCGATCGCCTTTTGCAGTTCGTCGGGTCGCAGACAGTCAAATCTAACCTCAGCAGCATCGCCCGTGGCGTCCGCTCCGTCCAATTGCAAACGCAATTCCTCGGCCGTTTCGGCACAGGTTGAGATACAGATCAGGCCGTCGTTCACGCGTTTTTGTTAGTCGAATCTTTCAGACTGGTGACAATACTGCCGGCCGTGACAAGTCCGATCACTGTCGCAACCGCAGCGGCCACAACTATGGCCGTGTTTCCGCTCTGTTTCACCGCGATCGAAGACACTGCCCAAGCGATCGCCAGCGGAAAGAGATAATTTCGCAGCCAGACCCGGGCCGCGATAGCCAGGGCTGCCGCCGCCAAGATACACACGACCCCGAAAATATTCCAACCCCGCGGCGTCATTTCCACATTTGCCCACTTCAGCACGACCGCAAGATTTACGATCGATGCGGCGGCCACCCAACCCGCGTAAAAGCCGAATGGAGCTTTAGTTAACAATGCAAAGCCCGGGTCTTCGGCATCGCGAAAATTGCGCAGGATCAAGACGAGCGTCAAACAAAGGGCGACGATCAAACCAAAGCTGATAGCGATCTGCTCGCGGTGCCAGAAATATATCCAGGCACAATTCAACAAACAACTGATAACATAGAGCGTGCGAACCGACCGAAAGCGTGCAAGTTGGTTGGGCAACAACTGATAAACGCTAAATGCTATGATGCCGACGTAGATCAAACTCCACATCGTGAACGCATATCCCGCCGGTGTGATCACAGTTGGATACTTGTTCGAGATCATATCCGGCGATACGCCATTCACATATCCTCCAGCCGCCAATAAGTTAAACGTGATCGTTGCGATCGTCGCTATCAGGACGAGTACCGACCGAATGCGGTCTTGCGAATTTATCGATTGAGTCATAGTTCGATTATGCCACCGATTGATAGCGATGAGAGACCGTCAAACACAATTTTCTCGCGACGACAGATGCCAAAATATCGAGCAGATTCACCATTTCGTATATAAATACCTGAAAACGTAAAGTTTTGTAAATGGAAAGGACGGCCTAAATGATAGAATCCAACCTATTTACTGGATAATCAATCATATGTTCGCTTGTGGCATCGCGATTGCTATAAAACAAGCGGAACGCACGTTCCTCTTTCCCCAAGAGCGTTATTTTAACGAAAGAGGAAACCTTAAAGCGATGAAGAAATTAAACAAGATCTTGCTAATGTGTACGATGGTGATCGGCCTGTCAATGGCGATTGCGGCACAAAAGAACGACGATCAGAAAAAGCCGCCGCCGAAAAATCCGCCGCCGGTCGTCAACCCGCAACCTAAACCGCCGCCTCGCGAAAATCAGCCACCCAAAAAGCCGGGCACTGAATTCGCGCTTTATATGATCATAGGCGACAGCCGCGATAGCTAAGTTACTCGGGTTGAAAAGATTAAACGAAAAGGTTGCCGGATATTTAAGTTATCCGGCAACCTTTTTTGTGTCCGACGATCGGCTTCAGACTCACAGAACCGTAATTCTGCGGACACTTGCAGTGGTCTTTATTGCGTGACGATATTATGCACTTGAACGGCGCAACCAAGGCGGCCGGGCAAGTGGCTGATCGCTGGGGTGTCTATACGGCTAATTCGTTTACAAAGGTCGGCTGTTGTATGCTTACTTAAATAATCAAATGGCGAAACAACCGGCAACAATATTCGTTTGTCAGAGCTGCGGCGGGCAGTCGCGTAAGTGGCTCGGGCAGTGCCCCGACTGTCAGGAATGGAACACGTTGGTCGAAGAGCGTTTCCGGCCAACGCCGTCGATCGACACCAAACATAATTATGTCTCGCAGTACCGCCAGACCTCCCCGATCGCCTATGGCACGATCGAATCGCAGGACGAATCGCGGACTCCGTCGGGCATCGACGAACTCGACCGCGTACTCGGCGGCGGCATCGTTGCGGGCTCACTGGTGCTGATCGGTGGTGCTCCGGGCATCGGCAAATCGACCATAGTCATCCAGATGGCCGATAAGCTCAGCCGCCACGGTGCAAAGGTGCTCTACGTGTCAGGCGAAGAGTCAGAACGCCAGATCAAGATGCGAGGCGAACGCCTGAGCGTCGAGGCCGAAAATCTTTTCCTTTTGCCGGAGACCAATCTGCAAGCGATACTGGCCGAAACTGATAAATTGAGGCCCGATTTTGTCATTGTCGACTCGATCCAGACCGTTTTCAGCGACAAGATCGAGTCGGCTCCGGGCAGCGTTTCGCAAGTTCGGGATGTGGCGGCGCAGTTTATGATGTTTGCCAAACAAACAGGGACGCCCGTCTTCCTGACTGGCCACGTCACCAAGGAAGGCTCGATCGCCGGGCCCAAGACGCTCGAACACATTGTCGATACCGTTCTTTATTTTGAGGGCGACCGCCACCACAATCACCGCATCATCCGCGCGACCAAAAATCGTTTTGGAGCGGCAAACGAGATCGGCGTTTTCGAAATGACCAACGCTGGTCTGATCGCCGTTGCCAATCCGTCCGAGCTTTTCCTGCAAGAGCGGCCCGAGAATGCAACCGGATCAGTCGTCACCGTCTGTATGGAGGGCACGCGGCCGCTGCTGGTCGAGGTGCAGGCATTAGTGAGCGGCACCAAGTTTGGCACTGGGCGCCGAATGACGCAGGGCTTTGACCAAAATCGCGCATCGCTGCTGATCGCTGTTATGGAAAAGCAGCTCGGCTTTCAGCTTGCGGCCGACGATGTCTTTATCAATGTCGCCGGAGGTATGGAGATCGACGAACCGGCCGCCGACCTCGGGATCATCGGCTCGATCGCCTCGAGCTTTCGCAATCTGCAAGTCCCGCCCGAAACCGCCCTATTTGGCGAGGTCGGCCTGACCGGCGAAGTCCGCGGTGTGCTTCAGGCCCAAGCCAGAGCCCGCGAAGCTCAAACCCTTGGATTTAAAAAGCTGATCCTGCCGGAATCGAATAAAAAAGGCCTGGAAAAGCTTTTAGGAATTAGAGTTGTAGGCGTTAAAAACCTCGAACAGGCGATGGATGAGTTGTTTTGAGATCGATCATTAGATGTCGCGTTATATTTACGGGCAACTAAGCATTGAGCCGGTGCAAGCAGATCGGCGTTATGACTGTCCACTCTTGGGCTCTTTAGTCTGGGGTCATTATCCGCTCCAGGATGGCGTCGGTCTTTTCGCGGATGTCCGTGACCCGCGGAGTTGACTCTTGGTCGGCGAACGTCGGCGGATGGGCAAACGGATTGACTTGTAGGGGAACGCCTTCGGCGTCGAGCCTGGCGGCGATGATCTGAGTGATCAGCTCTTGTTCAAATTCGGTAATATCGACAAATTTTACACCAATCCCGGTGTGTTCAAAACGGTACAGAGCCTTGCAGTGCAGCGGTATATAATTGCCGTTCGGCATCTGAATTTCCATCCGAAATTCATCGCCGATGTAGATATTCTCTTCCCATCCGGTAAAGCAACCGCCGATACTTATCTGCTGCAGCAGAGTTTGCTGCTTTTCGCCAAACTTCGTGTATATCCACGCCGGAAGGTCGAGCGAAAATCGTATGTGCTGGCGTTGGCTGATTGACATTGGCGAAGCCCGACTAGGGTAAATAGAGTCCAACGCTATTCTAACGGTATTATGCCGCAAGGGCAATAACTATTTCAGCGGCGGCAAATATAAAAAAGGCCGCCAAATCCTTGACGGCCTTTCCGCTGAGTTGAAAGTAATGGACCTAGTTATTTGCCGCATCCGTCTTGACGCAATGCGATTCAAAAGCTTCGACCAGCGACTGTGCTATCGTCATCGCCGGACGGCCTTCGAGGTCA
Organism: Chloracidobacterium sp.; assembly: GCA_016720705.1. Lineage (NCBI taxonomy): Bacteria > Pseudomonadati > Acidobacteriota > Blastocatellia > Chloracidobacteriales > Chloracidobacteriaceae > Chloracidobacterium > Chloracidobacterium sp. The sequence goes on along the minus strand of JADKKB010000005.1, from coordinate 234,534 downwards.
CGGCGTTCGAACATCTGTACGAGTTTGCCGTTTTGCAGAATGCCGATCGCCGGTGACGACGGAGCATATCCCTCGAAATAGGCACGGGCAGTGTCGGTGGCATCTATGTCCGCACCGGCAAACACAGTGATCGAACGATCAGGCTTGTGCGCAGCATTCTGAAGCGCCATCGCGATTCCCGGGCGGACACCGCCGGCGGCACAGCCGCAGACCGAGTTGACGACGACCATCACCGTTCCGTCAGTATTTTTGACGGCTTCGTCGACGGCCTCAGTGGTTTTGGTTTCTTCTATCCCGAGCTGCGCAAGTTCCTGTCGCATTCCGTGGATCATCATTTCTGGATAAGGCATATTATATTTCCTCTAAATTCTATCGTTTTAAGAAATGTATAGACAGGAACTAATCCTGACCTTTTTTTCAAGTATCGAATATTGGGCAATTTCAGTCAAGCCCTGTAAGTTGATAACCGACTGTTTGCCGTGCACCCGCAGAATACGTACTATTTACCAGAGGAAGATTTTCGACCCGGCCAATGGCTATAGAAATTGAAAAAAAATACCGTTTGGACAAAAAACTGCTTGTCGAAATGGAAGCAAAGCTTCGAGAGTTGAATGCCGTCTTCGTTGACGACGTTTTCGAGGAAAATTATCTGCATCGCGGGCAACTGCTTGACGACCGAAATGCCGTGCTGCGCGTCCGTAAAACCGGCAATACTAATCTGCTCACCTATAAAGAAAAGGTCGGGACGAGCCCGGACAGCGACTTCAAACACAAGATCGAGTTTGAAACGATGGTCGCAGACGTCGAGGCAACCGAACGGATCATCGAAAAACTCGGCTACCGACTTGCGGTAGTGTACGAAAAGCACCGTAAGTCTTGGCATTTAGGAAATGTCGAGGTCGTATTGGACGAACTGCCGTTCGGATATTATATGGAGATCGAAGGCTCGGTCCAAGACATTATCGAAGCCGAAAAGTTGCTCGGTGCCGAGCGATTCGAGTCTGAGTTGCGTGGATATCCGCGTTTGACCGCAAAATTCGGAAAACAGGTCAACGGTATTATGGAATCGAGGTTTGAAAAGACAGCAACGGTTTAATCCGCGACATCCCGTCCAACAAAATACATTTGCGAATCGAAGGGATTTGAGGCGGAAACGGCCACCTTGCGGTAAGTGCCGTCTGGCCTTAACACACGGGCATTGACGTCATCCTTTAGATAAGCATCCAGAAACGTATCTTTTATGTACTTTCGGATATCGGCACCGAGGATCGGAACCAGAACCTCGATCCGCCGGTCCAGGTTTCTCATCATCCAGTCAGCACTCCCGATATAGACCTCTTCATCCGCATCGTCGCCGCCATTGGCAAAATAGAATACGCGACTGTGCTCGAGCAGACGTCCGATCACCGAACGAACGCGTATATTCTCGGACAAACCCTTGATCCCGGGCCTAAGCACGCAGATACCACGCACGATCAGGTCGATCTCGACGCCGGCTTTTGATGCAGCGTAGAGTTCCTTCACGATCGCAACGTCGGTGAGGCTGTTAAACTTAGCGATGATCCGTGCCGGCTTGCCGGCCGACTTATTACGCACCTCGCGGCGGATCATTTGGACGATCGTTTCACGCAGGTTGAGCGGTGCGACCAATAGCCGATGATATTTCATCTGCTGCGAATACCCCGTCAGCATATTAAATAGATTTGTCGCGTCAACCCCAATTTCTTCGTCGGTCGTGAGGAGGCCGAGGTCGGTGTAGATCTTGGAGGTCGCCGGATTATAATTTCCGGTCGCAAGATGGACATATCGGACGAGCTTGTCCTTTTCGCGACGAATCACCAAAAGAACTTTGGAATGAGTTTTTAATGAGCTTATGCCGTAAACGACGTGGACGCCTTCATTCTCAAGACGTCTGGCCCACTCGATATTGTTCTCCTCGTCAAAACGTGCCTTGAGCTCGACCAGTGCCGTCACCTGTTTGCCGAGGCGACTGGCGCGCATCAGCGAATCGACGATCGGCGAGTCCTTTCCCGTACGATACAAACATATCTTTATTGCCTGGACGTCCGGGTCCTCAGCGGCCTCAGCGATAAAATCCGAAACGACGCTAAAAGAGTTATATGGATGATGCAGCAACACATCCTGACGTTTGATCACATCGAATGCACTCTTTTTACCGTGCAGCGATATCGGGTGCCGCGTCTGAAACGGTTTGTCCTTAAGGTTAGGCTTGACCAAGCCGTAAAGCTGCATCAAGTCCGGAATATCGAGAAGTCCTTCGATACGGTCAACGTCGATATTGCTCAGGCCGATGCCCATAGTCAGAACGCGGAGCATCTTATCGGGCATCGTCGCCGAGACCTCCAACCGGACCGGAAACCGGTCACGACGGCGTTGCAGTTCGCGTTCCAGAGTCCTGAGCAAGTCACCGGCCTCGTCCTCACGAAGCTCGATGTCGGCATCACGCGTGACGCGAAATAGAAACGAGTCCGAAGTTTTCATATTCGGAAATATTTCTTGAACATTCGCCGCGATCACCTCTTCGATAAGAGCAAACCGTCCTTTTTTCTCGTCGATGGGTATCAACCGCGAGGCTGTGGGCGGCAATTTGATCCGCGTAAATCGCTTTTGCCGATATAGGTGCTTCAGGCTCTTCTGCGTAAATGCACGATCCGGCTCGATAAAGAGTCCGATATTGAGGCTTAAATTGGAAATATATGGAAAAGGATGGCTGGAATCGACCGACTGTGGCGTCAGGATCGGAAATAGATTATCGCGAAAATACTTATCGAGCTTTTTGCGGTCTTTGGCGTTCAGGCCTTTATACGGCTCGATCGTCAATCCGGCCTTTTTCAGTTCCGGCAGCACCGTTTGCTGCAAATGATTGACCTGTCGTTTGAGCATCGGCCGCAGACGCTTTCGCAATTCGTCAAGCTGATCCTCCGCGGTCATTCCGTCAGGCGAAAGTTCGCTAATGCCTTCGTCGATCTGCTCCTTAAGTCCGGAGACGCGGATCATAAAGAACTCGTCGAGATTGGTCGAGAAGATCGACAGAAATTTAAGCCGCTCAAGCACCGGAACACCGTCGCGAAACGCTTCTTCCAACACCTGCCGGTTAAATTCGAGCCACGCGAGTTCACGGTTGAATAGCAACTGACCGTCAAATGCCGCCGCGGCATTCTCAACCGAGTTTACCTCGTTGGCCTTTTTGCTATCTTTTCCACCCACTTTGCTTAACATTCCAACTAAATTATATCGGATTAACGGCAAGCATTAAATATTTGTGATGTTAAATTTTCGATCGCGGCCTAACGGTCGATAGTTATGGTCCGTGGTTCGTCGCCATCACCTTCGATCTTTACGTTAATGACTCCTGATCCAACGGGGCTTTGAGCGAGTCGCTCAGGCCACTCGATGATCGTTAAAGCTCGATCGCTGTCCAATATCTCATCCAATCCGATCGCCGTGTAGATATCCAAGCCGGGATCAAGCCTCCACAGATCGACGTGATAGACATCTATCTCAGGGAGTTCATATAGATTTACGATCGCAAAACTCGGACTTGTCACTTCATCGACATCGTACCCAAGAGCATTTACAATTCCCTTGGTAAACAGGGTCTTGCCCGCACCGAGTCCTCCCTCGAGCAATACAACATCACCGGAACGGAGGCCGCGGCCAAGCTCTTGCCCTAATTCGAACGACATCTCAGGTGTCGGGCAGATGGTTTTAGTCGTTGACATACGATCCATCGATCATCATAAGCTCACCGGCAAAAGTTCTATTTTGCGGCTAATCGGCCGAAGACCTCGACCAGACACTCCCGCACGTCGGACGCTGTCATTACACGCTTGCCGTATTTTTGCTCAGCCACATCTCCCGCCATTCCGGCAATATAGACGGCGGCGACGACAGTGGAAAACATATCTATCTCATTTTTTACGGCCTGTGCTGCAAATCCGGTGAGAATGCCGGTCAAAGTATCACCGTTGCCGGCCTTACCTAGTCCGGAATTCCCTGTTGGATTGACCACGACCCTGCCGTCCGGGGCACCGATCAAAACGCGTTCACCTTTCAAAACAAGTATAACGCTATGCCGGACTGCAAAATCACGAACGGCTTCGACACGGTCTTTGATCAACGCCTTGTCGTCCGTGCCAAGCAAGCGCATAAATTCGCCTTCGTGGGGCGTCAATATCAAGGCACCGCCGCTTTCGTTTGCAGGCTCCCAGCTATTCAAAGCCGGCGACAGCAAGTTTAAGGCATCGGCATCAACGATCACCGGACGATTACGGTTCGTGATCACTTTCTGAACAAACCTGTGCGTGCTTTCATCCTGCGATATTCCGCTTCCGATAGCGACAGCATCGGCCTTTTCAAGCAGATCGCCGATCTCTTCAAACGCCGACTCGGCGAGTGATCCACTTTTGGTCTCAGCCACCCCGCGTACCATCACCTCCGGCAGCACGCGCGCTGCGACCGAGTCTTTGGAACTCTTCGGCGTCGCTATCGTCACTAGCCCGGCGCCCGAACGCATCGCCGCGTTACCGCACAGCACCGCCGCACCCGAATAGTTGTCCGAGCCTGCGATCAACAATGCGTGGCCGCGTTTGTTTTTGTACGAATCGCCCTGAAATTTGCATTCTTCGAGCCATTCAACGGCATCTGATTCATCTGCCAGAAAAAGGTTCACTTCCAGACTCTCCAACAGTACCGATGGCGATCCGATATCTACAACGATCAACTCGCCGATCGCATTCGAGGCGGGCGGCAGTACTTGAGCGGGTTTGGGCGCAGTAAATGTGATGGTGACCGAAGCCCGAAGGTGCGGGCCGTCTGCATCGGCGTGATCCGAACGCAACCCTGATGGCATATCGATCGAAAAAATGGGCAAACAGTCGCCAAGTCCTTTGATCTGATATTTGTCCCATTTGGACAACTGTTCCGTTATTTCCCCAACCATTCCCCTAAGTTCACCGTTTAGGCCGGTTCCGCATATCGCATCGACCAAGGCGACCCAACCAAGTTCCCAACCTTCACTAAGCATTTCATAGAAAGTCTCTTTATCCGTGATCTCTATGAAGTTGATACCGCCGCCCTCGTTTCGGTACGTCCACCGCATCGGCTGCCAATAAACTACGTCATCCCGATATTCGGCATCGTTGAGCCTTTTGCAGATCTCAAAATTTGTTCTGGCATCACCGACCGTATCCTCGATCTCGCCGAAGAGAAATACGTCAACATTAGCCCCGGCCATTGCGAGTAACCTGGCGATAGCAGCACCGTCGCCACCATTATTCCCCTTGCCGCAGAGTAACAGTATCGAATTGGCCCGAACCGATCCGCCCAGCCTTTCTATAATGATACGCGCCGCCGCCTGGGCGGCATTTTCCATCAGAACTATCGACGGAATACCGAATCGTTCGACCGTCTTTCGATCGACCTCTCGCATTTGTTCTGCGGTCAAGACATACTGCATATCCCTTAATCTAACACAATACGGAATTGCCCACGAAACACTTAAAAGCGCAGATCTTTGCCCATCTTTTAGGACTATTAGCCACGTTCGTCTGCAACGAAAAAAACCGCAACGCTCGCTACGTTGCGGTTAAAAGGTTTGATTTGGAGATCTGTGAATAGACTTCGAGAATGCCGCAGCCCGGCCTTTTTGCCTGCCACTGTACTTGAACACCCTTTTCTTCCGTTCATTAAGTAAAAAGGGTCATTCGGCTCCGGCTTCCACAAAAGCTCAAAAATAACTCACAAAATACCGGATAACTGTTGCGGCTAAACGCTCAATTACAGTTCAGCCTTAATAAAAGTGGTGATCCCGGGTGGATTCGAACCACCGGCCTTTCACTTAGGAGGCGAACGCTCTATCCAACTGAGCTACGGGACCACATCACGGTTCAGACACTAGGTCGGCACCGAATTAAGAATCATAACGCATCAGCGACCGAACGTCATATCCGGCAAACTTGTCCCTGCCCTTTAAGAAATCGAGTTCGATAACGAACAACAATCCGGCAACCACTCCGCCAAGGCCCTCAACGAGATCGATCACGGCACGCGCGGTCCCGCCGGTCGCAAGCAGGTCATCGACGATTAAAACTCGGTGGCCTTCGCCAACGGCATCCTTGTGGACTTCAAGCGTGTCCTGACCGTATTCGAGATCGTACGCGATCGACACCTTTTCGGCGGGCAGCTTTTTGGGCTTGCGCACCGGCACAAAACCGGCATTTAGCCTAATGGCGAGCGGCGGCGCAAATATGAAGCCCCGTGATTCGACGCCGATAACAGTGTCGATCTTTTCGTCGCCACATAGGCCGTACATTGCTTCGACCGTATTCGCCAGGCCGTCCGGATCCTTAAGCAACGTCGTAATGTCATAAAAATTGATACCCGCCTTGGGAAAGTCGGGCACCTCTCGTATTAACTTTCGTAAATGTTCCATTCTTATTTTTCGATCCTGAATGCTGAATAAAGTCCGCAAGGATCCAGGACCAACTCCTCGATCGGCCCGACCCTTGCATTTATCGGCCCGGCGGCAAGGTCCGCTCGAAACGAATTGACTGCCTTTTCGCTTCCCTCGACCAGAGCCTCGACCCGGCCATCCGCCAGATTCCTAATATATCCGCGCACCTGATACCGCGCAGCGCTGCGCTGGGCAAAAAACCTGTACCCGACACCCTGAACCTCGCCGCTGATAAAGAATCGTCGTGCTATCGTCATTAACCGAGAGCGTCCAAACACTCTAAGAGCGTCCGTTGCCGGCAGGTGTATACCGGCAATCCCTCCCGCGTAAATTTACTTCCGGCCGTCTCTCGTAATTCGGCGGCAAGAGCCAAAAAATCGCGCGGTTCATCCGTTTCGAATGAGATCAGATACTCTTTATCGCTAAAGCCGATGGCGTGGGTCATATGGATCCGAATGTTCGGAAATCTCTTTCCGACCATAAAACTCTCTTCGATCATCGCGTCTCGCTCCGCGGCGGGCATTTCGTGCCACTCTTTCTGCTTCGAGCAGGGATAAAAGAAATGGTATTTCGATTGGCCCGCGAGCACGTGATTGCGATCTTCGGACGAGTCGGCAACGAACATTCGAGATCTCGTGACCGACAAATAATTGTCCGAAGCCGAAAGATACCCACCCAGTTCTGTACGATTAAGAGCGACGGTCATCTCCTGTAATCGGTCAAGCGAGTCGCCAATTCGCCAAAACATCAGGTCGGCGTTGGAATCAAATCCGACCAGCGAGTAGCTAAAGAGCAATAGATCCGGGCGATAGCTGTCAAAGGCCTCAACGAATCGAGCCTTATATTTCGCTTTAGCGTCGGCCTCTAGCTTACGCCAACCGGGATCTACCTTAAAGAATACAAAGTTAACAAACTGTTGTTCGAGTTTGACGATATCAAACTGATCCGCCGGTTCAGGCACCAACCGCAATCCGGCGTCCACCGGCTCTTTTTGAAAATTGACGATCTCCATTTGTGGGTACTAATGCTTTACGGACACCAATTCATTCAACAAGATTTCATCCCCCATTGTGTCAATTTTCGAGTTCAAAGTCCAAATAGTCACTCAACATTGGTTAGGTTTCAGGCATTTACATTCATCAAAAATAATGCCAAAATTTGCGTAATGTTGCGTGTGTGCCGGTTAGTATTGGTCCTCTGTGTGTGTAGCTTAATGGTGGCGGCACAACAGCGCCCATTGCTGACTGACGATATTGATATCACGCCCGCCGGTTCTTTAGAGATCTCCGCCGGGATCGACTTTTTTCAGAATGCGAAATTTCCGCTCTCGGGGATAAAAGGCGATCTTTCGAGGGTTGGCGACATCCGTATAAAAACGGGCCTTGCTGCCAATGTCGAGATGCAGATCGAGGGGACTATCCAAAACTTCGTTGCTTTTAACTCGCGGACCACATCCGCGATCCCACTCAATATCAGCGGTAATTCGACCAACGACTTTGACGATTTTATCGTGTCGGCCAAGATAAAACTGCGAAACGAAACCAAAACTCTGCCGGCATTGGGACTTAAATTTGGCTTTCAAATGCCGAATACTGACCAGGCCAGAGGAATCGGCACGAACCAGATCAACATTTTCAGCAAGGTGATCCTGCAGAAAAAATTCGGTTCGCTTTCTAATAAGACTCCGCGATTTAATCTTTACGGTAATATTGGACTCGGGATTATGACCGCACCGATGTCGCGGTTTACTCAAAACGACCTGCTGCTGTATGGCTTGGCCGGAATTTACCGTTTGAACGACCGCGTAAATATTGTCAGTGAAATAAATGGCAGGGCGAATACTCGAAAAGGTGACGCTCCTTTAGGTACCGAAAGCATCGGCCAGTTTCGCGTCGGAGCTCAGATCAAAGCGTCTAGTCTGAGATTTGATACCGCGGCAGTATTTGGATTGACACGGTTCAGCCCACGAACAGGCGTCATTTTTGGCGTCACTTACCTTACGCCGACGATCTTCACCCCGGCCAAGTAGTTAATTGTTAAATATTGATCGGTGAGTTTCCCTTGCCCAGATTTGGCGCGGTGCGGATAGCATCGGCGACAAACTGCTTTGCGGTTTGCACAGATTCTAAAAGCTCTTTGTCGAGAGCCAGATTCGCCGCGATCGATGCGGCGAGTATGCATCCGGTCCCGTGCGTCGCGGTCGTATCATAATACTCACCGTCGATTCGATGAAGTGTCTCGCCTAAAAACAAAAAGTCTCGGGCGATCCTTCCAAGGCCGCGTTCTTCGCCAAAGTGCCCGCCCTTTATCAGTACATTTCTTGCACCCATCGAACGCATTGCCGTAGCAGCATCGCTGACGTCGGACTCTGTCCGTATCACTAGCCCTGTTATCCTTTCGGCCTCGGGCACGTTTGGCGTGACGATATCCGCGATCGGAAAAAGCCGTTCGATCACCGACCGCAAGGCTTTTTCATCAATTAGATCAAACCCTGAAGTGGACCGGACGACGGGGTCGACCACGACGTTCTTAAGCCCGTTTTGAGTGATCAACCGGGCGGTCTCGAGGATGACTTCATCGGTGGGGAGCATACCGGTCTTAACTGCCGCCACCGACATATCATCGATCACCGGTTGAACCTGATCGCGCACAGCGTCGGCCGTCTGGTGGAGTGCCCCGAATACACCGGTTGTATTTTGAAACGTGATAGACGAGACCGCTGCAGTTCCGAAACATCCAAACGCACGAAACGCCTTGATGTCCGCGATGATACCGGCGCCGCCCGAAGGGTCAAGGCCGGCGATCGAAAGGCATACGGGCTGCTTACTTTGAAGTTCGCTCATACCTTCAGGGCAGACGCCAATTCTGTCGCGTCGGAAAATCCGGCAAAAAGCCTGATGGCGGCAAATCCGGATGCACCTACCGACACGGCCGAACGCCAGTTATCATTGTCTATTCCACCTAACGCTAAGACCGGAATATTGCCCGCCGTCTCGCAAACCGCACTCAACGCATCGAGTCCGACAGGCTCGCCTTTGCCGGGTGAGGGAAATACCGGGCCGAACACGATGTAGTCCGCCCCATCTTCCTTTGCTTTTAATACTTCGTCGGCAGTATGCGTCGAGATCCCGACCAATAGATAACCGCCAAAGGCTTTTCGAATTTCAACGGAGTCAAGTGACGTACTCGTCAAATGTACGCCGTCCGCTCCCGCTGCTGCCGCGATGTCAGCACGGTCATTGATAAAGAGTAAGGCCTTGGCACCTTTTACGATCGGAACAGCCTCGAGCGTCAATTCGAACAACATCCGGGCGGTGATCTGCCTTTCGCGGATCTGTATGATATTGACGCCGGCATCGACGGCAGTTTTGATCGCATCCAGTACGCACGACTTTTTTAGATCAAAATCCGCCGGTGTTAGAGTTCCGTCAGTAATAAGACAGGTTATCGGTTCATTATGGCAATTCACTTCTGCCCCCCATCGAGATCGCCGGCGATCATCTTTACGCTTTCACTAAAATGGGCGAGCTCCCAAAACGCGACGCAAATATTTAATACTCCAAGCCCCGTGACGGCGCCTCTGAACCACATCGACGCGACAATTGTGTGAATTGCCGGCATTCCGAATTTATCGGAAATGAACGCCAGCAAGTAATTTTGGCCCCAAGGCCCAAAAAGAGTGTCCCACGGAGCGAGTATTAGATACATCCCAAGCAGCAAGCAGAGGATTATAAAAAAAATGACGGTAAGGCGTTCAACCATACCGTCAGATTATAGACTCTCGATCAGAACTACTACAAACTCATTTCGCTACGCTTTCGATCTTAGTGACTGATATAAATGTTCTTGACCCTTTGGGCGACGTCACGAAAATCCACATTTTCTGCGTACACCATCTCGAAGTATTTTGCCGAGTTGGCCGCATCGCGTTCAGCGTCATACGCAAGTGCCAATTCGTACCAAAGGCCCTGCTTCTCATCATCACTCAGTTCGGAGGATTCGAGAGCTCGCAAATACCACGTGACCGCAAAACTCGGCATTTGATTCTGCATAAAGCAATGGCCCAAAAGATTGGCACAGTGAAAGAATCTTCGCGAACCGTCGTTTGGTGAAGCGAGATTTATCGCGTCCTGATATTCACGGATCGCTTTCTCCATCAGGCCCATCTCTTGATAGGCGACCGCCGTCGCAAAATGCGTCTCGTAGTCTTCGTCTGATCTTGGCTCTCCGTCATCGAGCCCAAACTCCAGACGCATTTCTTCGATTCCGATCGGATGCGCCTCAACGTGAACCTCGGGTTCTACGGTTCCCAAGGCTGCGAATTTAGCGGAAACGGCTCTGATCTCAGATCTGTCGCCAAATTGTTCGGTCAGAGCCGCGATAGCCTTTTCTGCTAAGTCACGATAATTATTCTCGACGTAAAATTTGACGCTCTCAAGTTCTTTGGCGAAAAGTGCGTCATCTGCGGGATCGAGATGTACGTTCTCGTCGTCGAGCGGGACGTGGTAATCGGTCGCGTCAGGAACTTCGGTATCTTCGCGGCCCGAGCGTTCGACTTCGACGCCGCTCATATGGCTTTCGAGTTTTTGGTCGAATAGGTCGCCGGCGTTCACAAATCCAACTTGTTCGACGACTGAAACCTCGGCCACATCTTCCTGAGCATCAATGGGCTGTTCGGTAAATTGAGCACGGACCAGTTCTGTATCGACTTCTTCATTCTCAAATCCGTTCTCGTCATTGACCACCGAGAGCCGTTCGGCAAACCCGGTTTCCAGAGGTCTGATCGCGACGAGAGTTGAGAGTGCGAATCGTTCATCTTCGGCGGAGCCCTGATCTTTGGCTGCCTCGGCAAGCCTTACAAGTGCTACAACATAGGCTTGTTCGTCCTTGACCCAAGAGCAATACCGTACAAGTAGTCGAAGAGCAGACAAATGTTTGGCGTCACGCTCGAGAATTTCGGTGATCCATCTGTTACATTCGTCACCCTGACCTGCCGCGAGCAGATACTCCGAAGACATCGAGAGTATTCGTGTGGCTGAGTCAACATCATCGGCATTTAGATAGATCCTAATCAGATCGAGTAACTTAGGATAGTTCGCCGGTTCGAGTTCGACGAGTTTGACGACGGCTCGTTCCGCCCCGGCGGCATTTTGCGAGTCGATGTGGCAATCGATCAGCAGATATAGCACGTCGCGGTTATACGGCTCTTCGGCAAGTATGTCCTCAAGCAGCGTGACCGCTTTACCAACACGTCCGAGTGCGGAATATGCTTTCACCAGGCCGTCCAATATCCTTAGATCGTTTGGCCTGATAGTGTGGCCCTTCATCAGGACCTTTATTGCGTCTTCGTTCAGGCCCTGTCTACTAAAGCGCGATCCTGCCTCGGCGTATGCCTCGGCGGCCTCGTCGCGGTGGCCTTCGCGAAAGTACGACTCGGCGAGGTTGATACACACGTCCGTATTGTTCGGATCGAGCAATGCGATCTGTTTCCACATCGAGAGAGCCTCGATCCGCCGACCGCTTTTCTCGTAGTGTTCGGCGAGCGTGGTGTAATGAGCACGCGCCTCTGATAATGAGCCCTTTAGCTTATATAGCTCTGCAAGTTTTGTAGAAACTTCGATCGACTCCGGTTGGAGCCTTGAGATCTTGTTGTAAATTGCTATCGCCTTTTGAGCAAACCCTTGCGTACTGTAATGCTCAGCAACGGTTAGGTAGCAATCGACAGCTTCCCGCTTTTCCATATTCTTGGCATACAGATCGCCAAGCATATTCAGCGTCCCGATATCTCTCGGGTCGTTGCCAACGACTGCTTTGTATTCCGAGATCGCCGCACGAATTTTGCCTTGAACGACAAACTTCTCGGCATTTCGCATGGCCTTTGTCTTATCGAAAATCATGTTGAAAAAATATCGGAAATGATCGCTAATTTACTTTTGGCGGCGGTTAAGTGTGACAGCCTTGAAAGGTGCAGGAGATCGGAAAGTTCCTAAATCCGCCTGTGGATATAAAGTTACCATAATGACCGAGAATCTGTCAACATTGTTATACGTTGTTGTTTATAGCAATTTCGTTGACTGTAAATCGGTCATTTTGATTTTTGCATCACATTCCAATAGTCTTAGAGTTTGGGCCGTACGGTCCGATCATTGACTATGCAAGCTCTAATTTTAGCAGGCGGTAAAGGCACCCGATTACGTCCGTTAACGGTCTACACGCCAAAGCCTATAGTGCCGTTCTGCAATCGGGCATTTCTTCTATACCAGATCGAGAATCTACGTAAGGCCGGCATCACGGACATCACGCTGTCGCTGAGCTATCAGCCCGACAAGATCGAGCACGTTTTGGGAAATGGTTCTGATTACGGTGTCAACCTTCGTTTTATTACGGAACCGGCGCCGCTCGGTACGGGCGGAGCTTATCGTTTTGCGGCCGCTGACATTCGCGAGACTACGGTCGTATTTAATGGTGACATACTCACCGACTTTGATATCGGGTCTTTCATAAGGCTCCACAAGGAACTCGGATCGGCGGCGACACTTGCTCTCAAGCCTGTCGAAAACCCTTCCGCTTACGGCCTTGTTGAAACCGACAGTGAATCCAAAATTCTCAGATTTTTGGAAAAGCCGAGCGACGACGAGATCAAGCGCCTCAAGATCAACACAATAAACGCCGGGATCTACGTGCTTGAGCCGGAGATACTTGACCTAATGCCGCTGGGTGAGAACCGTTCGTTCGAGTACGACATTTTCCCGGAGATACTAAAAAGGGAGATGCCGTTCTATGCCGACGTTATGAAGGATGACTACTGGCGTGACATCGGCACACCGGCTAGTTATCTGGCGGCACATATGGACTTTCTAAATGGCGACATACGTGGGTTTGAGACAGAGCCCTCGGATCGGTCAGATGTCGCCACCAAAGCCGTGATCGATTCCCGTTCGATCATCGGTTCCGGCTGTGTAATCAAGTCCGGAGCCCGCGTCACAAACTCGGTGATCGGCCCGGGCGTACAGATCGAAGAAAAGGCGATCGTCGAGGATTCTGTGCTGTGGGCACACTCACGAATTTCGACCGCGGCCGAGATCCGCGGTTCCATCATTGGCCGCAGTTGCCACGTTGGCCGTAATTCAATTTTGGATGCCGGTTCGGTTATTGGGGACAAGTCCACATTGACCGACTACACCCGAGTCTAGTTTGAGATTATGCCTGAGTTGCCCGAGGTCGAGCTGGTTTCATCTTCGCTCAATACGCTTATTCTGGGGCGCACGATCGTCAGTGCCGAGCTAATCCGCCAGAGACTCGCACCGGACACTCCGGTTGCGGATTTCGCCAATGCTTTGGCCAACTGCCGCGTAACCTCGGTCGGTCGGCGCGGAAAGCACATTCTCATCGGCATTGATCGATCCAAGACCCTGATAGTCCACCTTCGTATGAGCGGCCGATTCTGTCTTGTGCAGGCCGAGACAGAAGCCCCAAGATTTACGCACGCGATATTCACCCTCGACGGCGGCGAGCGGCTTTTATTTAGCGATCAGCGGCACTTTGGATTAATGAAGCTCGTCGATACCGACCAACTCGCACAAGCAAAGGAGATCGCCAAATTAGCCCCTGAACCATTTTCGGAGGAATTTTCGATCGACTATTTTCGCAGAGCGTTAAGCTCGTCCGCCAGAAGCCTGAAGGAAGTCCTGCTCGACCAAACTAAGGTATGCGGACTTGGGAATATTTACGCATCGGAGGCTCTGTTTGCCGCCCGGATCGACCCGACAACACCTGCAAATACGCTGGGGGCAGTTCGAGTTAAACGACTCTATGACAGCATTAAGGCCGTCCTGCACGAGGCGATCAGTCACAATATCGGCAGGCCGATCGATCCGGAAAACCTGGAAGGCAGCTATTTCAGCGGCGCCGGCAGTGCCGGTTGGTACGTTTACGGCCGAGAGGACGAGTCTTGCACAAATTGTGAAACGCCGATCGTCAGGCTGAAACAAGGCGGTCGTTCAACATTCTATTGCCGACGATGCCAGCGAAAGTAGAATGTGCAGATCGCATTGTTCTCCGCGATCATCACCTCGACGTCGTCGAAGCCCGCCGTGCAACTAACCGGCGTTCTACTTGACACTGTATTTCAAAAGGAACATCATCGTTATTAAACTTGTGGTGAGTTAGTGCGACTTGCGACCACGTTAAATAATCCGCTAAACAGCTGAAAGACCGTTTTTGTTTGAAAAGTCTCGCTGTTTAGGCGAGGCTTTTTTTGTATGAAAGATTTCCGCGAATTACTAAACTCTAATGGCGTCTATGTCTTTGACGGAGCGATGGGTACGCGCCTGTACGACAAGGGTGTTTACATCAATCGCAGTTACGACGAGTTGAACATAACGGCTCCCGATCTGGTCCGAGAGGTACTTGAGGAATACGTCGCTGCCGGGGCTGACATCATCGAGACCAACACGTTCGGAGCCACGCGTCACAAACTCCTCGCCTACGGACTCGAGAGCCGATTGCGCGATATCAATGTCGAGGGCGTTCGGCTTGCTCGCGAAGCCGCCGGCGAAAAGGTCTTCGTTGCCGGTGCGATCGGCCCGCTCGGGCTGCGTTTGGAGCCATTTGGCCCGACATCTTATGAAGACGCGCGAGTGATGTACAAGGAGCAGGTCACTGCCCTGCTTGAGGGCGGCGTGGATCTTTTTGTACTTGAGACATTCTCAGAGCTTGCGCTGATCGAGCAAGCGATCCACGCGATCAAGGAGCTTTCCGATCTGCCCATCGTCGCTCAGATGACGGTGCAAATGGACGGCAAGACACTATATGGCGACACGGCCGAGCACTTCACACAGAAACTCGACAGCCTTGGCGTTGACGTCATCGGCCTCAACTGCGGTGTCGGACCGACACACGTCCTGAGCACGCTCGAAAAGATGCGTGAGGTGACGGACAAACCGCTTTCTGCTCAGCCGAACGCGGGCTTACCGCGTGACGTGCAAGGGCGGCAATTTTATATGGGTTCGCCGGAGTATATGGCGACCTTTGCCAAGCGTTTTGTCCAGGCCGGGGCGACATTTGTGGGCGGTTGCTGCGGCACGACGCCTACGCACATCAAACTGATCTCGGACTCGATCCGCTCGATCAGCCCGCGTCAGATCCACGAACTTCACAAACATCACGCGATCTCCGTTCAAGAATTAAAGCCCGCAGACGTTCAGGTCGTCGACCCGCTCGAACGCTCACGCTGGTCTGCAAAGATCGCCCGTGGCGAATTTGTCACATCGGTGGAGGTTTTGCCGCCGAAAGGCTGCGATGCCGATGCGACGTTGGACTCAATTCGCTTATTGAAAGATGCCGGTGTTGACGGCGTCAACATTCCCGACGGCCCGCGGGCCCAGACACGTATGTCCGCTCAGGCGACCGCCGTGCTTGTCGAACGCGAGATCGGTATCGAGGCGGTGCTGCATTATTGCTGCCGCGACCGCAATCTTTTGGGCATGATGTCCGATCTGCTCGGAGCGGCGGCGTTGGGGCTGCATAATCTGTTGCTGATCACCGGCGACCCGCCAAAAATGGGACCATATCCGGACGCGACCGCGGTTTTCGATATCGACGCGATCGGCCTGACCAATATGGTCAACAAGCTCAACCACGGACTCGATCTCGGCAACAACCCGATCGGCAAACCGACAGCATTCTCGATCGGCGTCGGCGTCAATCCGGGAGCGGTGAATCTCGACGAAGAGATCAAGCGGTTTGAGTGGAAGGTTGCGGCCGGTGCGGAGTACGCGATCACTCAGCCCGTCTTCGACACCGAGCAGTTACGCGTATTTCTCGACCGTATCGCTCACGTGCGCATCCCGATCGTCGCCGGTATCTGGCCGCTGATCTCGTACAGAAACGCCGAGTTTATGCACAACGAAGTGCCGGGCGTAAATGTACCCGCCGACATACTCGAACGGATGCGTGTCGCTTCTGAAAAGAGCAAAGAGCACGCCCGCGAAGAGGGTATAATAATCGCACGCGAGGCCCTTCTAGAAGTCCGCGACGACATTCAAGGTGCTCAAGTCTCGGCTCCGTTCGGAAACGTCAAGTATGCCCTTCAGGTCTTTGAGGCACTCGAGAATTGATTCGTGATCGATATGTGCGTATAGTCGACCAATCATTGTGCTTCCACTTTACAATATCTGTGCATCTGACAATTTCAGTCGACGTCATAGCCAAACCAAAATGAATAAATTCACACTTTTCCTTTTTGTCGCAGTAATACTGTTTTTATCGGTTCAAGCTGCTTTCGGATGCTCGTGCATCGTCGACCCGAACAAGCCCGAAGTCGACTACGGTCAATGGGCCAAGGATTTCAAGGGCATCGCTTTTTCAGGGCGTGTCGCCAAGATCGAACCATTCGGCGAATACGAAGTGAAAGTCACCTTTAAGGTAGATAAATTTTGGCGCGGTGCGGATACTACGCAGGCGATCATATACACTGCTAAAGATTCCGGGCTTTGCGGCGTGACATACGATGAAGGCAAAGAATATATCGTTATTACCGAAGCCACCGGAGATAGATATGTAACCTATCTCTGTCCTGACGTGGAATACGTCACTCATCGTGCCGAGTATCTTAAAGCCTTAGGCCAGGGCTTCACGCCGGCTGACCGACCGGCTCAAAAAGCCGTCAAGTTTCAAGAATTTGGCAATATCAATTGTGAAACCGAACTCGCCTATCTCGATGCCCTTGCGACCCAAATACAAAATGACCCCAACAGCATGGCCTACGTCATCATCTACGGCGGGCGTAAAGGCAAGCGCAACGAGGCAAAGGCCCGACTAGCACGTATGATGCACTATTGGGTCGTCACACGCAGAATGGACGGGGAGCGGTTCAAGCGAATCGACGGTGGCTATCGCGAAACGCTCGCCGGCGAGATTTGGCTCGCTACACCTGACGACGCCGCTCCAAAACCGACCCCGACCGTGGATGCAAAAAAAGTAAAACTCAGGGGCACTGAAAAAGTTCGCGGCTATAACTGCGGCAGCGAGATGGGGCTCTGATCGCCGATCACGGAATAATTACGATCTTGCCGAGGCCCTTATCTTCGATGACCGCACGATGGGCGGCTGGCGCTTGTTCGAGTGAGAATTTGCGGCTAACGATCGGCGAAATGTAGCCTTCGCTAAGCCAGGCAAATATTGCCTTGTGAATGTCGTCTCTCAGCGATTGAGGCGAATTAAAAAGTGACATCCCGTAGATCGTCGCGTCTTTTGTCATCGCAAGCCGCGGCGTAAATGTGAGGCTACCGCGATTACCGACGACGGTTATACGGCCGAACATCGCCAAACACTCGAAATCGCGTTCGAGATTCACGTTTGCAAGCATCTCGATGATGATGTCCACGCCGCGGCCTTTGGTAAATTCGCGGATCGCTGAGTAATGATCCTCGTCCGTGTGGTCAAAAACCACGTCTGCTCCCTGCTCGGCGACCAACTGCTTTCCTTGCTCGGAACTCGCCGTACCGATCACTGTCAGCCCGGCGTTCTTCGCCCATTGCACCGCCGCGATCCCGACCCCGCCTGACGCACCGTGGATCAAAACAGTTTCGCCCGCTTTCGCAACGGCCTTTTGAAACAATGCCCGATAGCTGGTCGCGTAAGGCGTCCAGACGCCGGCACCTTGCTCGAAGCTGACGTTATCCGGCAGACGTCCAAGCTGTTTCTCCTCGCACAGCGAATACTCTGCGTACGTTCCGGTCAGCGAATCTGCCGTGTAAACGCGATCGCCCGCTTTCCATTTTGTCACTGCCTCACCGACCGCCTCGACGACGCCCGCCGCATCTTTGCCCGGTGTATAGGGCAGTTTCGGTGCGTGAGCATGAATGCCCGATCTTAGATAGGTATCGACGGGATTAACGCCGGCAGCGTGAACTCGGACGAGTATTTGTGTACCGGTGGGTTGGGGTGTTGAAGTGTCTTCCACTTTCATCACCTCGGGAGCTCCAAATTCGCGTACGATTATTGCTTTCATATCGAATGTCCAACAAACTTCAGTTTGTTGCCCTCTTCACAAACACCACTCATCCCAGCCCCGCACAAAATGTCCAACAAACTTCATTTGCGTAAGTACCACGCATCTCAACCTAACGTTGCGTGTTCGACAAACTGAAGTTTGTCGAACATTTACGGCATTATTCCACCGTCACCGATTTCGCCAGATTTCGCGGTTGATCGACGTCGCAGCCTCGGCGGACGGCGATGTGGTACGAGAGCAATTGCAGCGGCACGATCGAGAGGATCGGGCCAAGCAGATCGCTGGTTTCGGGTATCTCAATTACGTGGCTTGAGACTTTCGAGCTCATCGTGTCGCCCTCGGTCAGGACGGAGATGATAATGCCGTCGCGTGATTTAACCTCGACGATGTTCGAGTGAGTTTTCTCGTATCTCAGTTCGCTTCCCGCATTGCCGGTCTCTTTTGTATTAACGACAACGACTGGTAGTTTCTCATCGATCAGGGCATTTGGCCCGTGCTTCATCTCGCCAGCCGGGTAGCCTTCGGCGTGGATGTAGCTGATCTCTTTGAGTTTCAACGCCCCTTCGAGAGCGACCGGGAAATTGATCCCGCGGCCGAGATACAGGAAATCCTGCACGCGGAAAAACTCCTTAGAAAGCTCCTCGATCAAGTCCGCATCGTTCAATAACTGCTCGATCTTAAGCGGAAGCTCGGCGAGATCCTGAGCGAGCTTTTTGGCGCGCGGTTCGTCGATCTTACCCCGCACTTCGCCTAAATACAGGGCGAAAAGATATACGGCGATCATCTGAGCCGTGAACGCCTTGGTCGATGCGACACCGATCTCCGGCCCGGCGTGGGTCAGGATCGTTCCATCGGCCTCACGGGTGATCATTGATCCGTGGACGTTGCAGATCGCCAAGACCTTACAACCCGAGAGCTTAGCCTCGCGCATTGCCGCGATCGTATCGGCGGTCTCTCCTGATTGTGAGATGACTATCAGCAGGTCGGTTTCGGACAAAACCGGATCGCGATAGCGAAACTCGGAGGCGTAATCGACATCGACGGGAATGCGTGCAAGGCTCTCGAGCATATATTTGCCCGCAAGGCCCGCGTGCCACGACGTGCCGCACGCAGCGATCTTGATCGACGTCAGATTACGAAATTCATCCTCGGAAATATCCATCGGCTCGAGATACACCTTGCCGGTGTCGAGCGAGACGCGTCCCTGCACGGTGTCGCGGACGGCACGCGGCTGCTCGTATATCTCCTTGAGCATAAAGTGCTTGAAGCCGCCCTTTTCCGCCATTATCGGATCCCACGTGATCCTTTGCTGCTCGGGCTCGATGACATTGCCGTCAAAATCCGTTACGCGAACCGAATCCTTGGTAAGTATTGCGATCTCGCGGTCCCCAAGAAAAAACACGTCGCGGGTATGTGCCAATATCGGCGGTATGTCGGACGCGACAAAATACTCGCCGTCGCCCATTCCGATGACGACGGGCGGGCCTTCGCGAACGGCAATTATCGTGTCGGGCTCATCGACAGAAATGATCGCGAGGGCAAAGATGCCCTTAAGTTCGGCGACTGTCTTGCGAACCGCAGGTTCAAGTGCGAGGCCTTCGGTATCGACGTAATGTCCGATCAGATGTGCAACGACCTCGGTATCGGTTTCGGTATAAAATTTATGGCCGTCCGCCTGCAGACGCTCTTTGAGCGTCAGATAATTCTCGATAATGCCGTTGTGAACGACGACGACCTTGCCGGATTGGTCGCGATGCGGATGAGCGTTTTCCTCCGTGGGGCGCCCGTGGGTCGCCCAGCGTGTGTGCCCGATGCCGTAATTGCCGTCAAGCGGATTGAGCCGGATGGATTCTTCCAGATTTCGCAGTTTGCCCTCGGCCCGCCGCAAACTGAGATGATGGTCATCATCAACCACGGCAATGCCCGCCGAGTCATAACCGCGATACTCGAGCTTCCTTAGGCCGTCTATAATAAGCGGCACAACCTGTTTATTTCCAACGTATCCGACTATTCCGCACATAAGTTTCGTTAACCGTCACTTTTCGCATTTCTGATCGCCCGGGCCGGTGCCCCGACCACCAATGTGTTCGCCGCGACATCCTTGGTCACCACACTTCCCGCTCCGGTCATCGCTTCGTCACCGACACTTACCGGGGCGACCAGCATCGTGTCCGAACCGATCCTAACACCGTCGCCGATGTGGGTTTCGTGTTTGTTCTTGCCATCGTAGTTGCAGGTGATCGTGCCGGCACCGATGTTTGTTTTTTCGCCGATGGTGGCATCACCGAGATAGGTAAGGTGGCTGGCCTTGGAGCCTCGGCCTAGCGTGGTTTTCTTGAGCTCGACAAAGTTTCCGACCTTTGAGCCGTCCATCATTACCGCGTGGCCGCGGAGGTGTGCCATCGGGCCGACGGTACAGCCTTTGCCTACACTCGAATCGGTTATAAACGTATTGTCCTTGACCTCTACGCCGTCGCCGATCGTCGAATCGACGATCCGCACACCCGGACGGAGCACACAATTCGCACCGATCACGGTTTCGCCTTCGATCGTTACGTTTGGATAGATCACAGTGTCACGGCCGACATTGGCGTCCGCGCTGACATACACTGCTTTGGGGTCGATAAATGTCACGCCGCTCTCCAGCATCAGACGCTCGACGGTTCGCCGGCGGAGCGTCTTTTCCATCGCAGCGAGTTGGCGTCGGTCATTCACGCCTTCGATCTCGGAAGGATCATCGTGGAGATAGATCGCGATATCTTCGCCGGCGGCGCACAGGATCTGCGGTACGTCGGTCAGGTAATATTCGCCCTGCGCGTTCGTATTGCCGACCTTTGAGAGTGCGGCAAACAATTTTCGCGTGTCAAAGCAATAAATGCCGGAGTTGATCTCGTTGACCGCAAGCTCCTCGGTACCGGCGTCCTTTTGCTCAACGATGCGGTCAAAAGTACCAAGTTCATCCCGGATCACACGCCCGTAACCGGTCGGGTCCGGCAGTTTAACCGACAGAACGGTACAGGCGGCTCGGCGTCCGTGATGATCATTGTGCAGACGGACGAGTGCCTCGAGAGTGGTCTGTGTGATCATCGGTACATCGCCCGAGAGCACCAAGAGTGTCGAGTCAGTGTCGGCAAGCAGTTCGCGTGCCGAATTTACAGCGTCGCCGGTACCGAGCATTTGTGTTTGCCACGCAAACCCGGCGATGGAATCGTCAAGTTCGTCTAGAACGGCCGACTTTACATCATCGCCCTGATGGCCGACGACGGTGTATATCTTTTGCGGGCCGAGTGTAAGGGCAGTTCGGTAGACGTGGTTGATCAGCGGCCGGCCGTCCAGCCGATGCAAGACCTTTGCGAGATCAGACTTCATTCGCGTCCCGAGGCCGGCGGCAAGAATGAGGATGTTGAGTTCAGTGTTCACTTTGGAAAGATTTTCGATTCAAGGTGCGTCTTAGCCGCCAACCGCCGCTACGCGAGGCTGCAGTGCACACAACAAAACTACCTGAGCCAATCGCTCGGAATCGTGGCGAACCATCTCGCCTTCGTCCAACAGATTACCATAAACGATCTCGGCTCCCTCAATAGTTTTCGGCGAGATCGAACCGTGCACGCCGATCTGTTCGGCTCCCTCGCTGGCGTATTTTTCTAATTGACTTTCGCTGATCGGATGATCGTTAACGATCACATAGTCAAAATCGATCTGCGGCGCGTATTGCCTGACAAGTTCCAGGTGGAGTCGCGACGAGAGTCCGTCAGTTTCGCCCGGTTGCGTCATCAGATTACAAATAAATATCTTTACTGCACGGGATGCCGCGATGGCCTCGCTTACGCCCTTGACCAGGATCGGCGGGATGAGGCTCGTAAATAGTGATCCGGGGCCGACGGTTATGACGTCAGCCGATGCGATGGCCGTTAGGGCTTCGGGCAGAGGTTGGCAGTCCTCAGGTTCGAGGAAAAGCCGCTTGATCATCGGCCCGACGTGTCCGATCTTGGTCTCACCGCGAACGGTCTTACCGTCCTTGAGTTCGGCCGCGAGCCGCACATCTGCTACGGTGGCCGGATAGATCTGGCCCTTGCTGGCAAGTATCTCAGACGAGAGTTTGACCGCCTCTGCAAAATCGCCCGTCACCTCGGTCAGAGCCGCCAGAAACAGATTGCCGAAATTATGTCCGCCGAGGTCGCCGTCACCGCTAAATCGATGCTGGAATAACTTCGAAAGCGTCAGCGAATCTTCGCTAAGGGCCACCATACAGTTGCGTATGTCACCCGGCGGCAACATTTGCAGTTCGTCGCGAATTCGTCCCGAGCTGCCGCCGTCGTCCGACACTGCGACGATCGCCGAAAGGTCGTCGATCCAGATCGGCTCGTCCGCTCCCGCATCGACGAACCGTTTAAGTCCGGAGAGTAGCGTCGAAAGGCCGTTGCCGCCGCCTATGGCGACAAACTTTAGTCCTGATGTATTGTCGGAAAATAAATGATGCTTCATTCTTGACGGGAAACTCTCCCGGGTCCGGAAGGCACGATCGATCGAGATAACAGCTTGTTTTACAAGGAAGTCGGCGAGCCTGCCGACTCTGCCAATATTATCATTTTTTTCTACACCGTATCAATCTTTCTTATGGCGAAGGTCATTTTGACCGCATCCGAATGCCACAGGTCGAATGTCGTTGGCTAAAAAACTCTTGTCGCACGGCGTGTCGGTGTGCTAAATTTAATGGTATGGAGCGATTCAGTTCGTCCATCCGCATTGTCAATTACAATTCACTGGATCTAATATAACCCTCGGTCGCGCTCTCGGGCAGACAAACCAGATGGCAGAAACGCCCTTCATAATACAAGAACATCAATTCCATAGGATCAAGATAATCCTGGCAAGACTCTGTGTCGAGTGTGCGGCCAGGGTCGTGTTTCTAGTTGACCGCGATGGTCAGCCGATCGCCTTTCACGGGGACATCGGCGATATGGATACTACCAGTTTTTCGAGCCTGGCTGCCGGCAATGTAGCGGCAACCAGCAGTATGGCCAAGCTAATCGGCGAAGACACTTTTCCGGCGGTCGTCCACGAGGGCGAACACGAGAGTATTTACATTAGTGTGATCGGACGCAGCCTGCTTGTGATAGTATTTGACGAGCGCTCGACGGTCGGGCTTGTCAAGATCCGCAGCAAGCGTGCGAGTTTTGAGGTCGCCGCTCTATTGGATGAAGCGACACGCGACTCGGCCAACTATCGTCTCAACCAAAACTCTTTTTTCTCGGAGATCACCGACGAGGATATTGACAGCTTGTTTAGCTAGTAGTCAGTAGCCCATAGTCAGAAGTCAGAAAAGCAGATGAACGCCGACAACTGACCACTGACCATCGAATTTATGACCTTTATTAACTACGCATCACGTGAGATCAATTGCAAGATCGTCTATTACGGGCCGGGACTTTGCGGCAAGACGACCAATTTGCAATACATCTACGATTCGACGGCGCCGCAGGCAAAAGGAAAACTCATCAGCCTGGCCACCGAGACGGACCGCACGCTGTTCTTTGATTTTATGCCGCTCGAACTGGGTACGGTTCGCGGATTTAAGACGCGTTTTCATTTATACACGGTCCCCGGTCAGGTCTACTATGATGCGTCGCGAAAGTTGATCCTCAAGGGCGTTGACGGCGTCGTATTTGTCGCCGACAGCCAGGATGAGCGTATGGATGCGAATATCGAATCGCTCTATAATCTCGAAGAAAACCTCGGATCACAGGGCTACGACCTTAAAAATATTCCGTATGTTCTGCAATTGAATAAGCGCGACCTGCCCAACGTAACGCCGATCGAAGAGCTTTCGCAGGAACTTGCCCGCAAGGGTGAACCGGTATTTGAGGCGGTCGCCACCAACGGCACCGGCGTCTTTGACACACTCAAGGCCGTCGCCAAACAAGTGCTGACAGAGCTTCGCAAAGGTTGATCCGTATACCGTTTGACGGTGGCGTTTACCACCTAATTCAAAAGCCGTCTGAAAATATATTCAGACGGCTTTTTTGCATTTGAACGCCCGTCAGGCGGGCTGATCGGGCACCTTTTAACGAGAGAGACCCTGATTCGCGGGCTCGAAATTGAAATCCGTCACGTTATCAGCAACATTTACAACTCTCGAGATGAATTGGAATGTCTTGTGCCGAACACTTATCAGATAAGTGCTGCCGGCCTCGACGTCGTCGAAGCGGTAATAGCCAAATGCATTCGTGATCGCGGTCTTTGTCTCATTCGTTCCCGGATCGACCATTTGCACTGTTGCACGAGAGATCCCGAAGCCATTTGACTGCACTACCCGCCCGCTGACCGAGACACTGGCTGCCGTCGGGGCCAGATTCTCGGCCAATATAAACGGTGAAAGTGAAGAGACCTCACCGCATACCAGACGCGGTTCGCCTCCGTTTGTTACGTGTTCCGTTGTCCTATCTACGAACACGCCATTTTCGCCGTGCATCAGCCGGAGCGATAAGAATTTCGGCTCGCTAAATGATGTGGGAACAGGCAGGCAAACCTTGATCGGCGGCGTATATGTGGCAGTAGTCTCGATCTCAAATGCCGGACACGTTGGACAAAGGGCATAGCCCGTCGGCAGATCGCCCGCGGCAGGAGTGATCGCCGAAAACGTCGTCATTCCCTCGACGGAAACGGTGCCAAACTCTACCGTCGCTTCGCCAAGGGCGATGGAACTGTTCTCACCTTCGGGCGTATTGACGCCGGTCGACGCGTCACAGTAATCGCCGATCTCGTCTCCATCAGCATCGGACTGGGTTGGATTAAAAATTAGTTGGCAGTTATCACCTGCATTATCAGGGATGCCATCATTATCGTCATCAGTGTCGCACGTGTCTCCGATACCGTCCGAATCGTTATCCGCCTGATTCGTGTTTGCCGAGAATGGGCAATTATCAACCGTATCGAGAACGCCGTCGTTGTCGTCGTCCGGGTCGCAGGCGTCGCCGATATTGTCGTGATCGTTATCGGCTTGATTTGGGTTCGAGATCGTCGAGCAGTTGTCACAAGCGTCGCCGAGTCCGTCACCGTCGGTATCGGCCTGACCAGGATTAGCGGCCGAACAGTTGTCACAAACATCCCCGGCACCGTCGCCGTCGGCATCTGCCTGTGGAGCAAATGATGGAGATGAGTCTCCGACGACTCCGCCTGGCAGTTGAGTCACTTCCGAACCTTCTATCTTAACGGTATAGATTCCGGCTAGGCCGCTCTGAGTATTGCGGAACGCGATCCGATCCCCGTCCGGGCTGAACGAGCACTGTGACGCGCTGACACTTGTCCCACTTGTGATCTGTTTTACATCCGACCCGTCGGAATTTATTGTGAAAATATGACTTCCGCCGTTACGTCCGGAGGAAAAACAAATTTTAGCCCCGTCGCGACTATAAGCGGGGGCACCGTCTGAAGTGCCCGTTGTTAGCTGAACTACGTTCGTGCCATCGATATTCATTCTGAAAATATCACGGGGAACGCCATATGTGTGATCGAATAAGATGCTCGTGCCATCCGGGCTGAAGCTAGGGTTATATGCTCGGTTAGAAGAATTCCCATTTGTAAGCTGCACTGGGTTCGTACCGTCCGAATTCATGATGAAGATATTTTCACGGCTGTTGACACGATTTGAGGTGAATACGATTTTTGTGCCGTCGGGACTAAATGCTGGCTGTGTGTTTGTACCCGGGCCATTAGTCAGGCGAATCACATTCGACCCATTAGCATTCATCGTGTAGATATCATTGTTATAGGAGTAAACGATCCTTGTACCACTTCGATCAAATTTTGGGTCGGCCTCGCCAGCGGCGGTGGTGGTAAGCCGGATCACACCCGAGCCATCGGCATTCATCGTATAGATCTCTGGATTTCCAGTTCCATCGCGTTTAGATGAATACGCTATCCGATACTGGTTCGCCGTCAGCGGGCAATTATCAGCGGTGTCGAGCGCTCCGTCGTTATCATCGTCCGGGTCGCAGGTGTCGCCCATTCCGTCATTATCGTTATCGGCTTGATCTGGATTAGAGCGTAGCGGACAATTGTCCACATTATCGAGAACGCCGTCGTTGTCGTCGTCAGGATCACAAGCATCTCCTAAACCGTCCCCGTCATTATCGGCTTGGTCTGCGTTCGCAACTGCCCGACAGTTATCACACTCCTCGCCTATTCCGTCCTGATCGGAGTCTATGAACACAAAACTGGGGCCATAATCAGGGTCATCATCGGGTTGACCGCTGATGTTTGTTACGTTTGTACCATCGGCGTTCATCGAAAATATCTGATATTCTGTTTGCCGATCCGAGCCGAAAACAATTTTACTTCCGTCAAAATTAAAGCCTGCCGCACCATCCGATGCCGGATCATTAGTTAGATTCACCGGATTCGAGCCGTCAGCGGCTATCACATAAACTTCACCCGCGTCGCTTACATCTTTTGTGAAAACGATCTTACTTCCGTCAGGGCTAAAAGATTGGCCATAGATAGAACTTGAATGGCTATAAAGCTGTGTGCGGTTTGAACCATCGGGACTGATCGTTTCAAGGTAAGACGTGTCGTTATTAAAATTGTTCGAACGATAGACGAGCTTGCTTCCATCGCTGTTGAACTTAGGCTCGAAGATGTCGTAGCCTTGCGCGAATGTCAGTCGTGTTACATTTGAGCCGTCCGCGTTCATTGAAAACAATTCGGTAGCAGAAAATTCACCTAAAAGATCATAAACTGCCTGCGTAAAGAAGATCTTCGACCCGTCGGGGCTAAATACCGGATCGAAGTTGAATTTCGGATCCGGAGTAAGGTTTGTTAAACCGCTACCATCAGTATTAACCGAGTAAATATCATTTCTTTCACTACTTGAATCACTTATAAATAATATTTTGCTTCCGTCAGGGCTGAAGTTTAGCGCACGGTTTTGAATATTTACCGTATTTCTGTTGGTCAATAGAAGCAGATCTGAACCGTCGCTGTTCATCACATAAAGATCCTTGAAAGAATGTTCGACATCTCCCTCGATCCAATCGAGAAATGCTATTTTGTTCCCGGCCGGACTAACTCGCGGGTTGACCGCATTAAATTCAGAAGGAAGCAGACTGGTTTTGCCGGTTCCGTCAGGGTTGATCAAAACAACATCAACGTCACCACCAATACCACTTCTAGCCTCAATGAACATTATCTTTTGGCAAGATGCCGGAACGCCGTCAAGACAAATTCGTTTAGGTTGGATCAACGTAGCCGCTTCTGTGATTGCAAAAGCCGTCGGTGATATTAACCACGCACATACCGATATGAACATAAGTGCCGCGAACGTTGAAATAATTGTAAATTTCCTTTTCATACTACTTCCCCTAATTTGTCTTTCTTCTGAACCCGAATTTCTCTTAAATGCATGTGCTGCAAGCTATTCATTTAGCTAAAGTGCCCAAAACTCAACGGATCTGCCTATAGAAATTTGGGCGGCGAAGTTTTAGGTCGCCACCCCGCAGGTTTATTTGTTCTTGATCGTCGTGGTTTGGTCAGCAGCGATCTGCCATTGGCCGTTTCGGGAGACCCAGGTGGTCGTAAAGCGTCCGGTTTCCTCAAATGGCTTACCGTTGTTCGATCCCTTGGCAGTGTAGGTGCCGGTTTCGATAGCGGCATTGTTGCCCAGAAGCCGGATCTTTCGATCGGTCACCGCTGCCGAATCGATCGTTAGCCCAGCTCGCATCATATGGTTGATGTCGGACACTTTGTCGCGAGTCGAGCCGTCCTCGTCCGTGACGGAATATTTGTCATCGAGCAGACGTTCGAGCATTTTGCGGTCTTTGCTCTTAATTGCCGCGGTGTAGCTATCGCTGGCCTTAATAAGGTCGGCTTCCATTATTTTCTTGTCGTGGTTTCCCTCGCTAAAATGCTCACTGATGACCATCCACTTGCCATTCTGCTTTTCCAGCAAGATCGTATAGCGGCCTTTATCGAGGTGCGGCGTTGCCGTCGGATCATCTCTTGGAATCATCGATGTTGAATACGACCCGGCAACCGCGGCATTAACACCTGACAAATGGATCCAATCATTCACGGTCGTATAAGAGATCAGCTTCCATTCCGGGTTTGGGTCTGACCAGTCTTTTTTTAACCCTTCTAAGGCCACTGCGCGGTCATATTTCGTTCCTGACTCGGTTGAGACCAGATAATTTTTTGCCCAGATACGTTCCGGAACGCTTATATCTTTTGTGAGGTACGCTGCGTCATAGTCGGCCAGGAATTTTAAAACCTCTTTCTCGTCCTTCGACTGGGCAAAGGCGGCAAATGCCAGAATCGCGACCGCAATAGCGGTAAGTAGTATCTTTTTCACTTTTATTTCTCCTCGTTGTCTATATGTTTTAGATCTGTGGTGAGCAGTTTTGTATCAGGGCTTTCAATGACCGTCCGAACTCCCACCTCGATCGCTCGATGGCACAGATCGCAATAAACGGGCTCGCCGCTCTTATGCCTGACTGTCGTTACCATTACGCGTTCAAGCGTAATGCGAGTGGTCTTGTGATCGTTGGTATCCATTAAAAAACCTTTGTTCGCTTCACCGTTACGTCTGATCTGTTCCGGCCGTCGTCAAACTGCTACGACCCCGGGTTTGGTTCAGCGTACGAACATCAGTTTGCCCAAGCCGAATGCCTAAAGTCCTTAAAATATGTGCTAAACGTTATTAAAAAATCCTAAATTGCATACGAACGCCGTTCTTAAGCCAATGTGGCAGCGATCTACCATTGGCTGTGAGCAATACTGTTAGGGTCACGCAATTTTTTATTTCTCTGATCTATTGCCTTTCCTAAAAATTTTCGGGTGCTTTCAGCCGCAGGATCTGTGGATCGGCTACTTCGTCATTTGTCAGGATCCGTGCTTCCGCGTCTATGGCAACTTGGTTCGATCCCGGTTGCAAAGTCCCTTGTTCGATCTGGCTTCTGCATATGTCGCAATAGATCCCCGTATCGCCGCCGCGTCGCCGGATCGTTGTGACGCTGATGCGTTCCAAAATTATTCGAGATTTACCGTCATTGTGTTTATGCATAACTGAGTTAAATTACCGGGCTATATTCATTGTTTGACGTTGGGTTAACTGGCAATGCGTTGCTCCGATCTCTATCTGACAAACGCGTTCGGCAGAGGCGTGTCGCCGGCCTGGCCGAATTGTTGGATCAGGACGCCTGCGGTCGAGCGGTTGATGTACCAGTTAAGGGTTGAGGGGCGATAGACTCCGGCGTCGGTCTTGCCGTCGCCGTCGTAGTCGCCGGGAACGGGAATATCGCCAACGGTACCGAACGGGAACGCATAGAACGTCAGGTCTTCGCTCCTAAGCACGAACCACTGTCCGGTCGAAGGCCGCCAGTACGCCACATCCGTCTTGCCGTCACCGGTGAAGTCTCCGGGCACGGCCTTGTCGGTCGGTTGGCCGAATTGGGTGGCAAAGGAACCGCCCGTGCTCTTGAGTATCCACCACTCGGCACCGCTTACGCCGGTCGGCCGCCAGACGGCGATGTCGGCCTTGGCGTCACCGTCGTAATCGGCCGGAACGGGCAGATCGGTCGGGATGCCAAAGGCCTGGATCGTAGTGCCGCCAGTCGAGCGGCTAATATACCAAGTCGTCGACGATGCCCTAAAGACCGCCGCGTCCGCCTTGCCGTCGCCGTCATAATCCGCCGGTGCCGGAATGTCGCCATTCGCCCCGAACGGAAACGCGTAGAACGTGAAATCCTCACTTCTCAGCACAAACCAAAACCCGGTCGAAGGCCGCCAGTACGCCACATCCGTCTTGCCGTCACCGGTAAAGTCCACCGGCACGATCTTGTCCGTCCCGGCCCCGAACTGCGTCGCAAAATTGCCGCCGTTCGAGCTGTTCAACACCCACCACTCACCCGGCCCCGGCCTGAAGATCGAAATGTCGGTTTTGGAATCGCCGTCAAAATCGAACGGTGAACGCACAATGGCTGCGTTATTTCCACCGCCGCCCCAGAATCCGCTCGTCAGGTTAAATGACCCGCCAGTCGATGTCGTCCCGGCGACCGCCTCGCCCATCGTGCCGTCGAGCGTGAAAGTCCCGCCCGCAGTTCGCCCCCCGCCTCCGCCTATCACCGACTTGGTGATCGTAAAACTGCCGCCCGACTGGCCGATAATGGCGAGCGTAGAGAGCGACATAATGACACTGAGTTGAACAAACAATTTAATGAACTTCATTTTGACCCCTCTATTTGGACGGATGACAAACCAGGGCCGTCGGCGACATCGAACAAACGTATGCCTTTAGGAGTTCGATCTCCCTTTGTTGCCTCTCGATCATTGTTCGTTGAGCCGTTATCTCAGTTTTTTGTGAGTTGATCTGTTCCTGCTGTTCTTTGACGGCGTTTACTAGAACAACACCAATGCGGTCATATTTGACGCCTTCAACCTCGCCCTTTGCGTTATATGTCACAAGTAATGGTTCGATCGCCGCGACGTCCTCGGCACCGAGGCCGAGATCGTGCATGCCGCCGTCTTTCCAGTCGAAGGTGATCGGGCTTAGACGCCTGACGAGATCCAGGCCGAAGCCGAATCGGATGATGTTCGTTTTATAACGTAGCGAAGATGAGCAGGTCGACAATTGATTTGAGGCATTTCGGCAAACCGCCGTGCTCCCCGCCGATCCCAGCGAAGTGACCGTTATCGGGCTCTGAAACAATGCCGTATTACCGCTTGCAAAGATCAGATTGCCGTTCATCGCGGTCGCTCCGGTGATGTTCAGACTTCCGGGAATGCGAACAGTATCTTCGCCGCCCGGGCGCCCGAGATATACCGAATTGCTGAGGCTTGCGTACGATTCGGATCCTATCGCGGTCGCAAAACTGAGGGCGTTGGAGGCTACATCTGAGTAGTTGCCGACGAGGGTGTTATTGCTGCCTGTCTTATTGGTGGTACCTGCATACGTGCCGATGAACGAATTGCCACTTCCGGTTGTATTCGAGTCCCCGGCATTCGTGCCGACAAAAGTGTTGCCGCCGCCACTCGTGCTCGAGCCACCGGCCAAAACACCGAAATACGAGTTATTTCCGCCCGTTGAGTTCGCGTAACCCGCATTCGAGCCGACAAACGTGTTGCTCAGGCCCGCGGTATTGGCTTGACCGGCATAAGCACCGAAGAAGGAGTTCCCAAAGCCCGCCGTATTTGAGGCACCGGCATTTCCGCCGAAGAACGAGTTGTTGCCGGCGGTTGTGTTCAACTGCCCCGCATAGATTCCCACGAACGAGTTGTTGGTGCCCGTCGTGTTTAAGTTTCCGGCATTCGTGCCGAAAAATGAGTTACCGCCGCCGGTCGTGTTTGCTCCCCCCGCCAACGTACCAAAGAACGAGTTGCCGCCGCCTGTCGTATTTGAGGCTCCGGCACTTCTGCCGAAGAAGGAGTTGTCGAGGCCGGTCGTGTTCGCTTGGCCTGCACTTGCTCCAACGAAGGAATTGTTGATACCACCCGAGTTCACGGTACCTGCCCCGACGCCGGCAAAAATATTACCGCTTCCGGGGTTGCTCAATACGCGGATGCCGCCAATGTTGTAATGCGAGGTCGCATTGACTACGTTTCCGCTGAGTATTCCACCGACGATGCCATTCCCCGATATATTAAGATTTGTAGCGGCCTGTTGACTGGTCGTGTTCTGAACATAATTCGCACTTCCGGCGGTCGGGGTTCGGGGATCGGTCATTCGGGGATCGGTCGTGACAACATATTGATTTGCCGCAACGCCGCCGAGTTGGAGGGCGTTATTTGCTGTTGCGGCACTGTTTGCGTTATTCGCAGTTTCAGCCAATAGGCTCTTGACGGCGTAAGGCGAACTACCGATACGCTGACGCGGGTCGAGTACGGTATATCCCGTACCGCCGGCATTGCGTACACGTATTTCCAAAAATCGGTCTGCACCATTGAAAGGATTGGCAAAATCGAGTTTTACAGAAAAGATCCCGTTCGCGACAACGACGTTCGCACGAGTCAGTAGCGAGCCGATCTGGGTCCCCGCGCTGACGTCGTCAAAGATACGGAACTCGAAATCAAAGTTGCCGTTAGCTACATTCGCTCCGTCTTTGAGCGTCCCTTGATAGTTAAATTCCGTCGTTTGAGCGGAGATCGCCGCACTTGTAAAAAACAGAAAAAGCATCGTGCTGACCAATTGACGATATGTTTTGCTATCCATAATTGATGTCTTCTGAAAAGTCTTAATGATTGTTCCGTGCGAGTTTTCGGATATGAGTTTCGTGCGACTATGTGTATCAACGAAACGTCATCGGCCGTACCGATATATTCAACTCTGTTGCCTGCCCTTTTCTATATCCCGTTTCCACCGGTCCCAATAAATTCGTTGTCGCCCGTTTCCGCCCTGTGGTAAAATCGGCAATAGTTCCCGGCATTTTCTGAACACAAGCAGTTTTGCCCCATTGATCGCTAAAAGTCCTTAAAATGCGGGTTAAAAATTCCTAAAAATTCCTAAAGCGCGTATGAACGGTGATCTCTCAAGACAATTTCGATTCGGTGAATTCGAATTGGATCAGGCGCGCCGCTCACTGAAACGCAACGGCATCGACCTCTCCCTCAATCCGAAGGCGTTCGATCTATTGGTGGAATTATTGCTTGCCTCGGGGAGCATCGTGACCAAAGACGAATTGCTTGAGCGCGTCTGGCCTGACCAATTTGTCGAGGAGAATAATCTTTCAGTACAAATATCAGCGTTGCGAAAGCTGCTCGGCGATGGTAATGGCGGCGGCAAGTATATTGCGACCATTTCGGGGAAAGGATATGCGTTCGTCGCTCCGCTCGAAAATGCTGACGAAGAGTTCATCATTGAACATCGAACTATCGAACGGATCTTGATCGAACGCGATGATCTCGACAATCATTCGGAGCAACTGGCTCTTACCGGCAAAAGCAGCAATTTTCGCCCGATGGTCGTCGCTGTCATTTTGTTGTGTGTAGTCGCAACGATCTTTGGGGTTATATTTTGGAGGCAAGTTTCTGCCAGGAGCGGTTTCGCTCCGGCGGCATTCACCGAGCGGAAATTAACTACGTCCGGGCGGGTCAATATCGCCATCGTATCTCCGGACGGTAAGATGTTCGCCTATTCTGTTCGCGAGGCAGACACACAACACAGTTCGATAAGGATCGGCCAAACCAATGGATCGAGTGATCTGGAGATCCTCCCGACAAGGGCAGAATTATACGATCCGATTGCCTTTTCTAACGACAGTCAATATTTGTATTACGTGGACTACAAACCTCGCCAATTTGAGAACGCGACTTTTTATAAAATGCCGGCTATCGGCGGCGTACCGCAGAAGCTTTTCGCCGGCATAAACATATATCCCGCACTATCTCCGGACGAAAAAAAGCTCGCTATTGTCAGAACTGACCGTGAGAATAAGACTTCGACATTGGTTGTCGCTCATTTGGACGGGTCCGGCGAATCGATTCTCGTGACCCGACCGATCGACGCCCCAATTCGAGCCCAGACGCTTGCTTGGTCCAAAGACGGTTCAATGATCGCTTTTGGAGCAAAAAAAGAAGGCGAGGGCTTTTCCGAGATCTTCGTTACCGACACTGCAACCGGCAATTTGCAGCAGTTAACCGCAGGCAAGATCCAACGCATATTTCGACTAGGCTGGTTGAGCGACGGATCGGGCCTGATCGGAATAACAAGTCCGGTCGAGCGATCCTGGGGAAAGATCTGGCACATCCGGTATCCGGATGGAGAGCTATCTGAAATTACGCG
The DNA here is from genome assembly GCA_016720705.1 of Chloracidobacterium sp. Lineage (NCBI taxonomy): Bacteria > Pseudomonadati > Acidobacteriota > Blastocatellia > Chloracidobacteriales > Chloracidobacteriaceae > Chloracidobacterium > Chloracidobacterium sp. The sequence continues at coordinate 200,274 of JADKKB010000005.1, read as the reverse complement.
GGACCATAAGCAATATGTCAGCGTGTTAAGCCTCACTGCGGATGCTCGTTCCCTTTTGTCGGTTGAGGTGAGTTCGGAAAGTAACATCTGGACGTCACCTGCGGACTCCTTGGCCGATATTACCCAAATAACATTTGGCGGTCTCGGAAGACAGGACGGGTGGGGTGGGCTTGCTATTGCTGCCGATGGAAATATCATATTTACTTCCAAGAAAGATCTCCGTGCTTCGCTCTGGACAATAGATAGTGGAGGGCAGAATGCCAAACAACTGACCCCCTGGGATGCTCTCGACGCCAATCCGTCCGTCTCATCAGATGGCAATTACGTGATATTTGATTCAGATCGTTCCGGTAGATCCGAGATCTGGCGCGTTCGCGCGGACGGCAGCGAACTTACGCAAATAACCGCCGACGGTGAGAATAGCGATCCCAGTTTTCTTTCTGACGGCCAAAGTATTCTCTACCGGCACGGCGGTGTTGAGGCATCGTCGCTACGTCGAATCTCGCTGTTCGGAAATAATATGGCGGTGATCTCCGACGCCGGAGGGTCAAGCCCGCGCGTTTCACCAAATGGCGAATTCGTCGCCTGCGGCCGCACAATTGAGGGCAAGGATATACTGGCAGTTCTCTCCACATCGACCGGTGAACAGGTTAGGCAATTTCCATTACCTCAAACATTCAACTTAAATAGTGGAGCAATACGCTGGTCGCCCGATGGCCGCTTTATCTGCTACCGGGATTGGTCAAACGGCATTTGGAAGCAGAATATTGAGGGCGGCGAACCTGAGCGGATAGTGAACCTGCCCGATGAGAAGTTTTACCAATACGTCTGGTCTGCTGACAGCAAGCAGTTTGCCCTGACGCGAGGTCGTGAATTGCGAGATGTGGTTATCTTAGACCGACAGTAGGAGATCGTGGGAACAGTGAGCATCCTCGCCGCATTGGGTTACCCTCGCTATGAATGAGAACCGTATGGAAAAGGTGTTTGTATTCGACGAGTTCTCGCTCGACGCACGGCGACGCGCGTTATATCGCGATGGCAAACAGGTCGCTCTCAATGCTAAATCATTCGATCTGCTATTGCATCTGGTTGAAAATAGCGGCGCCGTGGCCACAAAGGACGAGTTACTCGCAAGCATCTGGCCCGATCAGTTTGTCGAGGAAAATAATCTTTCGGTACAGATATCGGCGCTTCGCAAAGCTCTCGGCGAGTCCAAAGATCAACGCAATTACATCGTGACCGTGCCGGGCAAGGGCTATAAGTTTGTAGCTCCGGTCGAGATCATCAATGCATCGGATGACATCATCATCGAGCAACGCACCATCGAACGCGTCATAGTCGAACAGGTTGATCCACCGCCTCCGCAGCAGTTGCAACTTGCCGGTAAGACGGCTCCGCGATGGCCTTTGATCGCTGCCGCCGCTTTACTGATTGCTCTGATCGGGGGCGGCATTTGGTGGTGGGGCATTCGCAGAGTCCCTGCAAACATCGATTCGATCGCAGTAATGCCTTTCACTTACGAAGGCGGTAATGCCGATTCAGACTTTTTGTCGGACGGTGTGACGGAATCATTGATAAACAGTCTTTCGCGGCTGCCGAATCTGACGGTAAAGGCCCGCTATTCGGTTTTCAGTTACAAGGGCAAGGAGATCGTGCCGGCAAATGTCGCTAGAGAACTTTCAGTCCAAGCCTTGCTACTCGGCCGCATCGTTGAACGCGGCGACCAGATCACGCTGAATCTCGAACTCGTCGATGCGGCCTCCGGCAACCATCTGTGGGGCGAAACGTATATGCGAAATGCGTCCGAGATATCCACCTTGCAGTCTGATATTTCGCGCGATGTCGCTGATAAACTTCGAACCAAGATCGCTGGTAACTCCACACTTGTAAAAGGTCAGACCAATAACGCCGAAGCATTTCAGCTATATCAAAAGGCCCGATTCTTCTGGAACAAGCGCCGTCAGGAGGATCACGAAAAGGCGATCGAACTCTACCAACAGGCCCTTCGACTAGACCCAAACTTCGCTCTTGCATACGCCGGACTGGGCGATGTCTATACCGTTGACAGTTACCGGCCCGAAAATATCGTGGATCGTGACGAGACCGGCCGCCGCTACGCGCTCAAGGCACTTGAGATCGAACCGGAACTCGCCGAACCGTATGCTGTGCTTGCCAAGATCGAATGGAATCGTCGCGATCCGGTCAGCACAGAACGAGATTTCCGGAGGGCGATCGAGATAAACCCGAACTATGCCTCGGCGCGACAATGGCACGGCGAGTTCCTTTCCCAACACGGCCGTCACGACGCCGCCCGCTCCGAGTTGGATCGAGCAATGGAGCTCGACCCGCTGTCATTGGTCATTATGTCCGACTCGGCTTGGACATATTACCAGGCCGGCGATTATTCGTCCTGCATTCGCCAAACCGATAGGACTCTGGAATTTGAGCAAACGTGGAAGGCCGCGATCGGAGCAAAGATCGGCTGTTATGAGGCTCTTGGTGATTTCGAAGCCGCTCTCGACTCTTACGCTCTCCTTATTCCCACGGAAAAGTCTGATGCCGATCGTAAACGCCTCGTCGAGGATATTGACTACGTGCGAAAGCTTACAAGGACTGATGGAGCGAAAGGTTATTGGAGGGCTTACCTCGAAATCGAACGAAGAAAGCCTGCGGAGCAACAGGAGCACTTGTTTCTGGCGACCTGCTTAACCCAACTCGGTGACCTCGAGGGTGCTCTAGTCGAATTAGAAAAGGCTGTCGAGACCGACGAAAGCTCTACCGGTACAATGAAGGTCGAACCTATGTTCGCCCCGCTTCACGACCAACCGCGATTTCAGGCTATGCTGGTCCGTCTCGGCCTAAACACCGAGTTTTAGCTCGGACTAATCTGAAAAACCTCACTTCGCCACTACGGATACGATTATTCCGAATCAATTTCACTACATTTAACCGGCACTACAGCATTCATTCTTGACGGCAAAGCTTTGACTGTTAGACGTACGAAAGTTAATCTTTCTAATGCGGCACGCAACAGGACGGACGGTCTTGTCTGTCTTCTGTCTATGGATCATCCCTTTTTCGAGATAATTGCACAGTACGGCGTTTACGCCGTTTTCCTTTTGTGCACGGTCGAGGGTGACATCACGCTACTGATATCCGGCGTTTTGGCTCATAGCGGTTTTTTCGGTTCCTACAGTTTTATCAAGGTGCTCTTTTTTGGCACACTCGGCGGTATGGTCGGCGACTGCTTCGGCTATATGGTCGGACGCATCTTTCACGAAAATGCCAAACATTACCGCTTTTATCAGGTGGCTCAGCCTCGAGTCGAAAAGCTGATCGAGAAATTTGGCGGATTTGCGATCATTATTTCTAAGTATATATATGGAATCCGAGTCGCAATGTGCGTCTTTTATGGCGTCGGTAAGATGCCGTTTTGGCGATTTCTGGGCCTAAGTGCGATAAGCTGTCTGACATGGGTTACACTGCTTGCCGGCGTGGGTTATTTCTTTAGCGGTGCGATCACCTCGATCATCGGCGACTACAAAAAGATCGGTATCGCCCTTTTCTTTATCGCTTTGGTTCTGGTCATTGTTTTTTACGTGATCGAGCGATACTGGCTTTCGGAAAAGGTCGAGGACGCGAGTGCCGAAACGATCCAGAAGATCGAAGAAAAGCTCCTTGCGGTCGAGGAGGTCGCACAGGAGAAGTTTCACGATCTGAGCGAGAGATTGCACCTTACGCGCGACATGAACCGCGAAGAGTCGGACGAAGGGTTAAAGCAGGACGGCGGGGCGAAAAAAAGGCGCGACGACGACAAAACTTGAACCGCTGCCAGTAAACTATTGAATATGATCATCGAATCTTCAGCTCCGACCAGGGTCGACCTGGCCGGCGGTACCATCGACATTCCGCCCCTTTTTCTGTTTCACGAGGGTGCGGCTACCGTGAATTTTGCCGTCAGCCTGATGGCCAAGTGCCGCATCGAAACGCGTGATGACGACCGGATAATTTTGGAGTCGATCGATCAGCATTCGCGGCTCGAAACGACCGTCGGCGAGATCGACAGCCTCAAAAATGAACCGCGGCTCGAGCTACTTTCAAAGCTAGTTTATTTCTTCAGACCCGAGACCGGATTTCATATGACTACCGAATCCGAAGCCCCCGCCGGTGCGGGTCTCGCGGGTTCATCAACGCTGAATATTGCCTGTATCGGCGCATTGAATAAGCTCGTCGGCGATCGCTATTCCCCCGAACGTTTCATCCCGATCGCTGCCGCGGTCGAGTGCCAGGTCATCAAGGTTCCGACCGGCTATCAGGATTATTATTCGGCACAATACGGCGGCGTAGCGAGCATCCATTTCAGCCCCGCCGGGATAGAGCGTGAGGCTCTGGACGTTGACATTGCCGAGCTCGAAGCCCGCATTGCCGTTTGTTACACCGGCCAACCGCGAAATTCGGGCACCAACAACTGGGAGATCACCAAACGCCATATTGACGGTGACGCCGAGATCTTTGAGATATTCGAAGGCATCCGAGACGCTTCGCGTGATGTGAGGTCGCAGTTGCTCGCGGGCGATTGGGACGCTGTCGGCACCACGCTCGCTAATGCGTTTCCTAATCGCAAACGGCTCTCGCCCAATATCACAACGCCGCAGATGGACCATCTGATCGAAACCGCGTATGCGAACGGCGCGATCGCCGCCAAGGTGTGCGGTGCGGGCGGCGGCGGTTGTATCGCTTTTTACTGCGAACCGGGCCGACGCGGCGATGTCGAACAAGCATTGTTAGCGCAGGACGGTGCCGAAGTCCTCGAATGGTCGGTTCAAACGGGCGGTTTGACCGTCAATGTTTCGGGCAATTCGACGGCTGCGGTCTAGCTGCCGTTCACGCATTATTTCGCATCGAAAAAGGGCAGCCATTCGGCCGCCCTTTACTTATATATTTCATCAAAGACAAATTCCGGATCTACGCCATAGCCTCGATCGCGGCTATCGACTTGGTCAACGAGCGAAATATCTCGCGGCCGTCGTTGGAGCCGAGCAGTTCTTCGCAAGCTCGTTCGGGATGCGGCATCATACCGAGTACGTTGCGGTCGAGATTGCAGATACCGGCGATGTTTGAGCGGGCACCGTTCGGATTCGACTCGGGCGTCGCATTGCCGTCTTCGTCGCAGTATCTAAAGACGATCTGGCCGTTCTCTTCGAGCGACCGATACGTCTCATCGTCGCAGGTGTAATTGCCTTCGGCGTGAGCGATCGGGATCGACAGGACCTTGTGAGGGTCGACCTCGGTCGTAAACGGCGTATTTTGATTTTCGAGTTTCAGGCCGATGTGTTTACAAATAAAATGTAATCCCGCATTACGCATTAGCACGCCCGGCAACAAACCGGCCTCGCACAGTATCTGAAAGCCGTTGCAGATACCAAATACAAATTTGCCCTCAGCCGCAAACTGCTTGACGGCCTGCATCACTGGCGAAAACCTAGCAAGTGCTCCGCATCGCAGATAATCCCCGTATGAGAATCCGCCCGGCACGATAACGGCGTCAAAACCGCTGAGATCCGTTTCCTTATGCCAAATAAAATCAACCGGCTGGCCAACGTGCTTTGACACCACGTGATATGCATCGTGGTCACAATTGGAACCGGGAAAAACTATTACGCCGAATTTCATAGGTTTGTTGGTTGATCGTCGTTGGTTGTTCGTTGCTGTTTCTCTCCAACCGCCTTGATCGATTTTATATAGGCATTCAATTTCGGACTAAGCTCGTCCAAAATGGGTTTTAGCCTTGTGACCTCGTTTTCACTCAAAAGATTTCGCTTGTAAGCCCGCCTGAGCCAATGCTTGGTTTCGTTTAGCGAGCCTCGCGCAATATACGCAAATCTCTTATTGTCTTGAATTCCGTAACGGCCGGTCCCTTCCGAAATATTCGCGCCGATGCTATCCGCAGACCTGACGATTTGCTTGCCGACTGTATCGCGATCAAAATGCGGCCACTTTGAGGCAATCTCCCAGATCAGATCCGCAAGGTCTTCGGACAAAACATACACTCTCAGATTTTCAAAATTCGTTTTGCTCATAAACGAACGACTTAAAAGGTCAGTGTAAAATTGTCCGCTTCGACCAACAACGAACAACCAACAACGAACCACCAACTGCTACCCACCGACAATCTCCACTCGATAATCTTCGATCACCGGATTTGCCAGGACGTCGGCGGCGATCCGCTCGACCGATTGGCGTGCTTCGGCCTCGGAAACCGTTTGATCGATCGCGATCTCAAAGTATTTGCCCTGGCGGATATCGGCAATGCCGTGATAGCCGAGCGATTCGACAGAATGATGTATTGCTTTGCCCTGTGGATCAAGCACACCGGGCTTTAGAGTCACATAAACCTTTGCTTTCATTTGTTACACCTTGTATCCGTTCCGAAATAAATTGTAGATTGTTACGCAAAATCTTGTCTTTATCAACGTCTTGTGTTAGATTTCACCTAATTTTACGAACAGGCAATTGTTTCAAAACTAAACCCTTCAAAGGAGATTACAAAATTTTATGCAAAACACCGGTGGTAAAACCGCACTCGGATTGGACAACAACATAGGAGCGATGCTCTGCTATGTTGCTAACCTCGTATGTTATCTCGGACTCATCTACAGTATTATAGTTTTGGTAACCGATAAGGAAAACAAACTACCTCGATTTCATGCAATGCAGTCGATCACATTGTTTGCGACGTCATTGGTACTATTCATTCCCGGCTACTTGATCTCGATCGCGTTGGTGATGATGCAATCGTCGATCACATCTCTACTGGCGACATTGGTCTGGCTGGTACTGATGCTTATCGGCATCGCTATGTTTGTATTTATGGTCATCTCCGCCATCAAGGCCTATAACGGCGAGGTCTACAAGATCCCGGTTATCGGAAACCTTGCGGACAAATGGTCAAACTAACCAAAAACACGTTCGAATACCCGATCTACATTTCGTAGATAGTGTTTCAGATCAAAGACGCGGGCGATCTCTTCAACCGACAGGTGCGAAGAGATGTCCGCGTCTTCTTTTACCAACGCCGCATATTCGCCGCCCTCGTCCCAGACCTTCATCGCATTTCGCTGTGTCCAAGCGTACGCATCTTCACGCGTTACGCCCTTATGCGTCAGTGCGAGCATTAGCTGGCCGCTGAACACAAGTCCGCGAGTGAGATCGAGATTCTTGAGCATATTCTCAGGATAGACGACCAGCGTGTCGAGCAGGCTCGTTGTCTTGGCGAGAATGTAATCGAGTGTAGCGGAGGAATCCGGCAATACGATCCGCTCGGCGGACGAATGCGAGATGTCGCGTTCGTGCCAAAGGGCGACGTTCTCAAGGCCGACGATCGAATTTGCCCTTACCGTCCGTGCCATTCCGCAAATGCGTTCAGAGAGGATAGGATTGCGTTTGTGCGGCATCGCCGACGAGCCTTTCTGGCCAACCTTGAACTTCTCCTGAGCCTCGCGAACCTCCGTTCGCTGCCAGTGACGAACTTGCAGAGCGATCTTTTCCAGCGTCGAGGCGATTATCGCCAGCGTGCAGAGATATTCGGCATAGCGGTCGCGCTGTATGACCTGCGTCGAAACGTCCGCCGCTTTTAGCCCCAGACGCTCGCAAACGCGTTCCTCGACGTCCGGTGCCAGATGTGCGAACGCACCCACAGCACCGCTGATCTTGCCGACAGCTATCTGCTCTTTTGCTTTTAACAGCCGTTCGCGATTTCGCTGCGTTTCCGAGTACCAAAGTGCCCACACCAGACCGAACGAAGTCGGCTCGGCGTGTATGCCGTGCGTACGGCCGATCTGCGGCGTCTCCTTAAATTCAAACGCACGCCGTTTCAGCACATCGAGCAAAGCGTCGAGTTTCGGCAAAAGGACATCGCACGCCTCACGCAGTAAGAGAGCGTTGGCCGTATCCACAACGTCGCTCGACGTCAGTCCGTAATGCACGAACCGCGACGCCGGGCCGATGTTCTCCGCGAGGTTGGTCGTAAAGGCGATAACGTCGTGGTCTGTCGTCTTTTCGATCTCGTTGATCCGTTCGACCGTAAACGCCGCCTTGGCTTTGATCTGCTCAAGAGCCTCCGCCGGTATCGTTCCGTCCTCAGCGTGCACCTCGCACACTGCGACCTCAACGTCGAGCCATTTTTGAAACTTGTTCTGGAGCGACCAAATCGCTCCCATCTCGGGTAATGTGTATCTTTCGATCATCTACATCCAAGTCTATTCGCCCAAACCCAAATCTCAAAATCCAACGGTCGTGACGCAGTTAAGATCGCACGCTTGTAAGCACGGTGCGAGACTCGCAACATTGCAAAGGAATACGCGGTCAATTGTGCCAACGCCCAGCCTGACCCCGATTCCCCCGTCGCCAGCCGCTCGAACGAAGCTGTGCACGAAAAGATGATGGGATTCGCTAATAACAGCGATTCAAGATTAAAAAGAATCTAACTAAAAACGGAGGCGCCGGTTGTTCTCTTTTGTCACCCAATCAAACGCACCAACCGCATCCCAAAGATGCCACAATACCCGTGCGCTTGACTTGAGTACTTACTTCATAGATGACCCCAACACTTCCGTTGAATTTTCCTATTAACGCCTGCTCGGTGCTCGTAATCGATGGTGGAAGTTAGATGTTATCATTTGCCAAGTGTTTCATTTAGAACTTGATTATGTAGCAATTTCGCATTTTCTTTGGAAAACGCTAAAAGTTCGGATCGATTTGGCTCAAATGGAGCCGGTAGGATAGTCCTTTCCGAAATGATCGCAAGCTTCAAATTATCGTAAGTTAGTCCCGTAACCTCGCTTAAATCGCAATCGGAAAAATTTGCTAGGTCGAGCTTTGCTCTTTCAAGCGCCGCTCCCTTCAAGTTCGCGCGAACAAAGCTTGCGCGCGAAAGATCGGCTTGCCCAAAATTTGAATCAGTCGCGTCTGAGTTGCTAAAGTCCGCATCTGATAAATCGACCTTATATAAAATTGCCGATCTTAATATTGCATTTCGGAATTTGGCCCCTTTGCAAATCGAAGCGGTTAAATCGGCGTCGGTAAGATTCGCATCTTCGAAGTCCGCCTGTGAAAATATTGCTCGTGCCGCCTCAGGCGTAATCAGTGTTACAAGGGATCGACCAATTTCGACGTGTTCAGCAATGTCGGTCGACGCGCGGCTAAGATTCGACTTGCGAAAATCAGCGCCCTTAAAATCTGATGCAAACAGTATCGCCCCGGTCAGATCTGTATTTGAAAAATTCGCGTATATATATTTGCCACGCGCTAGATTCCTATCTGAAAGATCTAGAGATCTCATGTCTAATCTTTCAAGATCATCGGATATCGATTGAATGACGTTGATAATTGTCTGGAGTTCAGATGGAGATTGAAAATTTTCAATTGAAAGTCCATTTGAATTTTTCCGAACAACGGATGCTTTCGCTGGCTTGCTACTATCAGACTTCGAATTCGAAAAATTATTATGTAGGTAAGCATAAATGAGTTGTTTAGTGGTCGGGGCATCTTTTGGAGAATCAATCGCAATCCTTTCAAGTTCAAACAAACCACCAATTCGTACGACGAGCTTTTCGTCACTCAAGTGTGTGATCGCCTTAGAAAATCGATCGGTCATTTGTGCATCGCGATCCAAATCTTGTTTTTGAACGCTAACCTGGTATGCATTGAACGTTACAATCAGGCCAATCAGCACAAATATGCCTCCGATGATTTGAGCTAATGTCTTGCGAGCCTCATCTTCCATTCGGAACCGCTCGGAGTTTGTAAAGCGGTTGATCACTCGTTCATTATTCGATTCCGAATCAGTAAAGGTACCCGCCTGCCATTTTGGAACAAAGATCAACACCGCCAATATAATTGCAAATAGGAGAATTCCACCAACTAATAACATGTGTGTGCTTTGCATAGGCAGTAAGAGTCAAGGAAACGTTAAGATCCAATATAATATTAGGCACTGTAACATAACTCGTCAACGGTGCCGCGAGCCTCGCGAAATTGCAAGCGACCATCCGCAGCGAGACCGCCGCTTCGATGGCGATCGAGGTCCATGGGGCCAACGGCTACACGAACGACTATCCGGCCGAACGCTACCTGCGCAACTGCAAGGCCGCGGTCATTTACGAGGGAACCCGCGATATCCACACGCTGATGCAAGCCCACTGGGCGCTCGGTGCTAAAAAGGAAAAAGCTGCAAGAGTGATCCTGCCGCCATACGCGGCATCGGCGAGTGCCTAGTATTTCACTTATCGATCAACAAAAAAGGCGGCCGCGAATTTGTTTCGCAGCCGCCTTCTTATTTGCCGTGTGCCGGAATTTACTTCGCCGATTTTCGCAGCGCACCATCGGGGCGGACGATGTCTTTTAACGCTGAGTACGGGACGATCACGGTCTGCGGGCCGTAGGCGTAGGCGGCGACCTGATATGCCGGGAAGGTGATCAGCAGACCTTTTTTCGTCACGTTCCAGTTAGAGTAGTTGTCCGCTGTCGGTGCGGCACCTTCTTCCCAGATGTCCTGCGCGATGCCCATATTCTCGCCGGTTTCCGGATCTTTACGGTTTTTCAGGTCGTTTAGCGAATATTCGGCGATCTTGTTGAGGTATTTCGAACTGGGCTTAAACAGGTCGGCGAGCTTCAGTTGGCGGCCGGCTTTTAGATCGTAGGTGAGCGTCGTCGTGCCGCTGTTCGAGGGGGAACGGGGTCAGACATGCGATTGTGCGATTCGTGCGATTGTGGTAGAGTGCTTGTCAAATGGCAAGGAGACCTAGGGTTGAGATCGAGGGCGGGCTTTATCATGTGATCGTGCGTGGTAACGACAGGCAGGACATTTTTCATTCGCGAGAAGATCACCTGAAACTCATCTCGCTCATCGAAAAGGCGAAACAGAATTTGGGGTTTTATGTTTATGCCTATTGCCTGATGACCAATCACCTACATTTGCTGATCGAGCGTCGTTCGGAGACGGTCGGTCGGATCATGCAGCGGGTGCTGACGGGCTATAGTCAGTATTACAACAAGCGTTACCACAAGGTCGGCCATCTATTTCAAGGGCGGCACAAATCGATACTTTGCCAGTCTGACCCGTATCTCGCGAAGTTGGTAAGGTACATTCATCTGAATCCTGTTCGGGCGAATATGGTCCCAACGCCCGACGAGTACGAATTCAGCAGCCACCGGGCGTATCTTGGCACCGAACCTTATGGCGTCATCGATGTCGATCCGGTGCTGCGGCGTTTCGGTCCGCATAAGCGAAAGGCCCACGAACGCTACGCTGCATTTATGGCAGCCGCCATGAACCAGCCCGATGACGATATCGAGACATTCTACGCAGACGTTAAGATCGTCGGTTCTAAAGAGTTCGTCGATGAAACGATCCACCGAATGGGCGAAGCCGATAAATGGGCCGGCAAACACAGAGACGTGTTGCCCTTTGATGCGGATCTGTTGCTGAACGTGATCGAACAGGTATTCGAAATGGAGAGAGAGAATTTCTTCGGATCCGGCAAGAATAAGCGTATCATTACCGCAAAGGAGGTGTTCATCCTGATCGGCAAGGAATCAGGTGCGACCATCACCGAGATGTCCGGGATCGTCGGCCTCCACCAGTCAAACGCCGGCCGCCGATTCGACGCCGCGAGACAGAAATGCAAGACCGATCCGGAGTTCGAAAGCACATGGAAGAAAGTACAGGAGAAGTACAAACAGAGAATCGCACTATCGCATGTCTGATGCTATGAAGTGTTGACCTCGCGGGAGTCGAGTTTTGTGTAAACTCGAATTCTGACAAAAGAATAACAACCCGCGAGATCAACAATGGCAGTATACATTGGGGTTGACTTTCATCCATATGAGCAGACGCTTGCTTTTGTGGATGAAGCGGATGGAGAGATCAGATATAAGCGGTTTCTTCATAGCGATAAGGCGGGGATAAAGGCGTTTTACCGCAAGTGCGGAAAGGACGCGGTTATTGGAACGGAGGCCACGGGATCGCTGTGGTGGTTTGAGAAGTTGCTCTTTGACAATGGAATGACGCTCAAGATCGGAGATCCGAGGATGATCCGTCGAGCAGCGTTATCGAGGCACAAGAACGACCACAGGGATGCGGAGACGATCCTGGATCTTTTGATGCGCGGGACATTTCCGGCGATCACGCCGAGGAGCGAGCAGAGCCGGGAGATGCTCGATCTGCTGAACTATCGTCAGTCTTTGGTGAGCAAGCGGACATCGGTGGTTAACCAGCTGCAGGCGTTCGCACGATCGAAGGGCTTGCCACGGTTCCGTTTGCCGGCGGTAAAGGCGAGAAAGAAGATCGAGGAGGTTGAGACGACACAGGTCGAGCGGCTTCTGGTCAGCTCTCGATTTGTTCTTTGCGACGAGCTGACACGCCAGATCAAGGCCGTGGAGGCGAGGCTCGAGGAAGAGGCGAATAAGGAAGAGCGTGCTCAATTGCTAATGACGCATCCCGGCATCGGGCTGATCAACGCCATGGCACTTGTTCACACGCTCGGCGATGTTCGACGCTTTCGCCGTAAGGAAGAGGTCGTGGCATTTGTAGGACTCGACCCGCTCGAGAAAAGCTCGGGCGAGACGAGGCGGATCGGTTCGATCAGCAAGCGAGGTTCGCGGCTCGCAAGGTACCTGCTCGGGCAGGCAGCCCAGGCAAGTCGCGAAAAGCAATCGGGGTCAGGCATGCGATATTGCGATTCTCTTTCAAATCCATACTGCTCGACCGTTTGACCGATCCGGGTCGGCGTACTTGCCGTGTCGATGCAGCGATGCGGGTCACGACTTCGGTACTGTGATCATTCATTAAACTTCTCCGGACATTGACCTTCTACTTCGATGCGATCGAGCGAAAGCGTGATGTCTTTTGGCCTGTACGCCGTCCGTGGGATTTATCAGATTCCCCTCCTTACCAAGGAGGGGTGGCAGTGGCCGTCTTTTGGCCGCTGACGGGGTGGTTCTCTCACGGTAATAAAGATTCACCGTGCACCAGACTCAGGGCGTCAACCAAGCTGAATTCCCGTTCGACGCTTGAGAACCACTCCGTCATCCCGATAGAAAGCATCGGGATGCCACCTCTCCTTTGTAAGGAGAGGAGTTTTTCAGACCATAGCTGATCTTTCGTGACGGGCGTTGCATCTATGCGACATTACTGTATCCCTGCAATTTATGATATAATTTAACTAATCAACAGATCTTTGAAAACTAAAGACTGATGCAACGCCCGTTCGGGCACCAGCACCACGTGAGTACTCGGGAGAAATGGCGAATAACGAATGTCGAGTACGGAATAGCAACAGTCGCTGTTTCTGACCGACAGAAAAACGGCAGGTTTAGCGGAAAACAGCCGTGCCATTTTTGAAGCGGTGTTACTTGCACAACGTAAAAATGGCACGATTTGTGGCTGCAAATGCCCTGCTACCAATGGGTTACAAGCGTCCCGCATGTGCAAAAATGGCACGATTTATGGCACGAATTTTGGCACGGCCAAGGCCGTTACATTTCACAATGTTCGTTTGAGAATTACTGAATGCAGAACAAAGATTGTCCCAATTCAGATGGATAGCAATACTCGGATACCGGGAATTGTATTGTGAAACAGCACGATCTCGCTAAACGCTACAAACGCACGTGTTACGGCATTTCCGAACACATTTTGTAATAAACCTGAGGGGAAGGAAATTAATTAGGGACACTTTGGGTGGTTAACTTATTTATTCAGAGCATTTAGCCTGTCCCAAATTCGCCAATAACTCGAAATTAATTAGGGACACTTTCCGCCCGTAAATAATAGAGATCACACGGCTTAGCATTACAGAATATGTAAGCCGACTGTTTCAAATTAAATTGACCTAATTTGGGACAAACGTAGCGGATCGATCACGCCCGGACGGACGACTCTGCCGATTTTCGATAGTACCGGCGAATGTGGGAACGATTTGTTAAATGCCTTTTTTGATACCTTGGCTTAGGAATGTTAATCTTTCACTCGTGCTGGGGTGGCGGAATTGGTAGACGCCCAGGACTTAAAATCCTGTGTCCTTAGGGACGTACGGGTTCGATTCCCGTCCCCAGTACCATTTTTTTAACGACGGAAATAGCGGGACGCCGGGACATTTTCCCTGCGTCCCGCTTTTCGGTACGGCGATTGCAACATTTGTGTTGGGTGAAGATTATGAAACTAAAGTATTGGATCTCCGCGAGTATGTCGTTCTTGGTTTTGGCCGTCGGAATGGTCCAGATCGCCGACGCTCAAAATCGCACAGTCCTTAACGAAGCACAACGGATCTCGGGCGATCAATTTACGATCGCGACCCGAACTCCCAACGGTGCACGAGTTTACGCACTGAAAACACCGTCGGCCGAGATGTTGGGAGCGATCGATCGGGGCCTCAGCGACCTTTTTGCCGTTGCCCGCAAAAACCGCTACCGCAGCCGTCTAAACTACCGCGACTACACGATCTATATCGCTAAGGCCGACCGCACAAAGGACACGGCCGGAGGTTATTCGCCGGATATTGCGGTTGGTTCCGCACAGTATAGCGGTACCGTCTATGACAAGGGTGGATACATCTACGCGGCCGGGATAGTCGTCGCTCTTAATCCGTGTGCGTTTATGATCGCAGAGCACACAAAGGACTTTGACCGCGTCGCAAACGCCGTCCGATACGAGGGCGAACATCTCGTGCTGTACCACAACGATCGTTCGCTATATGCCTCGACCGCCGATCATAGTAGGGGCGGCGGCCACCCCATACTCCAATAGCCTGACCAACTGATATCGTGCAGATATAGACGATTGCGTTAGTTAATCAGACGCGGTCGGACAACTTTCGGTAACTCTAGGACTTCAAATACAAGTGTTTTTTATTTTTTGAGGTCGATCGATGCACTGGCACGAGCATTGCATTTGTACTTCGCGGAATGGCGTCACGCACCGCGAAGCCCGGGAGCTTTAGATGAACTTCAGATCGTGGGTTCAACGCATAGCGGCTTTTACGCTCTTGATATTTGTAAGCTATTTGACCGTATCGGCACAGGCCGATTCGATCTATCGATTACCCGCGGGAACGCGGATCACACTTAAGCTCGATGCTGAGATCAACTCTCAGGTGTCGAGCGTAAATGATACGTTTCTCGCGACAATTGCTAAACCGGTCATCGTCCGTGACGTGGTCGTCGTGCCGATCGGCACCACCGTCGAGGGCCGTGTGACGGGCGTAAAAGC
The DNA here is from genome assembly GCA_016720705.1 of Chloracidobacterium sp. Taxonomy (NCBI): domain Bacteria; kingdom Pseudomonadati; phylum Acidobacteriota; class Blastocatellia; order Chloracidobacteriales; family Chloracidobacteriaceae; genus Chloracidobacterium; species Chloracidobacterium sp. The sequence continues at coordinate 185,006 of JADKKB010000005.1, read as the reverse complement.
GGCCTCGTCGGGCGGTAAAGGCGGTCGACTCGAACTGGCGTTTCAGACACTTCGGTTTGGGCAAGACATCGAACGCACGATCGACGCCGAACTCGTGAGCAAGCTTGCAGCTCGATCAAGCGATACTTTCCGCGCATTGGCGATATTCGGCGGTGCGGCGGCGGGGGCGGTTATCGGAGCGGTGAGCGGCTCCGGCCGCGGAGCATTGATCGGTGCTGGCGTCGGTGCCGGAGCAGGCATCGGGGCAGTAGTTGTCAGGCGAGGCAACTCGGTCGGGATACGCAAGGATCAGGAGTTTGAGATCGTTCTCAAACGTGACGTAACGCTCCCGGTACTGGACTATTAAGCATTTGCAAAGATTGGCCGTTGGCGAGATCCTTCGGCCATATTGAGGAAGCCCGTCAGCGAAGGGGAGAGCGCGTCGGGCTTTTTCTATCGGCACAAAAAGAACCCGGACGCTACTGCTCTCGGTTCTGACCTTTTCTCGCATTCAACACCATTTCCCTGATCTCCTTTGAGAGCGTCGGAACGTGAAAAGGCACACCGTCGCGGATAGTCCATTCGATACCGCCGCCCCGCACCACCTTACCGTCGCGGACTTCGTCAGTGCCGTTCGGATAGAGCACCTTGAAATTCTCCAGCGGATTGCCGTTTACGACGATCAGATCCGCTTTGTAACCGACGCGAATGCGGCCGAGACTATCTTCTTTTCCAAGTATTTTCGCCCCGTTACTGGTGGCGTGCTGGATGACCTTGAGCGGACTAAAACCGGCTTCCTGATGCAGTTCGAGCTCGCGTATCAGGCCAAAGCCGTACATTTGATAAATGAATCCTGCGTCCTCGCCGGTTCCGATCAGACCGCCTTTTTTCTCAAAATCATAGACGGCTTTCATCCAGATGCGATAGTTTTCTTTCCAAAACGTCTCGTCCGTTGTTGACCAACCAATGAAATACGAGCCGTGATTAGCTGGATTCGGCCGGAAATAATCTGCGAGAACCGGATGCAGATATTCCGCAAATGCCGGATTCGTCTGAGCCCGCTGCAGATCGCGCGAGGCTTCGTAGATGACAAGGGTCGGGTCCCAAGCGACATTGGCCGCAACCATTGCATCCAGTACTTTGCTCAGCTTTTCTGGGTCTGCCTCACGCCAAAGCCGCCCGGCGTAGCGAAAGCGGTCAACTTCGTTGTTGTAGTTATAGGTGGAGGGAAAGTCTTGTCTGCCCGATTCGATCGCTGCGTCCGGAATGCCGTACCAATGCTCGATCGAGGTCGTGCCGCCCTTGATATCGTCCCACGCATTCGACTCTTCAACGCCGGCGTGGTGCATTACCCGCATTCCCTGCTTTTTTGCTTCGTCCAACATCGCCGCCATCAGATCGCGGTCCATTGTGTACAGTTTGATGCCGTCATAGCCCGCGGCTTTTAGATCGCGAACACGCTGCCGCACTTGAACTGCAGTATCGAGGTCTGCCGCCGGAAAGCCGCCGTATGGAAACAGACGCGGGCCTACCAGAGTCCCTGCGTTGATCTGATCGCGATAGCCAAGAATTTTCGGATCTGCCCAAGCGTCACGCACGGTGGTGATCCCGCAGGCGAGCCACATCTTGGTGACATACTCGACCGGCATCGGAACGCCGGCACGCTCGTCCTGCGTGTGGCCGTGGAGATTGATCAGCCCCGGCAGAACGTATTTGCCCGTCGCGTCGATGACCAGCTCGTCCGCATTACTCGCAGACGGCCTCGTTGCGGGCGAACCGACTATCCGCTTGATCACGTCATTCTCAACATATATGTCAAGCGGGCCGGCCGCCGGTTTGCCACTGCCGTCAACGACCATCGCATTGCGCACCACGATCCGCTTGACCCGTTTGCCCGAAAACGAACTCGGCAAAGCCTGTCCGATAGCCGTGGAAACAACGATCGCCGCGACAAGCACGGACGACAAAAGATTTCGAATTCGTTCGATCTTCATAATTGACTCACTGAATTTGCGGGAACCTACCACGAATAATAGAATATATCTTTTAATAACACACGTATTGAGATAACTATCTCAAAGAGAGGAAACTAATGGCTGCTGGAAGAAATAAAGTTACTGTTGTCGGAGCTGGAAACGTCGGCGCAACCGCTGCTCATTGGATCGCGAGCAAAGAACTAGCGGATGTCGTCCTGGTCGATATTGTCGAGGGAACGCCTCAGGGCAAATGCCTCGATCTGGCGCAGGCTGCTCCGATGGACGGTTTTGACGTCAAACTCGTCGGAGCTAATTCGTATGAGGAAACGGCAAATTCGGACGTTGTGATCATCACCGCCGGCCTACCGCGCAAGCCCGGAATGAGCCGCGACGACCTTCTGAAAACCAACTCCGACATCGTCGGACAGGTCACCGATCAAGTCGCGAAGTACTCGCCTAATTCGGTGATCATCGTCGTATCAAATCCGCTCGACGCGATGGCGCAGGTCGCATTTCGCCGCTCGGGATTCCCCAAAAACCGCGTGATGGGAATGGCGGGCGTGCTCGACAGTGCCCGTATGCGCTGCTTTGTCGCTGAGGAACTCGACGTGTCGGTCGAAAATGTTACCTGCTTTGTACTCGGAGGTCACGGCGACACGATGGTACCGCTGCCGCGTTACTCGACGGTTGCCGGTATCCCGATCACCGAGTTGATCTCAAAAGACAAGCTCGACGCTATCCTCACCCGTACCGCTAATGGCGGTGCAGAGATCGTCGGATTGCTCAAGACCGGTTCGGCATACTACGCGCCAAGCTTAGGTGCCGTCGAGATGACCGAGGCGATCCTCAAGGACAAAAAGAAGATCCTGCCCTGTGCCGTCTTTCTCGAAGGCGAGTACGGCGTCAGCAATCTCTTTGTCGGCGTGCCGGTCAAACTCGGCAAAAACGGTATCGAGCAGATCATCGAGATATCGCTCACCAACGATGAACGCACCGCTCTCCACAAGAGTGCCGCCGCCGTCCAGGAACTTGTCGATATCCTGAATATCTGATCTAGAAACGTTGGATCGTTGTGCTTGGCACATAGAAACAAAAACTACCCGATAACTGAGTTATCGGGTAGTTTTTTTTGCGCCAAAATCGGTCACTATGACGGACTGGCTCGGTCAGACTGAAGGATATTTCGACTGAAGCCAGACACCCCAAACGGCTAACCACTGTATTTACCACACTTACGTGTCTGGCATACTTCTTGACATAGAAGTGTGGCAACAATTGCCATATTTCTTTGTGTACAAGAAAGGGAACACGGATCCTGAGGAGCAAAATGATGAGTTTGTCCAACACCAATAGATCGACGATAAGAGCAGCGGTTTCGCTGATACTCGTATTGTCGATCGTCTTAACCAACGCTATTTCAGCGTTTGCCGCACTTACACCGCAATCGGTGATAAATGCTTCGGCAACGACGAAATACACCACCGATCTTACGCAGCTAGGCCGTCAAGGTAGATTGCGTGAGAACCTAAACTTTGAAAACGAGACCGCACGTCTCATCAAGGTGTTAGCCGAAGGTGGAATTCGTCAGCCGGTCATCGTTGATAGCACCGGCGAGAATCAGGACGCGGTGGTTGAAGAAACCGCTCGCAGGATCGCTACAGGAAATGTGCCTGACAGCCTGAAGGGAATTTCGATCGTCAAGCTAGAGGTCGCGACACTATATTCGAATGCAAAGTCCGACGCCGAGGTTGTCGATCTGATCGGCACGATCCTCAATGAGGTGACGGCATCGCAAAAGGGTTCGGTCCTTTATGTAAATGAGATCGCAAACCTTCTTGAGTCGCAGGCGGTCGGCGAGCAGTTGCTCGGAGCGATTAGCTCAGGCAAACTCGCGATCATCGGCGGATCGACCCGGGAAAGTTACACGGATAAGATCGAACGCTCCGAGGCCTTTGCGGCTGTTTTTCAGCCAATCACATTGGACGGGATCATTATTTCTGGCCAGGCTTCGAATCAGGATGCCAATATCCTGAAGGGCGACGGCTTTGCAGGTGACAATATCTCATCAGAACTGCGTGAGATGATGGCCAATGATCCGAGCGGAAAGACCCGCGTAGATGTGATCATACAGGCTAAGGACGCCGACAATGCAGCACTCCGTTCATTGCTCAAATCGGGTGAAGCTCACGTTACCGACCGAATCGGCAACACCGAAACGATGGTCGTAAATCTGCCGTTGTCTTCGCTCGAATCACTTTCGAAGAGCGGACTGATCAACTTTATATCCCCTGATCGCCCGACGACGGTGACCGGCCACGTCGAAGAATCAATCGGCGCGGACATGATTCGCTCTCAGGCCGCCCTCAATGGACGATCTGCATATACGCTTGACGGCTCGGACATCGGTGTTGCCGTGGTCGACTCAGGGATCGCCTCCACGCACAATGGATTTAAGAATGGTGCCGGAGCGTCACGGATCGTGGCAAATGTTAATTTCACAAGCGGCACGCTCACCGCGACCACGGACGGATACGGGCACGGATCGCACGTCGCGGGACTCGCCGTCGGCGACTCCACACAGAGTAGCGGTGCATATCGCGGTGTTGCCAAAAACGCCAAGGTCATTAGCGTCAAGGTACTAAATGATCTGGGCGAAGGCACTTCGTCCTGGCTCCTCAATGGCTTGAATTGGATCCTCCAAAACCGAGTGCAGTACAACATCAAGGTCGCGAATCTTAGCCTCGGCACGACTGCCGTGGATTCGTATCGAAATGATCCGATCTGCGTCAAGGTCAAGGAGTTGGTTCAGGCCGGGATCGTAGTTGTAGTAGCCGCCGGCAACCTCGGCAAAACCGCAACCGGAGCCAAGACCTATGGCCGCATCCACTCGCCCGGAATTAGCCCTTATGCTCTGACCGTTGGCTCAACCAACTCAATGGGCACCGCGACGACCGCTGACGATTCGATCGCCACGTTTAGTTCGCGCGGCCCGACACGCAGTTTCCTGACCACCTCAACGGGATGGAAGGTGTTCGACAATAACATCAAGCCGGATATCGTTGCTCCGGGCAACCGACTTATATCGTATAAATCCGCTAATAATCGGCTGGCCCTCTTGAGCCCGACGCTTTCGCTCGACGCGACCAATAATAATGATTCGATGATGTATATGAGCGGAACATCGATGTCTGCTCCGGTGGTCGCCGGTGCCGCCGCACTTCTGCTGCAGGTCAACCCGAATTTAACGCCGGGTATGATCAAGATGATAATGCAATATTCAGCCCGCCCGATCTCAGGTGCCAATACCTTTGAACAGGGTGCTGGGGCATTGAATATCGAGGGCGCGGTGCGACTCGCACGATCGCTCCGCACGGACATCGATTTTCAGAACGCGGCAAACGGTTCGTCGACCGTCGCACAGGGTTGGACGATGCCGACCACTTCGACGACGATCGGCGGCAATACGTTTCAATGGGCTCAGGTGATAACCGGTAATCATAATATTATCACCGGGGCGAACCTCGTTTCCAAATTCCAGGCCGCCTACAAACGCGAGAATATCGTGAATGATGGCGTCACGTTTGGTAACGGCAACTTTACGCTCAATACGGCCACTCACTTTACCGCTGGGTTAGGCGTTAACCGAAACGTCACCACGAGTAACGGCGGTTCTTTAGGTGCCGGATCGATATGGATGTCATACGGCGTGTTAGTCGGTGACGGTGTCTTAATCGGTGACGGTGTGCTCGTCGGTGACGGTGTCTTGGTCGGCGACGGTGTGCTCGTTGGTGATGGTGTCTTGGTCGGTGACGGCGTGCTCGTCGGCGATGGTGTCTTGGTCGGTGACGGCGTGCTCGTCGGCGACGGCGTTTTGATTGGTGATGGAGTGTTGATTGGTGACAGCGTATTACTTGGCGATCCTACGCCCTCGATGTAAGCGCAGATCACCAAAACATTAACACTAAGATCTAAGGAGATTATCCATGCTAAGCCAATTACATATGAAGACTGCTCACGCCGCAGCACCAACGAGAACAATGGGCATTGTGCCCGACCTCTCGCGGGTCTTCAACATCGATGAATCATTACGGACCGAGACCTTGGCGTTCCTGGCAGAACGCCCGGTACACACGGTCGTAATGACGAGCTTCATTCACGACAACGGTTTTGACAACGAACTGAACCGTGGAACATTCTACGGATACAGGAATGAAGCAGGAAGACTAGAGGGAGTTGCACTGATCGGGCACTCGACACTGTTCGAGGCTCGAACTGAAATGGCTATCGAGGCACTGGCATTTACCGCCCGCACCTCTGAACGGCCGATACATTTGATAATGTCGTCCGGTGACGCCGCCGAACGATTTTGGGATCACTACAACACGACCGCCGCTGCTCCGCGGCTACGTTGCGAAGAGGTTCTCTTTGAAGCCGCATTTCCGCTTGCAGTCCAAAACTGCGAATGGGACGTGCGGACCGCGGACAAGGCCGACCTTGTCGAACTTGCTGAAGCTCAGGCCGAGGTCGCGTTCATCGAGTGCGGAGTCGATCCGATGGCACGGGACCGCGAGGGATTCCTCAAGCGTGTCTTACGCCGAATCGAAATGGGTCGTGTTTTCAGTGTCAAGATCGATGGGAAACTGGCGTTCAAGGCGGACATAATCGCAGAGACGCCTGAGGCCATCTATCTCGAAGGTATCTGGGTCGCTCCCGAGTTTCGCGGACAAGGAATGGGTTCGGAATGCCTGTCCGAATTGACAGTCAAATTACTCAACCGCGCAGAACATATCTGTATGCTCAGCAACGTCGAGTTTGCCGGTGCTCACAAGAGCTTTCAGAAAGCCGGATATCGGGCGGCAGACAGGTGCGTAACATTATTCGTCTGATTAATAATCGTGGACAACAATGTTTAATTAGTGCATAATAAGCTGGGTTCGAATTTCGAATCCAGCTTTTGCTTTTTATCCCTGACCTTCCAACCGCATCACACATTTCACTGATCGACATCGCATTTTGCCCATCAAAAGAATAATTGCAGCTGTTTATATCCGACATTTCTAGATGACAAGCAAGAAAATAACAGCGTGGTACATTGCGGCGGTGATCATCATCGGTGCGGCTTGCCTGCTGGCGGCAGTTATTCTGATGCCGGTCGCTCGGATAGATAGTTACCTTGTGTTGCTTGCTGGGCTGACCGTGGCGCTCGGTTCGCGGATCACTATCCCGATACCGCGTTTCAAATCTCACATCGCCGTTTCTGACACATTTATTTTCCTAACGCTCCTACTCTATGGCGGCGAATTTGCGATAATTCTCGCCGCACTTGAGGCGTTTGCCTCCTCTTGGCGTTTCTGCAATAAAAAGCAAACGGTATTTTTTAACTCGGCAACAATGGCGATCTCGACATCGCTTGTTGTACTAATGCTCAATGCTTTTTCGCTCTATCACGTAGACACGCTACACGGTCAGATCGGGAACCACGCAAATTTTGTGATCGCTCTCTCCGTTATTGCCCTCACACAATTTGTCGCCAACACATCGATCGCGACGGTCTACGACGCGATCAAGAGTAATTTACCGGTTTGGGAAACCTGGAAGTCCAAATATGTTTGGACATTTTTCTCATATTTTATTGGTGCCGCCGGAGCCGGAATTTTGATCCAGATTGCAGATACGGCCGGAGTGGGTGTCATCTTTGCGACATTCCCGGTGATGTACTTCGTATTTCTGTCGTACAGAATGTATATGAAGAACGTCGAGATATCGATCCAGCACGCCGAACAGGCGGAACAATACGCCAAGGTGATGGAATCGCAATCTGATGCTCTGCGTGAATCCGAAGAACGGTTTCGAAGCGCATTTAACTATGCCCCGATCGGAATCGCTCTTGTGAGTGCTACCGGACAATGGCTAAAGGTAAATCGTGCTCTCACAGATATTCTCGGTTTTTCCGAAGAAGAGTTTCTAAAGGTCGATTTTCAATCGATGGTCGTTACGGAAGACCTCGGGCCGACACTCGTCAAATTGCACGAACTAATATCCGGTAAGATCGCCAACTGCCAGTTGGAGCACCGGTATCTGCACAAAAATGGCGATATCGTATGGGCCTCCTGGAGTGTGTCGACCGCCGGCGATGGTAGCGTGGCAAATCAGAGACTTATCTTTCAGATCCAGGATATCACCGACAAGAAGGTCGCCGAAGAAAAATTGCAGCACGAGGCAACGCACGATGCCCTGACCGGCCTTCCGAATCGGCCACTGTTTATGGCTCGGCTGACTTCGGCTCTTGAGCGACGCAAAATGTCGCCGGACTATAAGGTCAGCATCCTTTTCATCGATCTGGACCGATTCAAGTACGTCAACGATAGTCTCGGCCATCTCGCCGGCGATCTATTATTAGTAGGTATATCTGAGCGGCTACGCGAATGTCTCCGGCCGTCCGATCTCGTTGCCCGACTCGGCGGAGACGAATTTACGATCCTCGTCGAAGGCTCTCATATCGACGAAGAGGTCACGCGGATCGCAGAAAGGATTCAGGCAAAGTTCAATATTCCTTTCGGGTTGAACGGGAATGAGGTCTATAGTTCGGCAAGTATCGGCATTCTACACGCGTCCGGCAACCACCTTACATCCGAAGACATTATGCGCGACGCCGATACGGCAATGTATCAGGCCAAGCGAGCCGGTAAGGCACGACACGAGGTGTTTGACGAGAAGATGTTCAGGGCCGCACGCGAGACGCTTCGGATCGAGACCGATCTTCGCCGTGCGATCGAGCGGTCTGAGTTATCTGTGGTTTATCAGCCGATCTATTCACTTGAAACCGACACGATCGAGGGATTTGAGTCTCTGGCCAGGTGGAATCACCCGGAACTTGGTCATATTTCTCCCAGTAAATTCATTCCGGTTGCCGAAGAGATCGGTATGATCGACCGCTTGTGCGAATACGTGCTTCAGGTCTCGTGCCGCGAAATTCGCACAATCCAGGACGCGATGCCCGACGGCCGAAAACCCAAATTGAGTGTCAATCTTTCGTGTAAGCAGTTTGCCCAGACCTCGCTGGTAAGGAACATCGAGCGCATCCTGGACGAAAATTCGTTTTCACCTCACCTTTTGAAATTTGAGATCACCGAGTCTGTATTTGTGGAACATCAAGCAAGGGCGATCGAGATGCTCAAGCAGTTGCGCGATAGCGGCATCGACATACATATCGATGATTTTGGTACCGGATACTCAAATCTCAGCTATCTGATGAAACTCCCAATAACGACGCTTAAGATCGATAGATCATTCGTCAGTATGATCAACGACAGCGGAGGAAACGACGAAATAGTGCGTGCGATCGTATCGCTTGCCAAAACACTCGACCTGCAGGTGGTTGCCGAGGGCATCGAGACCGAGGCTCAACTATCGACGCTACGCTCGCTCGGTTGCGAATTCGGTCAAGGCTTTTTGTTTGCTGCCCCGATGACCTTCATTGACCTATGCTCATACCTTAAGACCGAGTCGGTTATCGGTCAGGCCGATCGACGATTCGGCGATGTCGCTCACCTCCAACAACTCCAGTAGCTCGGATTCCCTAAAAAAAGTGTTTTAATTACCGTCGATTTGTTGTATAACAATTTTGGATGGTATGTATAAGCCAGTGTTTTGAATGCATCCATTTCGCTGCGTTGCTGAATCTAAATATCGGTTGCCATTTGGGCGTCCTTAGTGGCGGGCGAGACTCCGATGTAATGGTTTCAGGAATTGTGTTAATATAGTCGTTGGGTCAACCTGCCTAGCAATTGCCGTTGCAAAATTTAATCAATGACAAAGAACCTTAGACAGTTTAATAAGCATTTTAGTCTGCTGATCGTGATTATTTCGTCTGCGTTTGCTGTTATTGGACAAACTCAGCCACTGCTTCAGGATATCAAGATCTATCGTGAACCGACGCCGACGCCTGCCGCCACACCGTATGTCCAGCGCACAGGAAGTTCGACGGCCGTTTCCGGCGGAATGCGAACCAAATTCCCGGCCTTGGCTGAAGTGTCAGTACCGGGATATTCGGGAATCCTGATCGAATCGATGGACGGAAATGTCGTCGTCGAAAACAACTCGACATCTGTATTCAATCCGGCTTCAAACGTTAAGATAGCGACGGCGTATGCCGTTCTCAAAACATTCGGCCCCGATTTTCGGTTTATGACCAGCGTTTACACGGATGGAACGATCGACCTTTCGACGGGTACGCTTAACGGCAATCTGTACGTTTCAGGCCGCGACCCTATGTTTGGATTTGAACACGCGGTAGCGATCGCCAATGAATTGAATCGGCTCGGTATTCGCACGATTAAAGGCGACCTGATCGCGACGGATAATTTTGCAATGAATTTTTCGGGCTCGTCGCTGAAGTCGGCGGAAGCGATGTTTGCAACAATGGATGCCGGTAGGCGTTCGGCAGCGGCAACAAGAGTTTGGCTCAATTTCCTTTCAAATTCCGGACGTTTCGGCGAGGTTTCCGGGACACCGGGCGTTTCATTTACCGGAGGATATTACGTCCAGCCGATCCCGAGTAGCCTGAGTCTGCTGTTTACCCACGAATCCGCTCCGATGCGTGAAATCCTGAAGGTCACGCTCTGTTATTCAAATAATTTTTTGGCCGAACGCCTCGGCGATATGTTGGGCGGAGCGTATGCCGTGGCGCGGATCGTCCAACTAAACGCAGGTATCCAGCCGATCGAGTTTTCACTTCAGACGTCGAGCGGGCTAGGTTATAATCGCGTAACTCCGAATGCAATGATGCGACTGCTACGAGTTTTAAGGGAAGATCTGGCAAGGTACTCGATGACGTTTGCCGATATTATGCCGGTAGCGGGTATCGATAAAGGCACGCTTGCCAATCGCTTTGCCTCTGATTTTGCAACCGGCAGTGTTATTGGAAAGACCGGGACGCTTGGCAACACCGATGGTGGAGCCAGTACGCTGGCAGGCGAACTTAACACCCGCAACGGTAAGTTCCTTTTTGTGATCTTCAACCAACGCGGCAGTGTCGCCCGTTTCCGTGCATTTCAGAACAGTTTTGTTTCCCTGGTCCAAGGTCAATTCGGCGGTCCCGTATCGATCGCGTACTCACCGGTCTCGCTCGACAGCCGAATTGCCCGAACGCGTTTCAGTTACCCATCAGGCAGGAATTCAAACAACTAAGCCAATTTATCGACTGCCCAATATTTTAGATACGAATTTGTGATAGGAAGTACGTGCGTGCTTCCTTTTTTATTTTCCGGGTGCGTGCGATAATCCCAATCTGAACAATGAACGAGATCCAACAAGTTCAATCGGATGAATCCCCTGAGGAACTCGCCGAACCTACTATAAACACTGTAGACAGCGGCACTGCACCGTCGACCCGTCAGACGAGCGTTGCCCGTTCCGCCGGGATCGTGTCTATTGCCGTGATGTTTTCACGCGTTTTGGGGCTGATTCGGGAGATGATCTTCGCTCGGTATTTCGGTGCCGGATTTCTGATGGACGCTTATGTTGTTGCGTTCCGGATCCCAAATGTGCTCCGCGACCTATTCGCGGAAGGTGCGCTGTCGGTCGCATTCGTCAAGGTTTTTACCGACTATCAGATTAATAAGAGCGAAGCAGAAGCATGGCGGCTTGCGAGCATAGTCTTCAATCTGCTCGCCGTCATACTTAGCGTCATCTGTATTGTGGGAGTGATATTTTCGCGACAGTTCGTTGGATTGATTGCCAGCGGCTTCTCACCTGAGAAAGCGGCACTCGCGACGACGATGACACAAATAATGTTCCCTTTCATTCTGCTGGTCGCGCTAGCGGCCGTTGCGATGGGAGTGCTGAACACAAAAGGCATCTTCGGCATTCCTGCGTCCGCGTCGACCGTTTTCAACGTTGTCTCGATCATCTTTGGTCTCCTATTTGCCTACTGGTTGAGCGGCGGCGGATGGGCACCGTCGGGAGATCGATTGGCGATACCGGATAACGCTTCGCAGTGGGCCATCATCGGTATGTCGATCGGTACGCTTATCGGCGGCGGAGCTCAATTGGCGATGCAGATACCGTCATTGCTGAAGATCGGGTTCCGGTTCTCGCCTGTAATGAGCTTTGCGGACGAAGGTCTCCGCAGAGTCGCAATGCTGATGGGGCCGGCTATCATCGGCACGTCTGCGGTCCAGATCAACGTGATGATCAATACGTCACTTGTATCTGGCATCGACGGTGCTCAGGGATGGCTGAACTACGCATTTCGGCTAATGCAATTCCCAATCGGCCTTTTTGGCGTAGCTGTGGGAACGGCGGCGATTCCGGTGATGTCGCGTCTTGCGAGCGAAGGAAGAACTAAGGACCTTCGTGATACGATTTCTTCGTCGCTAAACCTCGTATTCCTAATGACGCTACCATCGGCGTGCGGTCTAATCGTGCTTGGCGAGCCGATCATAAGACTCATTTACGAGCGGGGCGCTTTCAAACCTCTCAGCACTCCGATGACCGCGTACGCACTTGCGGGCTATGCGATCGGCCTGACGGGTTACGCAGCAATCAAGATCCTCTCGCCCGCTTTCTATGCCCTCAACGATGCAAAAACGCCGATGATGATCGCTATAGCATCCATCGCAGTGAACTTCTTCGGCGGCTACATCTTGCGCGAGTGGTTCTCGCATTACGGCGTGACGCCGGAAACTCCGCACGGTTACGGCCACGTCGGCGTGGCCCTTGCGACGTCGATCGTCGCTCTTGTTAACTTCTTCGCCCTCGCCCTGCTGATGCGAAAGCGGATCCAGCGTCTCAATGGCCGCCATATTTTCACTTCGTTCCTCAAGATCGCGGCGGCTTCGACGGTGCTGTCGGTAGTCTGCTACTTCAGCTACCATTTCATCTTTGATCGGTACGGAACAGGGACGTTCTCGATCAAGCTCGCCGAGGCGTTTATCCCGATCGGGCTTGGTGGCATCGCATTCGTCATTGCGGCCAAGTTGCTGCGTGTAGCCGAACTCGAGCAGGCGTTCGGAATGTTGCGGAGGAAACTGGGCCGATGATATACGGATTCAATGATACGTATCCTAAGATCCACGGGTCCGCACACATAACACCCGACGCGATCGTCATCGGCGATGTGGAGATCGGCGAAGATTCAAGCGTTTGGTTTGGTTCGGTCATCCGCGGTGATGTAAATTACATCCGCATCGGTGCCCGGACGAACGTACAGGATATGACGATGATCCACGTCAGTTCGAAAACGCACTGCACCATCGTCGAGGACGAGGTAACGATCGGCCATCGCGTCACTCTGCACGGCTGCCACATAGAGAGTGGCTGCCTGATCGGCATCGGAGCGATTCTAATGGACGGCGTTCGCGTCGGTGCCAATTCTCTGGTCGGTGCCGGATCCTTACTGACCCCGGGCACTCAAATACCGCCCAATTCCCTTGTTATCGGCTCGCCCGCCCGCGTAAAACGCGAACTTACGCCCGACGAAATCGGATTCCTCGATCGATCGTGGCGAAATTACGTGGAACTCAAAGAGCATTACAAATAAAGCTAATAGAAATAATCTCCCGTAGAGAATTGCCGATCAGCGTAGACTTAGAAACCCTCAGTACTTGTTTTTGTGAGTCATCCGCGTTTAATTGCGACTATTTCCCAATTCTACTCTCCGCGTCTAAGCATCTGTGCGGTAAAATAATCAAATGGCAAGTACCAAACCAGCCCGCGGAATGCGCGATTTTCTGCCGTCGGACGTTAGAAAACGCAATTACGTAATCGGAATCATCCGAGAAGTTTACGAATCCTACGGATTTGAGCCGCTCGAAACGCCGTCGATCGAAAATATCGAAACGCTAATGGGCAAGTATGGCGAGGAGGGCAATCAACTCGTATTTAAGATACTCAAGCGCGGCGAAAAGCTCGATATTGCCGGCGGCGAAGCCGGACTGGCGGACCTCGCCCTGCGTTACGACCTGACTGTTCCGCTGGCTCGCGTCGTAGCTAACAATAAAAACGATTTGCCGAAATTTTTCAAACGCTATCAGATACAGCCTGTGTGGCGTGCCGACCGTCCGGCACGTGGGCGATTTCGGGAGTTTTACCAGTGTGACGTTGACGCGATCGGTTCGGCATCGATGGTCGTCGAAGGCGAGATTTTATCTGCCGTTAGTGATATTCTCACTCGACTCGGATTCGAAGATTTCACAATCAGGCTTAATCATCGCCAGGTGCTGACCGATATTTTAGACACAGCGGGCGTACCAGCCGAATTACACACGGACGCTCTAGTCGCGATCGATAAGCTCGACAAGATCGGCACCGAAGGCGTTGCCAAAGAGCTATTGGATCGCGGAATTTCAGACAGCGCCTCAGAAATGCTGATCGGGATATTTGAAAAGACGACGGAGATCCTCAATCAGGAGCACGATATCAACCGCACGATCGTCGCCAACCTTATAAATATTGTCAGTAACGAGTTGCTTACCGAGGTCGGACTGATTCTCAAATATGCCGAAAAGGCTCCCATCGTCATCGATCCGAGCCTTGCCCGCGGCCTTTCTTACTACACCGGAGCGATAATGGAGATCACCGTACCCGACCTCGCCGGCAGTCTCGGCGGCGGCGGCCGATATGACGGGCTGATCGGAATGTTCGGCAAAGAGCAGATCCCTGCGTGCGGCTTTTCGCTCGGGCTCGAGCGCATCCTTGTCGTGATGGAGGAAAAAGGAATGTTTCCGGCTGAGATCGCCGCGTCGCGTGCCGCCGATGTGATGGTCACGATCTGGGACGAAGATTCGGTCGCCGATTCGCTAAAGCTAGCTCGACAACTTAGGAAGCAAGGCCTTAGCGTTACGGTTTACCCCGAGGCCGACAAACTTGGCAAGCAGTTCAAATATGCCGATGCGATCGGTGTCCCTTTTATATGTATGATCGGCGACGAAGAGCGAAGTTCTCGGAAAGTTAAACTTAAGAATATGCAAAGCGGCGAGGAATGGACACTGAAGGCCGCCGAGATCGGAGCGATAATTGCACTATGAACGCCGTATTGAAGCACATAATGCTCGCCGTGATAGTGTCCTTCGCAATTACTCTGTCTGCCTACAGCCAGTCGAATCTTAAATCCAAAGATCTTCCAAATCTATACAAGGTCAACGAGACGCTCTATCGTGGCGGCCAACCGACAGAGGCAGGGATCGATCAGCTTAAGTCGATGGGCATTCGGACGGTTATCGACCTCCGCGATAGCGACGAGCGTGCAACCAACGAAAGCTTATGGGCGAAAGCCGCGGGCCTGACATTTATCAATATTCCGCTGAGCAACTGGTTACGTCCGGGGGACAAAAAGATCGACGCCGTCCTCAAACAAATTGCCCTCGCAGGCAATCAACCGACTTTTGTCCACTGCAAACGTGGATCCGACCGTACCGGAACGGTCATCGCCGCATTTCGCATCTCAAATGATGGTTGGACCGCCGACCAAGCGACCGCCGAAGCAAAAAAGTTCGGCATTGGATGGTGGCAATTCTGGATGAAAGACTTTATTGGCGATTACTATCGCGAGCATAAAAGTAGCCAACCGGTAAAATAGTCCCGCACCTCGTCTAACGAAACAATGCATCGCAAACTCCAACCCAAACTGCTCTCTATCCTTCGCGAAGGCTACACTAGAAAGCAGTTTCAGGGCGACTTGCTGGGTGGTTTGACGGTCGGCGTTGTGGCTCTACCACTAGCGATTGCTTTTGCCATTGCATCGGGCGTGAAGCCCGAGCAAGGACTCTACACAGCGATATTCGCGGGTTTTGTGATCGCTGTACTTGGCGGTTCACGGGCACAGATCAGCGGACCGACAGGTGCGTTCATCGTAATAATTTACGGCATTGTTCAGAAATACGGCTACGACGGCCTCGTCGTCGCCACGCTGATCGCCGGCGTTATACTGATAATAATGGGTCTTGCCCGAATGGGGGCATTCCTCAAGTTTGTACCGTATCCGGTCGTCGTCGGCTTTACGTCGGCGATCGCTATAATTATTTTCTCGTCGCAGTTGAGCGACTTTCTCGGTCTCAAGATCGACAAGGTGCCGGCGGATTTCGTTTCTAAATGGATCGCGTATTTTCAGAATATAGGCACTGTCGACCCGTACACGATCGCAGTAGGAGCGGCATCGCTTGCTATAATCCTGCTCTGGCCGTTCGTCACGCACCGCGTGCCCGGACAACTTATCGCGATCCTGGTGCTTACCGCGGTCGTTCACTATTTAGGTCTTCCGGTCGACACTATTGCCTCGCGGTTCGGCGGCGTGCCGAGTGCCCTGCCGACTCCGCATCTGCCGGTCGTCACGTGGGAGTTGGTCCAACAGATGTTCTCGCCGGCACTGACGATCGCCATCCTCGCCGCTCTCGAATCACTGCTCTCGGCAGTTGTCGCAGACGGTATGACCGGCACGCGGCATCGCTCGAATATGGAGTTGGTCGCTCAAGGTGCCGGTAATATTGTATCTGTCATATTCGGCGGTATTCCCGCAACGGGAGCGATCGCCCGAACGGCTACAAATATCAAAAGCGGCGGAACGACGCCGGTCGCAGCAATCGTTCACTGTGTATTTCTTCTGCTTGTACTGCTGTTAGTCGGCAAATGGGCGGCGATGATCCCGATGGCGACATTAGCGGCGGTGTTGATCGTGGTCGCTTATAATATGAGCGAGTGGCGTCAGTTCGTTCACTTGCTCAAAAGCCCGAGAGGCGATCTCGCCGTATTGATGGCGACGTTTTTGCTGACACTGTTTATCGATCTGACGATGGCGATACAGGTCGGCATTCTGCTCGCGGGATTCTTGTTCCTTCAGAAGATGTCGACCCAGACGCACGTTGATCTGATCACCGAAAACCTTCGCGATGAAGAGGGCGTTCACGAAACGCGCGATATGTCTCGGGTCGAGATTCCCAGCGGCATCGAGGTCTTTGAGATCTACGGCTCACTATTTTTTGGCGCGGTCAGCCAGTTTAAGGAATCGATCCGCATTATCGCCAAAAAGCCAAAGGTGCTCATACTCCGAATGCGCTATGTCCCGACGATCGACGCGAGCGGCATTCACATTCTCGAGGAGTTGGCCGAGGAGGCCCGGGACAATGGTTATGTGATCGTCTTTTCCGCAGTTTCACGCAGCGTTTATCGCGTGATGCGAAAAAGCGGGTTTGTTGACGCCATCGGGCGCAAGAATTTCGGCGGCGACATCTACGCGGCTATAGAGATCGCCCGGGATTATCTCGGCAAGGACGAATCTGACGCGCTGTAGAATATATAATAAGGCAATGAGCGAAGCGAATTTCAGAATCTACTTATCCGACGCCGTCCGGTCGTTCCGTAATTATAAGGAGATGGCTGAGCGTGCGATCGAGCAGATCGATGACGAGGAGTTTTTCAGGCAGATAGACCCCGAGGCAAATTCGATAGGGGTCATCGTCAAGCATATCGCCGGAAACCTGCGTTCGCGTTGGACTGATTTTTTAACAACTGACGGCGAAAAGGATTTTCGCGACCGGGACTCGGAGTTTGAGGCGATAGGCGACACGCGTGAATCTCTGATGGCCGATTGGGAGTTGGGTTGGCTCACGCTTTTCGAGTCTATCGAACCGCTCACAATTGACGATCTCGTCCGATCGGTAACCATCCGCGGCGAACCGCATTCGATCATCGAGGCGATCAATCGCCAGTTGACGCATTACGCCTATCACGTCGGCCAGATCGCTTTTCTCGCAAAGCATTTTAGGTCTGCGGAATGGAAAACGCTGAGCGTGCCGCGAAATAGATCCGCCGAGTTTAACCGGTATCTCGCCGATCAGCAGGCGGCCGGCCGCGACAAGACCGACCGTTTCGAAGCTCCGATCGAATTCATCAACAAAAGCTCTGGCAATAAGTAATTGAAGGCGGACAAAAACGCCCCTTCAAATATGCTAATCTATTAGTTTGCTTATGAAGCATATCTCAATCCTCGGCTCGACCGGTTCGATCGGCTGCAACACATTAAAGGTTGTCGAGCATCTCGGCGATATTCGCGTTGCCGCAATGGCGGCGGGGCGAAATATTACCCTATTCACCGAGCAGGTCGCGGCCTTCCAACCCGAACTCGCCGCCTGTGCTGACGACAGTGGTGCCGAGCAACTCGAACGCGGACTTCACTCGCTTGGATCATTCAAACCACGGATCTTGGTCGGCGAAGAAGGTTTGAACGCGGTCGCAACCCACGAACGCGCCGAAACGGTCGTCTCGGCGACGGTGGGTGCGGTCGGATTTGTCCCGACGCTCCGAGCGATAGAAGCAGGCAAACGCGTCGCACTTGCTAACAAAGAAACACTTGTGATGGCCGGCGAACTGATGACGGCGGCCGCGGCCGCGTCCGGTGCCGAGATCTTACCGGTGGACAGTGAGCATAACGCCATTCACCAATGCCTCAGAGGCGAACGCCCGAACGAAGTTCGAAGGGTGATCCTGACCGCCTCAGGCGGGCCGTTTCGCACTTGGACACGTGAAAGGATCGCAGCAGCGACCCGAACTGAGGCACTTAATCATCCAAACTGGAGTATGGGGGACAAGATCACGATCGACTCCGCCACACTGATGAACAAAGGTCTCGAGGTGATCGAGGCAAAATGGCTATTCGGCTTGGATGCCGACCGGATCTCGGTCATTGTTCATCCTCAGTCGGTGGTCCACTCAATGGTCGAAATGGTCGATGGCTCGCTCATTGCTCAAATGGGTGTGACCGATATGAAGCACGCAATTCAATACGCATTGACCTACCCGGATCGGATGCCCAACTGCCTGCCTCCGCTTGATCTGGCCGCGATCGGCAAGCTAGATTTCGAAGACCCTGATACGGAGAAATTCCCCTGTCTCGCGTTGGCATTTGAGGCGATGCGAGTGGGCGGCACGATGCCCACTGCATTGAATGCCGCTAACGAAGTGAGCGTGGACGCATTTCTTGGAGGGAAAATTTCGATTGACCGGATCGCCGAGATAAACCGTAAGGTTATGGATCTGCACAGTGTCAGCCAAGCGAACGGTTTGGACGTCGTGTTGGGCGTAGATAAGTGGGCGCGTGAGACAGCTCGTTTGTCGCTTTCCGCGACGACATCGACGGCATCGAACTGAAATTAGGTTGACTCACCGGCAGTGCCCCTCTAAACTTTTACTTACAACGCTCGCCGAGGCGGTTGAATCGAATCGGCTATATTATGGAAGGGATTTTAATTACAGCTTTTTACTACGTCCTGGTACCGCTCGCGATTCTGGGGATCGCGATCAACATTCACGAATTTGGCCACTTTATCGTCGCCAAGTTTTTCGGAATGCGGGTCGAGGCTTATTCGTTTTTTGGTCTCGGGCCTCGAATATGGGGATTTAAGCGCGGCCATACGGATTACCGCATTAGCGCCATCCCTCTCGGAGCTTATGTAAAACTATACGGTGACGAAGCGACCGGCCCGCTCGAGGGCAAAGACGATACGACTGAGAAGGTGCCGGAGTCGGAACTCTACGAGCTTCGCCCACGCTGGCAAAAGTTTTTGGTAATGCTGGGCGGGCCGTTTATGAATCTCGTACTGGCATTCTCGATCCCGTTCGGTATGGCTTTGGTTCAGGGAATCCCGTCTGTTCCGGCTCCGGTGATCGGATCGGTCAGGGCCGAAGGTGCGGCGGCAACCGCCGGAATTCAGGTCGGCGATCGTATCGTATCTTTCAACGGCGTGGAAAATCCGACGTGGCGAAACATATCGGTCGAGGCCGGGATCAATCCCGACCGCAGTCTTCCGCTAGTCGTACAACGTAATGGCCAGCGAATTGAGCTTGCGATCACACCGCGTAAAGAAGATGTTTTTGCCGGCCAAAAGGCGGGTATGCTCGACGCCGAACCGGATATGGGCGCAGTGCCCGTCGTAGTCGGCCTCGTCCAACCGGGCACGCCGGCCGATGAAGCAGGACTGAAGCCGGGCGACCGCATCGTGTCTTTTAACGGAGAATCTATCCGTAATAATCAGCAGGCGAGTACGCTGGTTCAAAAATACAAATCTGCTCCAATTAGCATTCTTATAGAGCGCGAGGGGAATCCACTGACATTGACGGCGACTGTTCGAAAGCTCGAAGATGGCACGGAACGTCTCGGCTTCGGCTTTACACGGCCAGACCTACCGCTCGAAAAGGCATCTGTCTCGATGGCGGTCGAACACGCCTTCGGAACTAATTGGGAAAACCTTAAGGCTACGGGATCCGTGCTCGGCCAGGTCTTTTCCGGCAACCGCTCGGTCAAGGATTCTGGACTGGGAGGCCCGGTCGGCATTTTTCAGCAATCGGCCGAGGCAACGCGCTTGATGGGAGCCGAGGGGTTTTTCCTTATCCTAACGGTCATCAGCCTCAGTTTGGGTATCTTCAATTTGCTGCCCATACCGATGCTGGACGGTGGCCAAATAATGGTCCTCGCTATCGACAAGGTAATGTCCTGGTTCGGTAAAACGCTTTCGATGGTGGCCAAAGAGCGAATACAGTTGACCGGACTCGCAATGATCCTCGTGCTGATGGCATTTGTGTTTTTCCTCGATTTTTCGCGAATTGCGTCAAACTGGGGCACATCTTCGGATAAGCCGGCAGCTGAACAGAAAAAGTAGAATTTATGCCTAGAATTACCAGAGCCGTCAAGGTTCGAGATATCCAGATCGGCGGCGGCGCACCGGTCGTCGTTCAATCGATGACCAAGACCGACACGACCGATGTTGACGGCACGCTTCGCCAGATCGACGAGATGGTCGAGGCGGGATGCGAGATCGTCCGGATCGCTGTGCCTGACGACGATGCCGCGGCGGCGATGTACGAGATCCGCAAACGCACCAACGTACCGATCGTCGCTGACATTCACTTTCATTACAAACTCGCCCTCAAGGCTCTGGACGCAGGCATCGACAAACTCCGAATTAATCCCGGCAATATCGGGCATATCGACCGCGTCCGTGAGGTGGTCCGAGCGGCTGAGGCTCAAAAGGTCCCTATCCGTATCGGCGTCAATGGCGGGTCGCTCGAAAAGGACCTTTTGAAAAAATACGGTTCTGCAACGCCGGAAGCCATAGTGGAAAGTGGTCTGCGGCATATACGAATACTCGAAGACCTAGGCTTTGACAACACGATCATTTCGCTCAAGGCGTCCGATGTCAACCGTATGGTGGCGGCCTATCGGATGATGGCCGCGCAGGTGGATTATCCGCTTCATCTAGGCGTGACCGAGGCCGGAACCCCGTTCGGCGGCACGATCAAATCCGCGATCGGACTGGGAATTTTACTTAACGAAGGCATCGGTGACACGATCCGCGTATCGCTCGCTGCCGAACCGCACGAAGAAGTGCGTGTCGGATGGGAAATTCTAAAATCACTCGAACTCCGCAAACGCGGCGTCACGGTCGTCGCCTGTCCGACGTGCGGACGACTCGACGTCGATAATTTCGTCGAGATCGTCACCGAGGTCGAGCGCCGTCTGGCTCACGTCGAGGAACCGCTACATCTGTCAATAATGGGCTGCGCTGTTAACGGTCCGGGCGAAGCTCACGATTCACAGCTCGGTATAACTTTTGGGCGACAGGTCGGAATGATATTTAAGGACGGCGTCCCAATGAGAAAGGTATCAGGTGCGGACATCGTCGAAGAGTTTGTTAAAGAGGTCGAATTACTGCGAAAGGAAGGCGCAAACGCCAAACCGCTCGGAGCTGACAAACCGCTTGTTCAAATAAATTAGTGTCCGGATACGTAAATTAGCGAGTTTTTATCAAAATGATGAAAACTCGGTTCTGATCGGCTACATTGCGGCCGTATTTATGCTTTTGTGATCACGGAAACAAGAAAGTCAGTGGATAAACGGGAATATTTCGTAAAATACCGAATATAACGAGTACGATCAGGAATCCCCAGAGAAACTTTGGGTCCGTCACCCACATCCGCAAGCCGCGACCCCGAATCGATAAAAGCGATAACGATAGTACAACGTAAGCAAAGATCACTGCCCAGACCGGCACCAGCAAATTAAAGTCTATTGCCGAAATTATATCGCCGTGAAATAGCGCGTGAAAACCACGTGTTAAGCCGCAGCCCGGGCAGGCGATGCCCGTAACCGAAAATAGTGGACAAATGGGAAGCACCGAGATCTTTGTCGGGTCAAAATAGGCGACGAGTGCCGAACCCACGGCGATAGCCGACGCCCCAGCGCCCGCCAGAATACGCTCCGACAGCGGCGAAATGGCGAATCCCGGCAAGTTGATCTCAGTTCGCATTATTTACAATCTCGCACTCTTGAAAAAGGATTTCAACCTGCCATCGACATAAAAAGAGCATCGGTCGCAACTTTTCTATTAATATTGACTGCCAGTTCCTGACGGAGTTTTTCAGTCATTTCCAGCCAGCCAGCCAAATCTTCCGGTGCTTTTTCAGCCAGATTCGTAATCTCGTCGAGTTGGTCAGTATTCACTAATTTGCCGGCATCTCCACTCATCTTCAATATCCAAATATCGTGGATCAGTGTCTCAAGTATCTCGAGGTTCTCTTCAAACGTCTCTTTATTCTTAGCATCCTGCAATTCTTCGGAGGTACGTAAAAGCTCAGTCCGATCAATATTGCCGATCGAGCTTTTCAAAACCGTGAGCATTCGTTCGCGGCGTGCTCGAAACTTTTCTACATTGATCGAAACAGCCCGTCCGATGCTGCCCCTCGAGAGTTTGGCTGCGATGTGCGCCTCGTCGTGCGTGAAAGCTCGCTCGTCGATCAGATATCGTTCGACCTTGTCTATTTCGACCGGTGCAAACCGCAACATCTGACATCGCGATCTGATCGTCGGCAGCAACGAATCGGGCCGTGACGTGATCAGAAAAATATGCGTGGTCGGCGGCGGTTCTTCAAGCGTTTTCAACAGCGCATTCGCTGCCGGATCAGCCATCTTCTCCGCAGCATCTACAATAAAGAATCGTGCCTTAGCCTCAAACGGATTGTAGTTAGCCTCGCGCTCCAGAGCACGTATACTGCCGATCCGGACGTTTCGTTTGAATGGCACGACGGTGCCGACGTCCGGATGGTCTGAAAAAAAGACCCGGTCGTAGTCATCACCTTTTTCGCTCGGCGGTATAACAAATTTATCCACTCGCCGACACGCTGAACATACGCGACACGCCGTAGCATCATTCGGTTCGGTGCAAACAAACGAACGGGCGATCTCGATCGCGAACTGCCGCTTACCGACACCCTCGTCACCGGCGAACAGGAGCGAATTAGGCACACGCCCACCCGCCATCAAACGTCGAATGATAGCTTTGACTTGATCGTTTCCGACGAGTGTGTCAAACATTTGAAGTTAATTGATCTGATCGAAAGGCCGAGCTGTCAATTGTTTCCCAAAAGGCCCATCACCGCCTGTGTTACATCGTGCTGGATCTCAGTCTTAGACCGGGCGGCATCGATCACTATAAATCGCTCAGGCTCACGCTTTGCGATGGCGAAATACTCGTCACGCACCCGTTGGTAAAACTCTGCCTTTTCCAGATCCATTCGATTCCGTTTACCGCCCGAGGCGTCACGGGCAGTCATTCGTCCAAACGCGTCGTCAACCGAGATATCGAAAAATAACGTAAGATCAGGTTTGAGTCCACCGGTTGCGAGATCTATCACTTGTCGGATCGTCTCACTCGGAAAACCCCGCCCCGCGCCCTGATATGCCTCGGTTGCGTCAGCATATCGGTCTGAAATCACCACGCGACCTCCTGCTATCGACGGTCGAATTAAGAATTCAACGTGTTGCGCCCGGTCTGCGGCAAATAGCAAGAGCTCGGCCAGCGGTGCTACGGTTTCCTCGGTTTCCAAAAACGCCGAACGAAGGTGCTTGCCGAGCGGCGTTCCGCCCGGTTCGCAAGTAGTGATCACATCGATGCCGCGCTCACGCAGAATGGCGGCGAGCATTCTCAACTGTGTTGATTTTCCGCTACCGTCGATTCCCTCAAAGGTTATAAATCTTCCTTTCAAGAAGCCTGAACAGGCTGTGGACGCCTCTCCTGTGAAATGGATGAAATCGCGTGTTTGAAGATCAAAACGTCCGGCCCGCCAACATCGAGCAACACCGAAAACTTATCAAAACTCTTGATACGGCCGGATACGGTCGATCCCGGAAGCAGATGTACAACTACGGTGATCCGTTCACGCCTTGCCGAATTCAAAAATGCGTCCTGAATATTTTGAGCAGCCTGCTTTTCCATAGCTTATTCCTCGTTGCGCCTAAATGACCACCGTTAACGCCGAAATTATCGTCTAGTATAACAAATTCCGATACCCTCAGTTATTTCATTTCCCGATCGACAAAATCGGGTCATCTGTCAATATCCGATCAACCATTCCGCCAGCCGAGCCAAATCCGTCCAGCCAAATAACGCCTGGCTCCCGGCGAAACCAGGTCAACTGCCGCTTGGCATAGTTTCGGACATCTTGCTGCGATCTTTCGATCGCTTCACTGAGTGTTCGTTCGCCCCTCAGATATTCACATACGCGCCGATACGCGTGGGCACCGAGTGCGTTCGTATTGTCTTTAACGCCCCCCACGCGCAATTGTTTCACCTCGTCGATCAAACCCGATGCGAAATGCTGCTCGGTCCGGACATTTATCTTTTCATAAAGATGTTTGCGATCGGGATTGAGAACAAACAGACGAATTCGCTTCGCAAATTCCGGCGGCTCTTCGCGGTTTGGCTGATGCTCGGAAATAGGTTTTCCGGTCTGATAATAAACCTCAAGACCACGCATCGAGCGGGCATAATCACGCTCAGGGATTTTCGCCGCGGCTTCCGGGTCAAGCTTTGCGAGCATTTGATGAAGGTATTCCGGCCCGTGCTCTTTATGCTCTGCACGCAGCTTTTCACGCAACGCCGCGTCGGTTTTTGGGCTGTCGAACAAAGGCTGACGCAGCGTCCGCAAATAAAATCCGGTGCCGCCAACTAGTATCGGCACATTGCCACGACCCTCGATCTCAACGATCTTTGCCGAAGCATCGCTCGCCCAATCTGCAGCCGTGTAGTTCACATTCGGATCGACGTAATCGATCAGATGATGCGGCACACCACGCATTTCTTCGGTGGATGGTTTTGCCGTGGCGAGTTTAATGCCCTTGTAGATCTGGACCGAATCGAAGTTGACGACCTCGCCGCCGATCCTTAACGCCAATTCGACCCCAAGAGCGGTCTTCCCAGACGCCGTCGGACCTGCGATCGCATAAATTGAACTCCGCTCTGTTCTCTCTTTCACAACTGAGCCTATAATATCACGGGACGAAATGACGATGATCAACGCTGAAGTCACAATAATTTTAGTTGCAGTGTGCCTGATCGGTTCGGTCGTTTCGGTATTTGGACAATGGCGACGGTCGCACTTGACTCGAGCAACCGCCAAGGTCGTGGCGAGCACGGCATTTATATTGACCGCCGTCGTGAATGGTGCCGGGACAACATTTTATGGCCGAGCTATTCTGGCTGCACTTATCTTCAGTTGGGTCGGTGACGTCCTGCTGCTTTCGGCACGAAGTGTATTTTTGACCGCTGGGATCGCCGCATTTCTGCTTGCACATATTGGCTTTGTAGTGGCTTTTGCCTTTCAGAATATCGACCTCGCCGCGATGGGCGTCGCACTTGTCTTAATGACGGCATTTGGGGCATTGATGCTACGTTGGTTATGGCCGCATCTGGACGGGTTTTACAAGGTCGCGGTGCCGATATATATCGCTGCGATCGTTTTAATGACGTCGCTTGCGGCGGCGGTTAGTGCGGCTTCCGGCTCATATATTGCCATCATTGCGGCGGTAGCTTTTACAGTTTCTGATATTTCGGTTGCACGCGATCGGTTTGTAGAGCGGAGTATCGTCAACAGTATCTGGGGATTGCCGCTGTACTTTGCTGCTCAGATCCTGTTTGCATTCTCCGTGTTCTACTTCAAGTAATTCATTATTCTTGTTGTAATAATCTTCACAATGATCTTTGTCGACCATCAAAAGGGATCTAAATAATGAAAATCATCACGCACGTCGTTTTAATTGCCTTGCTGTACCTTTCAGTTCCGGCACAGCGTTCCGAAAATTACGTGCGCTACGTCAACCCGCTTATCGGCACGCAGAAAATGGGACACACGTATCCCGGTGCGACCGTCCCGTTTGGCTCTGTGCAATTGTCGCCGG
The DNA here is from genome assembly GCA_016720705.1 of Chloracidobacterium sp. NCBI lineage: Bacteria > Pseudomonadati > Acidobacteriota > Blastocatellia > Chloracidobacteriales > Chloracidobacteriaceae > Chloracidobacterium > Chloracidobacterium sp. The sequence goes on along the minus strand of JADKKB010000005.1, from coordinate 158,828 downwards.
ACACAGACGAGCAGCCGTATTTGATAGGCGGCAAATATAATAAAGACACCTACAAATATTGCTCCGGTTACAACTACGACGACAGCGAGATCGTCGGGTTTTCGCACACGCATTTTAGCGGAACTGGCCACTCCGACCTTGGCGATTTTCTGGTAATGCCGACCGTCGGCGAACTCCAAATGACGCCCGGCGTAAAGGGCGACCCGAAGAGCGGTTTTCGTTCGGCGTTCTCACACGCGAACGAGACCGCCGAGGCCGACTATTATAAAGTCCTGCTCGAGGACGACAACATATTGGCCGAAATGACCTCGACAACGCGCGTCGGCTTTCACCAATACACTTTCCCCAAATCGGACAACGCCCACATCATCCTTGATCTGATGCACGGCATCTACAATTACGACGACAAAAACGTCTGGACGTACGCCCGCGTCGAAAACGATCATACGATCGTCGGTTATCGTCAGACTAACGGCTGGGCCCGCACGCGGACCGTCTATTTCGCGATGGAATTTTCCAAACCGTTCACGAGCTACGGCGTCAAAAATTTCGGCAAAGAAGACTACAAAGGTTTCTGGCGAAAATTTGACCAGACCAAAAACTTCCCCGAAATGGCGGGCAAACAGCTGCGTGCGTATTTCGATTTCAAGACCGAAAAGGACGAAAAGATCAAAGTAAAATTCGCCCTCTCACCTGTCTCAACCGAAGGAGCGAAAGCGAATATGGCCGCCGAGATCCCGCACTGGGATTTCGAACGCGTAAAATCCGAAGGCCAGGCTGCCTGGAACCGTGAGCTGAGCAAGATCGCCGTCACCACAATCGACAAAGGCGAGATGACCAATTTCTACACGGCAATGTATCACGCGTTCATTTCGCCTACGGTTTACATGGACACCGACGGCCAATACAAAGGCCTGGACCAAAACGTCCATAACTCTTTGCGGAAGCCCGCACGAAGTAAGGGCGTTCTTTCGAACGACGACTCATTCACCAATTACACCACTTTCTCGCTCTGGGATACTTACCGTGCCTTGCACCCGCTGTTCAACATAATTCAGCCAACACGAAACCGCGATATGGTGCGCTCGATGATGGCCCATTACGACCAAAGCGCCGAACATATGCTGCCCATTTGGTCGCATTATGCTAACGAAAACTGGTGCATGATCGGATACCACAGCGTGTCGGTCGTCGCCGATTCGATCATCACGGGTAATTTGACAGGGACTGAGGCAAACAAAGCTCTCGACGCTGCCGTCCAGACGGCGAAGACCAGATACTACGACGGCCTCGGCTACTACATTGACCTCGGCTACGTGCCCGAGGACAAAAACGGCTCGTCCGTCTCGAAAACTCTCGAATACGCCTACGACGATTGGGCGATCGCTCAGGCGGCGAAAAAGCTTAACCGCAATGACATCTACAACGAGTTCATCAAACGCTCGGAGAATTGGAAAAACGTTTACGACACCTCAAGCGGGTTCACACGGCCGAAAACGACCGACGGCAAATTCTATGAAAAGTTCGATCCGCTCAAGACCGAAGGCCAGGGCTTTATCGAGGGCAACGCCTGGAACTACAGCCTCTACGTCCCGCACGACCCTGACCAGATGATCAAGATGATGGGCGGCCGTGCAAAATTCTCCGCTCACCTCGACGAGCTTTTCACGATGCACCTGCCCGACTCGTTCTTCGCCGAAACCGAAGACATCACCCGCGAAGGCATCATCGGCGGCTACATCCACGGCAACGAACCCTCGCACCACGTCGCCTATCTCTACAACTGGACAGACACACCGTGGAAAACGCAGGAACGCGTCCGCATGATCCTAAAAAATCAATACCACCCTACGCCAGACGGACTCGGCGGCAACGACGACTGCGGTCAGATGTCCGCATGGTATCTGTTCTCCGCCCTCGGCTTCTACCCCGTCGCCCCCGCGTCCGACCAATACCAACTCGGCTCCCCCGCCATAAAAACCGCCACCCTCCACCTAGAAAACGGCAAAAGCCTCTCCATCGAGGCCCGCAACCAATCCGACAAAAACGTCTACGTCTCCAAAGTCGAACTAAACGGCAAACCCCTCAACCGCCGCTACATAACCTACGCCGACATCACAAACGGCGGAAAACTAGTGTTTTTTATGGATGATACGCACTGATACGTTTGAGGCTGTATGGAAATTTTTGCAGATATTCCTGAGTACTGGCAAAGGATCGATTACGCGCTAATGCAAAACGGCCCGATGAATCTCTATTATCGCAATGAGATTCTCGATTCAGATATCGATTCTCTAAAAGGGCTCGGTTATTTGATTGAAATATTTGACTGCTCGAAATGGGAGAACAATGGTTTGATGTATGATGCTTTCGCTGAGCAACTGAAATTTCCAGATTACTTTGGGAGAAATCTCGCTGCTTTAAATGACTGCTTGTGCGACCTTGAAATGCCCGAAGAAGGTGGACGAGCTTTGGTTTTTAAGAACTACGATCAGTTCGCAAAAATCGATGGGGAAATTGCCCAAATCGTCCTTGACATCATTCATTCGAGGTCATACAGCTATCTATTGACGGGACACCGACTTATTGGATTAGTTCAATCAAACGATCCGTGCATATCCTTTGAGGTAGGTTCCCAAGGTGTCCAATGGAACCACAGAGAATGGCTAAAAAGCAGCAGAGGATTGTAATTTCGTTTCGCTAAAATAAACACTTCGGTTTTCAAACAAAACCTTCCGGCAACTCAACAAAACACATCGGCACTTCATAAAAACCTGTCGGCGCGTCGTCAGAACACTTCTACGCGGAGATAAAACACTTCGGTAACTCGTCTAAACATGTCGGTAAGTCATCTACGCGCCTCCGTAAGTCATCTCAACACGTCGGTAAGTCATCTGCGCACATCGGTAACTCGTCTCAACCCTTCGTTAAGTCTCTAGGACTCATCGGTAATTTATCTCAACACGTCCGCAGGTGATCTGCACACGTCCGCAAGTCATCACAACACGTGGGCACGTCTAAATAATGCGGAGTGCAGCAGTTATTACTAACAACAAGAGCAGCACAACGGCTCCGATGATCTGGCTTCGCGAAAATCTCATTTTGCGTCAAAGAGCAGCGCGGGATTGATCTTGAATTGGAGCATTTTGGCGGTATCGCGGCCTGTGGCAACCTCGTATTCTTCGTGAACAATGCCCGCTCGAAGCACGGAGTTTTGACGGAACATTGGTATTATCGGATGATAGCGTTGGACCGATAGCGGGTTTATTGGCAATCCGGTAACCGTATGAATCGAATATTGAGAGCATTTAGCCTGAGGCACGAAAAAGAAGATTTCGACGTTGTCATTGAGAACGTCGAAATAGGAGTTGCCTTTAGCGGCACTAATCTGTGGATCCTCGTTTTTGCGATCTTTATAGCGTCGCTCGGCCTAAACGTAAACTCAACTGCGGTCGTCATCGGCGCGATGCTCGTATCGCCTTTGATGGGGCCTATAATGGGCCTCGGAATGGGGATGGCGATCAATGACCTTCAGCTACTGAAAAAAGCCATTTTCAATTATGGATTTGCACTCATCGTCGGTCTGGTTACCTCGACGATCTATTTTTTGCTGTCGCCGATCAACGACGCTTCGTCCGAGATACTTGCCCGAACATCGCCTAACATCTATGACGTTCTGATAGCCCTGTTTGGCGGGTTGGCCGGTATTTTGGCGATGTCGAGTAAGCAAAAGGGTAACGTAATCCCCGGCGTCGCTATCGCAACCGCGCTGATGCCGCCGCTCTGCACTGCCGGATATGGTGTGGCGAATTGGAATTTCGCCTATTTTACCGGTGCACTCTATTTGTTCGTTATCAACACAGTATTTATCGCACTTGCGACGCTCGTGACGACTCGATTTTTACAATTCCCGCGCAAGCATCTCGAAAACGCCGGCGACGAAGTGATGGCCAAACGCATCGTTTACGGCGTCGTCCTTTTGACACTGCTGCCAAGCATCTATTTTGGATACGACATCGTTCAACAAAATCGTTTTCGCCAACGAGCAGATCAATTCATTGAAAAGGAAGCTATATTTCCTAATGACTATTTGCTAAAGAAATCAATCGATTACAAATCTCAAACGATTCTGCTGACATATGGCGGCGAGATCATTTCGGAGAGTGCGATCGACGAATTGCGTTCAAAACTCGAAAAGTACGACCTGACATCTACTAAGCTGGAGATAAAACAGGGATTTGCGATCCTCAATGGCACAAAAGATGATGAGCGATCAAAGCAATTCGAAGCCGTGTTGAACGAAAAGGAAAAGGAACTCAAGTCCCTAAAGGATAAGGCAGCGTCGATCGACACCGAGAGATCGCTCGGCAAACAGATATTTGACGAGTTGAAAGCACAATATCCGTCCATAAGTTCGTGTGCAGTGCAACGAGTCGTCCAAAACAGCGACTCCGAACAAACTCCGGTGTGGATCGCGATCATCACGTCAACGGCAAAGATCGAGCCGGCCGACCGAACCCGCATCACCGAATTTCTTAAGGCCCGGGTGAGTGCTCCGCAAATATTTCTCTCTTTTGAGATCGCTGCTCCGCCCGCGCCCAACTAAACGATCGTATTTTCATCTTCTGTTAATCTAGGTTACTGTAGGCTGAAGACGATGCGTGTACTTTTGGTCGAGGATGATTTTCGAATCGCTGGTTTTGTTGCTAAGGGTTTGCGTGAAAGTGCGTATGCCGTCGATGTTGCAGGAGATGGTGAGGACGGACTATATCAAGCCGAAATAAACGATTACGACCTGATCATCCTCGATGTAAATCTCCCACGTAAGGACGGTTTCGATGTGTGTCGACAATTGAGAGAAACTGGCAACCGGGCACCCATTTTGATGCTCACGGCACGCGACGCGGTCGATGATAAGATCATCGGGCTCGATCACGGTGCGGACGATTACCTTACCAAGCCCTTTGAATTTCGCGAATTGCTTGCTCGTCTCCGAGCCTTGTCGCGACGGCATAGTGAGATCAGATCACCCAAGATCGTTGTCGCTGATCTTGAGATCGACACAATATCACAACGAGTTTGTCGATGCGGAACACGGATCGAGTTGACGTCGAAAGAGTACGCACTTCTCGAATTTCTTGCTATTAACAGAGGAAAAGTTGTTGGACGCGAAGCGATTTCGACACACGTTTGGGACGATAATTTTGACGCCTTTTCAAATCTGATAGAGGTTTATGTCAAACGCCTGCGAACAAAAATGGACGAAGGTTTTCCGATTCAATTGATCCGCACACGACGCGGCGCCGGTTACATACTTGACGATGTTTAGTTCTATCAGAGTCAAGCTGACGCTGTGGTACACATTCGCCTTGGCTCTGGTGATCATCGCCTTCAGCGCGCTCGTGTATTTGTCATTTGTCCGTGCTTTGCGCTCAGACACCGATGCCAATTTGGTTGAGATGGCTAAGAATTTTGTCATCGGGGTCGATGCCGAACAAAGCGACGAAGAACGGAAGCAACAGCCGTCAGAGAGTATTGCTGAGGCAATGGACGCATTCCGCTTTCGCGACTACCGATTCGCGGTTATATCGAGCAACGAAAAACTAATTGGTAAGACTATCGACTTCGACTTTCCGAACGACTTGAAAAGCGGAATGCCTGAATCATTCGTGGATCACGTAATAAAGGATGAGCCTTATCGTGTTTTTCAACACTCGTTTCAGATCGATGGAAACACTTTTCACCTATTTGTTTTTCACCCGTTAGGCGATAGCCTCGAGCTCGAAGCCCGCCTCAGATACACGCTATTGATCGTTGCCCCGATTGCTCTTTTGTTAGCTGGAATCGGCGGGTATTTTGTCGCTCGCCGCAGTTTTCGCCCAATTCAGCAAATGAGTGCTCGAGCCAATTTGATAACATCGCAGAATTTACACGAGCGATTACCGGTCATAAATAGAAAAGATGAACTCGGCAATCTCGCCACCGTATTTAATGATCTGTTAGATCGTTTGGACAAGTCTTTTGAGCAGCAGCGGCGATTTATGGCGGATGCCTCACACGAGTTGCGAACTCCCCTTGCCATCGTTCGAGGTGAATCTGAAGTTGCCCTTAGCAAGTCCGAGAGAACCGCTGCAGAGTATCAGGAATCTCTATCGATCGTACACGATGAGAGCAAGCGTTTGACACGTATCGTCGAAGATCTATTCACACTTGCCCGGGCAGATTCGGGAAATTTCGCGGTAAATTTTTCGGAAGTCTATCTCGACGAAATTGCCGGCGAATGTGTACATTCGATCCGAACCCTGGCAGACAAGCGAAATATCGGAATCGAATTTGTTGCCAACGAAATGCTCGTAACGGGTGACGAATCGCTGCTTCGACGGCTGTTGATAAACCTTCTCGACAATGCCGTCAAGTATAACCACGATAATGGCCGCATTTCTATAACGACCAAGGATCAACATCTAACCGTTACCAACACCGGCCCGCAAATTCCCGCCGATGAGCAAGCTGAGATCTTCGGACGTTTCTATCGCGCCGATAAGGGAAGGCAGCGAGGCAACGAATCTTCGACCAGCGGTGCCGGACTCGGACTGGCCATTTCAAAGTGGATCAGCGAGATACACGATGCCGAATTGGTTCTGGAACGATCGGACAAGTCCGGCACGTCATTTACTGTCCGATTCCCACAAGCAAAATAAAATAGCCAGAGCCGACCTTGTTAATCATAAGTTCATCTTTACTCTGCTAATGTGATGATGGATCGTCAGTTTAAGACCGTCGGAGCAAGGAAACCATTATGGTTGAAAGATCGCCAAAGTCTGTCCATATTACAAATTACTATCATAAAGATTCGGGCGGTATCAGCACCTTTTACAACAAGCTACTTGAGGCCGCTAACCGGCACCATCGATGTGTTCGGCTAATCGTCCCGGGCGAGAACAGTACCGTCGAGGAGGTCGGTGATTTCGGGCGCATATATTATGTAAAGGCCTTCAAATCACCTGTAATTGATAACCGGTACCGATTACTCACCCCGCTAAACTATCTTCAGACGGGAACCCCGATCCGCGAAATACTCTCAGCCGAGAAGCCGGACATAATCGAGATCGGCGAAAAGTATCTGCTTTCTCTGCTCGCGGGTGTCATAAGGACGGGCCATTTCAAAGAAGTCGGCAGGCCGGTGCTGATCCATTTCTCGCACGAGCGTATGGACGACAATCTTCGTGCGTTCGTCTCAAAGGGTAAATTTTTCAATTGGTTTTCGCGTCAGTTGGTACGAAATTATATTCTGCCGATGTTCGACTACCATATCGCAAACTCCAATTATACCGCGGGTGAGCTAACTGCCGGATTAACGCCGAGTCCGAGTCCGCTGTCGTATGCCGAGGTCTTCTCGAACTTTTGTTCGCGAAAGCTGAATGCAGGAGCACTTCGCTCGACGGGCGACGTCAAAGTCAGCAATTGTGGGGCAGATTTTCAATTTTACAACTCATATCAGCGAAACGACAAAGTTCGCCGACAGCTGCTTATCGATGCCGGTTTCCCGGAGGACGCCAGGGTCATTCTATACGCAGGGCGAATATCTCCGGAGAAAAACATATCGTTAATTCCGACCATCTTTCAACTACTTCAGGGCTCCGATCTGTGTTCGGCCAATCAGGGTAAATACCGGCTATTGATATTGGGAAGCGGCCCGCTCTCCGACTGGCTCGAAGATGAGCTAAACAGGCTCACGCCCGGACAATTCAAGATGATGGGCCATTTGGCTGACAAAACTAAACTGGCCGAGGTCTACGCAAATAGCGATGCATTTTTTCATCCAAACCCTTGTGAGCCTTTTGGGATCGGCCCGCTTGAGGCGATGGCGGCTAACTTGCCGGTCGTTCTGCCAAACACCGGCGGCGTAATGTCATACGCGAGTTCTGACAACGCCTGGCTGGTCGGCCCGGCTCCGGAACAATACGTGACGGCAATTCAGGAGATTCTATGCAACGATGCGGAACGAACCCGCCGCACAGAAAACGCCGTAACTACCGCAAGAGACAATTCGTGGGGACTTGCCACAGACCGATTGTTTGCACTATATGACGAAATGATCGCTGAGTTCGAAGAGCGGAATGGAGAGCAGTCTGAAGGTGCCGATCGCCCCATTATCCGGACTTTTTCGGATCAGGCCTCGGATCGCATAGTTCGCTAAGGGGGTTTAATCCTACGTTCATCTTGCACTTGTTAACCTGTCTGTGGACTCGCGGAAATCAGCCGTGAGCGAGAATACAAATAGGAGAATTTTTATGAAATTTAATACGAAAGCTCTAGCACAATTAACTCTCTCACTGACACTTTTGGCCGGTATCGTCGTCGTTTCGACGACGACCACCTTTGCACAGGAGAAAGAGGAAAAGACGAGTACGAAGCACGCAAAGAAAGCAAAAATAAGCCTTGCGGCGGCCAGAGCAACGGCGTTGCAAAAAGCTCCGGGAAAAGTCGAGGGTGAGGAACTCGAAAAGGAAAAAGGCAAGCTCGTCTATTCCTTCGACATACGGAACGACCGAGGAACGATCAGCGAGGTTTGGGTCGATGCAAAAACCGGCAAGGTCATAAAGGTCGAAGAAGAAAACGCTGCTGCTGAGGCTAAAGAGAAGAAAGAAGACGCGAAAAAGAAGCCCTAGGCATTTCATTTATTTGCGGTTCGTGGTTCCTCACAATGGAACCGCGAACCCTTCACTCACTATCAATCAACCTCAAAATTAAGGGAGCAATCCGTGGACGAGACAAAATCGAATGTTCTCAGCAAGGTTCCGGCCGTCACCCTCGGCTTCTGGATAATTAAACTATTCGCAACTACACTCGGCGAGATTGGCGGCAATGCTTTTTCGATGTCCTTGAACTGGGGCTATTTGGCGAGTACGGCGATTCTCGCAGTCATATTCGTAATTTCGGTCATTGCTCAAATAAAGGCGACAAAGTTCCATCCCGCTTTGTATTGGTTTGCGATCATCGCTTCGACTACCGTCGGAACCACGACGGCGGATCTAGTGACCCGTGATCTCGGAATTGGCTACTCAGGCGGCTCGGTGCTACTACTATTTGCAGTATTGGCGACGCTGGCAATCTGGCGTTTCTCAACCGGAACGATTTCTATCGGGAGCGTTTCGTCCGTAAAGACGGAGTTATTCTATTGGTTGACTATAACCTTTTCACAGACCTTAGGAACCGCCCTCGGCGACTGGTTTGCGGACACCGCCGGCTTTGGTTACCTCGGCTCCGCTTTCATATTCGCAATCGCACTCTTGGTGCTTTACGCTCTACATCGCTTTAGCGGCCTTTCACGCCCGGGGATATTCTGGGCAGCCTTTATCCTCACCCGACCATTCGGGGCGGTGGTGGGGAATCTTTTAGACAAGTCGCCAGCCGCCGGAGGTATGGAGATCAACCGATTTGCGGCTTCAGGTGTATTTCTCGTATTGATCGCCGTGATGATCTTGGTATTTCCGCAATCTCCTGCAATTGGTGACGATACCGGACAATAATTGGTTCTTTGGAAACGAGGGGAACAGCAATGGACAATACAAGGTCAGAGATTATCAGCAAGGTTCCGCAGGTAACGCTATTATTCTGGATCATAAAGATCCTCGCGACGACGCTAGGCGAAACCGGCGGCGATGCCGTAACAATGTCTTGGCTTGGCGAAACGACCGCCGAAGCAAGCGGCTTTGGCTACCTTATCGGCACCGCGATCTTTGGTGCCACTTTTATCGTCCTGGTCATAATCCAGATCAAGGCAAAAAGATTCCACCCCTTCCTTTACTGGCTTACGATCGTCGCTACGACCACGGTTGGCACAACACTCGCCGATTATGTGACGCGGTCAATCGGCATCGGGTACACCGGCGGTTCCACAATATTGTTGACTCTCGTTGTTGCGTCGCTGTTGACGTGGCGCCGGGCCACCGGCAGCATCTCCGTCGACACGGTGAATACGCCAAAGGTCGAAATCTTCTATTGGGTAACGATTATGTTTTCGCAAACGCTTGGAACCGCACTCGGTGATTGGTTTGCCGACACCGCCGATCTCGGATATCTTGGTGCCGCAGCCGTTTTTGGCGGTGCATTGGCGATCCTTGTCGCATTGTATTTTTGGACCAACGTGTCGCGAACTATTTTGTTTTGGATCGCCTTTATTCTGACAAGGCCGCTCGGCGCGGTCGTCGGCGATTTCCTCGATAAACCACTCGACCACGGCGGACTCGAGCTAAGCCGATACACTGCCTCAATAATGCTGTTGGTAATCATCGCTGCGCTAATTCTAATATTTCGGCCGGCCGCCGCCGAAGAAGCTCATTGACTCACCTCGTTTATCTACTTCGCACTTGGCCCACATCACTTATCAAGGCCCACAGGGGCCTTGATCCTTATTGTTCTTCAGTCCATAAATTGCCCCTCCCACTCGCAACATTTCGGGCAACCTCTCCGTAGCCCGCGGTTTCGTGCTAAAATTAACAAATACAACAAATTGCAAGGAGAAACTTATGTTAAGAAAAGCATCGGCGGAGTGGAGTGGCGGGATCAAGGACGGTGTTGGCAAGATCTCGACCGAAAGTGGTGTGCTCAAGGACACACAGTATTCATTTAGTACTCGATTTGAGGATGGAGCCGGGACCAACCCCGAGGAGTTGATCGCGGCGGCCCACGCGGGTTGTTTCTCGATGGCTCTGTCGGGGCAATTGGGTGCGGCCGGACTGACGGCAGACAGCATCAGTACCACCTCGTCAGTACGGATCGAAAAACTCGATTCCGGGTTCACGATCACAAAGATCCATCTCGACGTGACCGCCAAGATTCCCGGCGCCGATGATGCCGCGTTCCAGACTGCTGCGGAAAATGCCAAGTCAGGCTGCCCCGTGTCAAAGCTCTTCAACGCCGAGATCACGATGGATGCCAAACTCGACAATTAGATCAAGTATGTTCTGATCAATGCAAGGGCCAGTATTATCGCGAGCACGATCGTAGCTCCGGTGATCTGGCTCTTTGTAAATTTCATAGAGAACCTCTAGGTGAATCATATTCTAAATTCATTGGTGGATATATTGAAATTGATATTGATGACGGTCGCGCTTTCTATATTTGCCGCAACCGCAGTCTGGCCGCAATCTGTTAAACATATTAAGCCCAAAACTATGACAGCGAAAGGTACCTTTGATGTAAAAGCTATTCCTCAGCCGGTGGACGACGCGGCCGCCGGTCCATTCGGGAGACTGTTTCTGGACAAGAAATATCAAGGCGACATCGACGCAGTCAGTCTGGGGCAAATGATGGGAGCACAAACCGAAACGGAAGGCTCGGGTGCTTATGTCGCTCTCGAAAAGGTAACGGGCAAGCTCGATGGCAAGAAGGGAAGCTTTATGCTGATGCACAGCGGCACGATGCAAAAGGGCGGTGTTTACGTCCTAAATGTGGAAGTCGTTCCTGATTCGGGCACGGATGAACTGGTTGGTCTTGCCGGAAAGATGAAGATCATCATCGAGGGCGGCAAGCACCTTTACGAATTCATCTATTCATTCGAAAAGAAGTAGATCGAACGCTATTTTCCTTCAAATAGCAACGCCGGATTGATCTTGAATTGGAGCATCTTGGCAGAATCGCGGCCGCCGTCGCCGCCTTTGCGTTGGACGGTGATACGCCCGATCTTAAGGTTGCCGTTTCGCGTCATTTCAACAGGGCCCGAACTAAAGAATTTCATCGCGTATTCATCATTTCGCAAAACCCAACGTGGTTTTTCGCTCGATTTTAAGGCAACCATCATCCACCCCGCGGCGTGAATGCCGTCACCTGAGAACAGGTCTGAGACGATCATATCTTTGTTAGCCGTAAAGAAATCAATGACGGCTTTTTGTGTTGCGGCGTCTAGTTCGTTTAAGAACATTCGGTCGGCCGATCGTCCTGCCTTTGTCGGCGGCGTTTCACCTACAAATAGTTTTAGAGCGGCTTCGACATCTGCGGGTATCTTCCACATTTTCACGTAATGTGCGAGCCAGCGTTTGTCGATCTGGTTAAAGCCGTTGGGGCTCGAGACAAGTTTGATAGAAATGCCCTCTTTTCGTTCGCCGGTCTTGGTTGTCACCACGATCTCTACGTCTGCTTTTTCGCCGTGGGGTTTGGTGGCTGCGACGGCTTCAACCTCGGTCAGCTTAAAGCCCATTGCCCCGAGCCAGATCCGTGCTTCACTGTCCGTTTTCCAATTATTGAACTTGTCGCGGATCTCGTCTTCGTTCTTAAAGCCGTTCTTGGCAGTGTTCGATCCGAGTTCGACCTTTTCAGCACGCGACGTCTGGCTAAACGAATTGAAAGACAGAGCTGTAAATATAACCGCAATGGCAAGTAAGAACCGCATTTGCCAAATATAGTCGCTGGCCGCGAGCAATTCAAATCTGGGTCTCATAGTTGGTGGCAAATGCCGCTGGCAACCGCGACCGGGAATACATCCTAATTTGCAGCTATTTCGGACTCGGTAAGGCGATGCGGCAAGAGTGGGCTCGGGCGTAATTGCATTTCACACGTCTTTGGGGCTATCAGGGTCTCGAATTAGATCTGAATTTACTCCCTTTCCGTCGGTTTAGTACGATCTGGTCAGTTCGACGCCCGTGTAGTAATGCTTGATGATCTCATCGTACTTAACGCCCATTTTCGCCAGGCCAAATGCTCCGAATTGGCACATACCGACACCGTGACCCCAACCTCGTCCGGTGAACGTATAGCTCGCAACCGTGCTGCCTGAATATCGTTTGTTCATCACAAAAAGCTGTTCAGGTAGACGCAGTGCTGATCGTATCTTGCCGCCTTTGAGTGTTTTGATACCATTTGAACCGACTATCTCAAGTTCGATCGGACGGCGGGAGTAGCCGACTTTTTTGATATTCACATCGTATAAAGTGCCGATACCTCGGACATAGCGCGAGAGGCGGGATTGAACATCGCCTGCGGATGCGGATTTGTTCCAGAGCGTCCAGGGTGACATTCGCTCGGCGGTCGTCGGGCTGTCCGTCGGTTCGACCTCCAGATACTTAACGGCGCCGAGAGCATCCAATTGGTAACTCAATTTCTCACCGCCGAGCAGTGCGACCTCGCGAACGGGATAAAATGTGCCCCCAAAGCCTCGAAACAGAAATATATCCGGCCGAATTGCCAGCGGACGATCGGTCTTACCGCTACGAAGCATCAGTTTACCGTCAACGCTGGTGCCGGCAGTTGCGGTCTGCATTTCCGGCATCCATTTTTTCTTTTCGTATATCTTGCGAATAAGGCGCAGCACTCGGCCCCGCGTCAGAGGCATATTCGGGCGAAACGTAAGGTCAGGATTAAGCGAAAAATATCCGTCGCGAAGCAACAACGCGATCTCAGCCCGGCGTTCGCGAGGTATTTCAGCCGCATCAACGATCGCGAGGTTATAATTGATGTCCGATTCGGTCAGCATCGTATCCGCATAGCCAGGCGCGTATATCAGGCCGGCCAGGGCCTTGGCCAGTTCAGCCGGCTTAGCGGTTTCGCGGTTTACGATTGGACTCGGTTTACCGAATTTAACTGCTAGGTTACCAAGCCAATTCGACATCTCACTTTCGGTCGGAACACTATCAAACCAATCGTCGGTCATCTGACCGGCCGAAAGTTGAAAGCCGTTTACAGCCAATTTTGACATCAGGCGTACAAGTTCCAGGTTTCCTTCGTCGCGAATATCAGACAAAGCTCGGTTCGTTTTGATCAAAAACGGCTCGAAATGCCGATGGCCCTCGAGCGAGCATTCGACACCGACTAAATAAGGTTCGGCGTGATCGAAAATATTCTCACTACTCTCAGTACGGCCGCCGCAAGTCGATGTGTAATAGGCCATTATCGGCTTGCCCTGATATGTCGCCACCATTCCGCGGGTCTCCCTAACGGCCTGCGTGCCCATCTTGGTTTCGATGGAAACGCCCTTATAGACCTGAGACGAGATCGTCGGCACCATATCAAAGCCTTGCTTGCCGTAGCCGCCGATATTGGCGACCGCATAGGTTCGGGCAGCGACAGCCTGAGCCTTTTGAGCCTCGATCGCCGGCAATCCCAGTTCACTAGGCACCACGCCGAGCAGATATTCTTCGAGCGGTACAACGTTGACCACGGTGAGGCCGCCCTTTGCATTGACAAAAACCTCGATCTTTCCTCGATAAGCCTTGCCGTTGAGCCGAACGGGATTAGCACGTTCATTCAGCGAACCGAAGGCCACGGATTTCAGCGAACGGAAACTTGCTGCAGCTACCGGTGTATTGACGATGACCTCGCGCAGATTCGGATCGACACTTCCCGTAACCATCGGGTTCGCCGAACCCGTAGTCTTGATCAAACTTCGGACCTCACTCGCTCCCTGTGTCTTTATTTGTTGAGACAGAGCAATGGCATCAGATGACACGGCCGTCTTTTTCTCGGTTATCGTAACTGCGTCATCAAATCCGTTTTCCGCTAGTTTGGCCTTTAGTTCGTCGGCATCGATGATCGAATCTTTGATCGATCCGACCCATACCTTCCAAGTATTGGTCGGCGTGTCGATACTCGCAAACGCGGTCTCGCCCGTAGCATCGCGTATTTCTCTGGCAAGTGTTGTCGCTTCGTTCTGCGTCGGCAGATTTTGGAATTCGATACGATAATTCTCGATCTCCGGCGCTCGGTACGCTCTTGCAGAAACAGTCACTCGATTAGTCGCCAAAAACTTGCTCTGTTCGTCGGGGCTGACGGAGACCAACGACGAGTCGGCCGTTGTGATCGTTACCGACCCCGAATTTGTCGAAAGGCCGATCCGTATCAGCGGTTCACCCGCCAACTTGAACAACTCAGATTCACCCGATGCCATCACGGTTGAACTCAATACCGCTGTCCAAAACACCAATAGCGACTTGCGAAAATACTTCATAGACTAATCTTACCAAAACTCTATTCGTACGAACTTACTTTTCCAATGCGTTAAAGATGAACGGAAATGTTGCCCAGGACTGTCCGCGATGCTGCGGTCGAAATGCGAATAGCACGATCTTGCCCTTTCCAACTGTGACCTCGACCAGGGCGGCCTTGTCATTCAAGAATTTTTCACCGAGCATCCATCCAGACAAAAGAGCGTCCTTCGAGGCATATCGGGCGACGATCGTGGCACCCGCATCGGATGCAACCTCGTATGCAGAACTGTTTGAGAAATACGCGGCTACCTCAGTACCGAACCCATTGCCGAGCTTGCTTTTGTTGTCAACCGCAAGCTGTACGATCGATCCGGGATTATAAAATTCGCTCCGCTTTAGTCCGCTGAGGACGTTTTTGATCGGCAATCCAAATGTCTTGATGACCAAGTCACACGAGTCGTCAAAACAGATCAGTTTACCTCCTTCAGTGACGTATTTCTTGAGGTTATCGACGCCCTCATCGCCTATGCCGCCCGCAAATTCGGCGGGATATCTCTCCGGACTCAATCCCTTGACGATAGTGTTTCCACTGTCGGCCGGCAAGATCACAGCGTCGCAGTTTACCCCGCCGCCGGAGGACATCGTCTGCCCACAGACAAAATTGCCGGACCGGGCATCGGCGTCAGACAACCGGCGATAAGCAATGCCAAAAGTGTCGAGCATCAGTCTTGTCCAACCTTCGTCCATCGAGCCCGTCGATCCGCGGTACAGAGCGATCTGCGGTGTGCTTCTGAGCGGATATTTGACGCCCTTGAATGGCGTGCCGGTTTGATTTAGCCCCAATGCGGCTCGAGCCTGATTGATATTGGTTAGTCGCTTGAGCGTCGCGGTGTCTTTTTCCATATCGCGAATGTCCCACGCCGCGTCATACGCCACGCCCATCTGCAGCGGCAGAGTCCATCCCGCGACATCATACGGAGGCTCAGCTTCGCCGTTAGGCAACAGTCGATGCGGATAGACTTGTTTCTCAAACAAACTAAGAATATTGTTTTTTTGAGGCTGATTGACGAATACTAGATATCCGCCAAGTGGAGTTTCGTGAAAATCGACGTTCGGCGTTACCTTCACCCACAGTTCCTTTGTCATCTGATAGACATCGACGCCCTGAGCCATCAGGATCTCGATCAATCGGGCGACGGCCTCGGCATTTGGCTGGCCCGCCGAGATAATATAGGCCTGCGGTTCATCGGGCTGCTTTACTAAATTGGCTTTTCCGTAATCGTAAAAATTACGTAAATATCGCGGCCGAAATTTTGCCGCCATCTGCAGCAAACTCCGTGATGCCGTCATTTCGATATTGGCAATATCGACGGGACGCCACAGTCCGCCTTCCCACGTTTCAGGATAATTGGTGGCGGTTTCTAAGAGGTTGGGCAATCCGCGCGTAAATCGATTTCGCGCAAGATCTTCCTTTTTGACGGTTATCGGCGTCATCAGGCTAACGCTTGCGGCCTCCGATAAAATTCCGATCGAATTGTGGTAATAAGGGGCCGAACGAAATCCGCCGTGCCACCACGTATCATATGTCGAATTTGTCGCGACACCAGCGACGCCATTGGCCTGCAGGTCAGCGGCCATTTTATATCCGACCAGGCCGACCTCGCGGAGGATCGACGGCGAAACTCTCGGATTTGGCGGGTCGAAAAATGGCGGGATGATGAATCTAGAAGCATTTTGCCCCTGCTGATGTACGTCATACACAAATTGCGGAAACCATTGCTGCCAGTAAAGCTTGGTGATGGCTTGTGTCTCGACCAGATTGAGCATAAACCAATCGCGATTGTTGTCGTGGCCGGCATAATGGTGGTACAACTCCGGCGGCGATGTTCCCTCGCTCTTGGTGCCGAGCGTCTTTCGATACCAATCGGCAACGATCTTAACGCCGTCCGGATTGGAGGACGGTATAAGTAAAAGTATCGTGTCATCGAGTATTTCCTTGGTCTCGGCGTCTGTTGCGGTCGCAAGTTGGTAGGCGAGATTCATCGACATTTGCGATGCGACGATCTCGGTCGAGTGTATCGAACACGATATCGACACAACGGTCTTACCGTCGCGTATCAGGCCTGCAAGTTCCGACTCGCCTTTGATCGTGCGCGGATCCGCAAGTTTCGCGTTGATCCGGCGGTACTTTTCAAGGTTTCTGATATTGTCCGCTGACGAGATGAATGCCACGATCAGCGGACTCCCATTGGTCGATCTACCGACCTCACGGACCTCCACCTTTGGGCTCGCCTTGCCGAGTTTTCCAAAATAGTCGACTATCTGGCTCCAATCGGCGATCGTTTTGTCGTCTGTAGGCTCAAAGCCAAGGACCGACTTCGGACTGGGTATCTGAGCGACAATTGAGAGCGAAAATAGTAAAATCAGACCGCTGAGTCGCAGAAACCTAGAGCTAGTAAACACGATTTTCATATTTTTGAACTTTGAATAACACCGATGACCGAAACTCCGGCCAAAACACGAATGGCCCGCGAGAATATCTCCGCGGAACTCGAGAAAGCTATAATCGATAATAAAAAATTGTCGTTTCCCATCAAAGATTCTAACAAATCGCGCCTGTCCGGGAAAATAAGATATTGGTGGAGTTGGTTCGTCGCCGGCACGCTCTTACTATTGATCGCCACGCCGGTGATGTTATTTCTGTTTATCATTGATCGCCGCATCTGGTTTTACCCGTTCACGGCTTGGGGGGCTCGGACTTGGCTCAGAGCGTGCGGAGCAAAGGTCAAGGTTCGCGGTAGCGAAAATCTCGACGGCGACAGAAATTACGTTTTCGTTTCAAATCACCGCTCCTATCTCGACACCGCCACACTCTTCTTTTTTGCCGGGAGGAAGATGGGTCTTGTTGCCAAACGCGAATTGCTCAAAGTGCCGGTGCTCGGTCAGGGTATGAACTTTGTGAATATTATCGCAATTGACCGTTCGAATGCCGAGCGAGCGATGCGGTCGATGGAAAAGGCTCGCCGGGTAATGGCTGACGGCTATTCTTTCGGTGTATTTGTCGAAGGCACGAGGGCAATGCCGGGTGAGTTACTGCCATTTAAGAAAGGTGCATTTCACCTTGCACTGCAAACCAACTCGCCGATCATTCCGGTTGCGATCAAAAATACTGACTGGATGATGGGCAAAAAAACCGGCGTAGCCTACGCCGGCGAAATAGAGATGGTGCTGCTTCCCGCCATCGAAACTGACGGCCTAGACGCCGATGCGATCCCGGAACTCATTAAGGCAACGAGATCGTCCATCGCTCACGAGCTCGCGAAGCCGTAGTATATCGGCAACCTATCCAGGCTTCTTTAGAATCGGCGATAAGATCGGTTTTGTTTCCGGATCAGCAACATCGTCGAGGATCCTGACATCAGTGCGGCCAACCTTGTAATCCGAGTATTTTACCCGCATCCGGAGTTTGACCACCTGCCCGCTGTCAAAAACGAGATCATCATCCGATCTGGCGTCCACCGGAAACCAGTATTTGCCGTCTATCTGCTCACGGGTCGTCTCAACTATCGGAAATTTGTTTTGTTTGGTTTCCGGTACGGCTTTACCCTTCGACTTCAAGATCATAAGATCCTGAATATCGACCCAAATGCGGCCGACGAACAGTCGCTGTTTGGACTTTTTTGGATCGGGGATCACCTTAGGGGCGACATCAAAAACATATAGGTCATAATCGTCTATACGTTCAACGCCTTGAAAATTAAAATTGTATTGAGGGATCGCGTATGGTTCAAGAGCAAAGGGATTAACACCGCCGAGGTCCTCAAGATCCTCCGGGGTAACGGTCATTTCCGTAAGTGTCGAGATCGGGGCAAACAATATCTTTTCGAATCGTCCGCCGTCCGCATTGAAAGTCATAAACGAATCTCGCCGATAAGTGCCGGTGACCTGCCCACCGAGACCAATATTACTCATCGATGCCCGCCTCGTGAATACATAATCCTTGAGAGCCTCACGAAATGCAGATTCGTTTTCCGACACTTTCTTGATAATGCGTGCTATCTCGGCCGGGGCCAATTCCTTCCGGACAATCGTCGTCCCTTGTCCCACAGTGAAGACGGCCGTCACCGCGATCAAAAACAAACTAAAAACAGATCTCTTCATAGCTTTCCTCAACTCGTAGCTCTCAGAAAATAGATGCCGCTGATACACAATTGGTTGACATTATACTCTGCATACTTCGTTTGAGCTCAGCAATACTAGGGCGATTAGCTGACTTTTCTGTTTAAGTTGTGTCGCAATGTATAGGTGTACGCCCAATCAGTTGCCCACATCATTTGATCAAAAGGGTTCAGTTCTCGCTGTCGATATGGCCGCGGGGCGTTTTGTCAGCGGGTGATCGCCGGAAATTGAGAGCTACCCTACCAATTTGCGCTTGCTGAATGAACGTTCATTCAGTTATAATAAATAGAATTTGGATCGTCAGACTTAAAAGGTCATTTATTATTATGAATATCGCAAAAGCCGCCGTTTTAGGCGCGGGAACAATGGGAGCGGGCATTGCCGCACATCTTTCGAATGCGGGTATCCCGACGCTGCTTCTTGATATCGCCCCGCAGGAGTTGACTGCCGATGAGGAGAAAAAGGGCTTGACACTCGAGTCGCCGCAGGTGCGCAATCGTATTGTCGATTCCCTGTTTGCAGCTGCCAAAAAGCTCAAGCCGGCTCCGTTTATGCTCGACGATAATGCCAAGTTGATTACCACGGGCAACTTTACCGATGATCTGGTAAAGCTCAAAGACTGTGACTTTGTCATCGAGGCGGTTGTCGAGAATCTAGATATTAAACACAAGCTTTTTGCGGAAGTCGATAAGTATCGAAAGCCCGGTGCCGTGATCGCTTCAAACACAAGCGGCATCCCGATCGACTCGATCGCCGAGCCATTTTCGGATGATTTCAAAGCCCATTTCGTCGGCATCCACTTCTTTAACCCACCTCGATATATGAAGCTCGTCGAGGTTATTCCCGGCTCAAAGACCAGCGGTGAGATCGCCTGTGGGATCACGGGATTCTTAGATCAGCGGTTGGGGAAAGGCGTTGTGCCGGCAAAGGATCGGCCAAATTTTATTGCTAACCGCATCGGTGTTTTTGGGATGATGGCGACCATCCACGAGATGATCGCCGGCGGTTGGACACCGACCGAGATTGACCAGATGACCGGCAAAGCGATCGGCCACGCATCATCGGCAACGTTCCGCACCTCGGACCTGGTCGGTCTCGATGTTACGGCTCACGTCACCAACAACTTGTATCCCGCCGTGCCCGACGACGAGGACCGCGAAGTCTTTCGCCTGCCGGAACTGATCCAGACATTGCTCGACAAAAAACTACTTGGTGATAAGACCGGCGGCGGATTTTACAAAAAATCGAAAGACGCTGACGGCAAACGAATTATTCTCGAACTCGACCTGGCCACCTTCGAGTACAAACCGCAGGTTAAGACGAAATTTCCGTCGCTCGATGCCGCCAAGTCCATTGATGATCGGGCAAAGCGCGTTAAGGCACTCGTGTGGGGTAAGGATCGCGTCGGCGAATTCCTCTGGAAAACAACCTCGCGCATCTCGCGGTATGCTGCCAATCGAATCCCGGAGATCGCCGACACGATCGTCGAGATCGATAACGCGATCAAGTGGGGATTTGGCTGGGAGATCGGAGTTTTTGAGGCTTGGGACGCTATAGGTGTCGTTGAGTCTGTAGAACGAATGCGCTCTGAGGGTCAGGCTATTCCCGCGAACGTCGAAAAAATGCTGGCCTCCGGTGCAACGACATTCTATAAGAATGACGGCGGCCATCACTCTTACTACGATTTCGTTACCGATACGTACAAACCTATGCCCGTTCGGCCCGGCGTTCTGATCCTAAAGGACATCAAGGAACAGACCGGCGTCATCAAATCTAACCCTGGAGCTTCATTTATCGATATCGGCGATGGCGTCGCGTGTCTCGAATTTCACTCCAAGATGAATTCGATCGGCGGCGACACGGTAGCGATGATGAATTTTGCACTCGATGAAGTTGAAAAGAATTTCAAGGGTCTCGTCGTCGGCAATCAGGGCGGAAATTTCTCGGCCGGTGCGAACATTATGATGCTCCTGCTTGCCGCTCAGGAAGAGGAGTGGGAAGACATC
Organism: Chloracidobacterium sp.; assembly: GCA_016720705.1. Lineage (NCBI taxonomy): Bacteria > Pseudomonadati > Acidobacteriota > Blastocatellia > Chloracidobacteriales > Chloracidobacteriaceae > Chloracidobacterium > Chloracidobacterium sp. The sequence goes on along the minus strand of JADKKB010000005.1, from coordinate 137,719 downwards.
CAGATGATGGTTCGAGCATTGCAAAACACAGTGATGCGTCTCCGATATTCCTCCAAACCGGTTGTTACTGCACCCTACGGACTGACACTCGGCGGTGGATGTGAGATCGCAATGCACGGCAACAAAGTGCGGGCGGCGGCTGAAACGTATATCGGCCTGGTCGAAGTGGGCGTCGGCCTGATCCCTGCCGGATGCGGCACCAAGGAGATGACGATGCGGGCAATGGACGCTGCGGCAAAGACCCCCGACGCTGATCCGCTCGCATTCCTCAAGAAAACTTTCGAAACGATCGGAATGGGCAAAGTCGCCACGTCAGCCCGCGAGGCTCAGTCAGCAGGATTCTTGCGGGACTCGGATGCGATCTCGATGAATGGTGACCGGCTGATCCAAGATGCGAAACAAGAGGTGCTGAATCTCGATGCGGCAGGCTTTGTCGCTCCGGTCGAGCGGACCGACATTTTGGTGCTTGGTGAATCGGCCCAAGCCGCGATAAAACTCGCTCTTCACACTATGAAACAGGGCGGTTTTGTTTCTGATCACGATGTCCTGATCGGGAAAAAGCTCGCCAAGATCCTTTGCGGCGGCGATATGAATCACAAAGCGTACGTTTCGGAGCGTTACCTGCTCGATCTGGAACTCGAGGCATTTGTCTCGCTGTGCGGCGAACGCAAGACCCAGGAACGCATTGCGGCGATGCTAAAGACCGGTAAACCGTTGAGAAACTAGCAGTGGATGCAGATCTAGCTAGTCTGATCGGAGCGAGGGCCGTGGGTTAAGTCGGCACCTAAAATTATGAATCGATGCTCTTGGGCGACAAATGAGCTGAACATTCCGTATCACGATACCGAATGGGGCGTTCCGGTGCACGATGATCGCTTGTTCTTTGAATTTTTGATACTGGAAGGTGCCCAGGCAGGTTTGAGTTGGAACACGGTTCTGCGGAAACGCGACGCATACCGCGAGGCGTTCGATAATTTTGACCCTGCAAAGGTCGCCAAGTACACCGACGCACAGTGTGCGAAATTGATGCTAAACCAGGGCATTATTCGCAATCGTTTGAAGATCGCTTCTGCGGTAAGAAACGCGAAAGCCTTTCTTTCTGTGCAAAAAGAATTTGGCTCTTTCGACAAATACATCTGGAACTTTGTCGGCGGCAAACCGGTCGTTAATAAGCTAAAGAGGCACGGCGATGTTCCCGCCAAGACCGAGATTTCGGACGCTATGTCGAAAGATCTGAAAAAACGCGGATTCAATTTTGTCGGCTCAACCATTATGTACGCTTTTATGCAGGCGACCGGAATGGTCAATGACCATTTGACAAGCTGTTTTAGATATAAGGAATGCCAAAACCGTTAGAGGCAGCCAATAGGTTTCTATGAGCGTCGATTTTCCGGTGACATCGGCAGTCAGGTTTTTGAGAGAAAACAAGGTGGAGTTTGCACCTCGGCTTTACGACTATGTTGAGAAGGGCGGAACGCAGGAGTCGGCAAAGCACTTAGGCGTGAACGAACACGCGGTCGTTAAGACGTTGATATTTGAAACGAACGAGAAGAAGCCTTTGATCGTGCTGATGCACGGCGACCGTCAGGTTTCTACAAAGAACTTGGCACGACACATCGGCGTCAAGTCGGTCGAACCGGCGTCGCCCGATCAAGCAACTAAACATACAGGCTATCTCGTCGGCGGCACATCACCATTTGGCACGCGGATCACGATGCCTGTTTACGCCGAAAAAACGATATTCGATCTGCGAGAGATATACATCAACGGTGGCAAACGCGGCTTTTTGGTGGAGATCGATCCGGCGATATTGAAAAGGGTTTTGAGGGTCGAAGAAGTTGAAGTTGGAATTGAGAATTAAGATTTAGCCACGAATAGCGCGAATTACGCAAATGTATTTATTCGTGACATTCGTGTAATTCGTGGCAACAGAAAATTATGAAAGAAGCAGTAATAGTATCGGCCGTGCGAACGGCGGTAGGTAAGGCACCAAAAGGAACACTCAAAAATACGCGTCCCGACGATCTTGGGGCGGCGGCTATCAAAGAGGCGATCGTGCGGGCCGGCGTTGATGTTTCGTTGATAGACGACGTCATTATGGGCTGCGCATTTCCCGAGGCTGAGCAAGGGATGAACGTCGCCCGGACGGCGATGATCGCGGCGGGGTTACCCGTCGAGATCTCGGCGATGACGGTCAATCGTTATTGCTCGTCGGGATTGCAGACGATCGCACTTGCTGCCGACCGTATTCGTACGGGCGGCGCGGATGTTATTGTCGCGGGCGGTTTGGAAACGATGTCGATGATACCTATGGGCGGCAACGTGATCCGGCCCAATCCGGCGATCGTGGACAGCTATCCTGATTATTACCTCAATATGGGCCTCACCGCTGAGAACCTCGCCCGAAAATACGAGATCACGCGTCAACAGGCTGACGAATTTTCTTATAATTCGCACCGAAAGGCTCTCGCCGCCATCGCTGAAGGCAGATTTAAGGATGAAATAGTTCCGATGAACGTCTTCGTCGACGAATTCGACGAAAAAGGCCGTGTACGCCGAAAGGAGGTCGTTTTCGCACAGGACGAAGGCCCGCGTGCCGATACATCCGTCGAAGGCCTCGCAAAACTCCGTGCCGTATTTCACGTAAATGGCACTGTCACGGCGGGTAACTCGTCGCAGATGTCCGACGGTGCCGCTGCGACGGTCGTTATGTCGGCCGATAAGGCCGCGGAACTTGGACTGACACCGCTCGCGAGATTCATCTCGTTCGCGACCGCTGGATGTCTGCCGGAGGAAATGGGCATCGGACCGGTCTATGCGATACCTAAGGCTTTGAAATTGGCGGGCCTGACGCTCGACCAGATCGACGTCATCGAACTCAACGAAGCTTTCGCAGCCCAAGGATTGTCGGTGATGAAGGTTCTCGAGATGGATCCGTCTAAGGTCAACTTAAATGGCGGTGCGGTCGCCCTCGGACATCCGCTCGGATGCACCGGTGCAAAATTGACCGCGACCGTTTTGCACGAACTTAAACGAACGGGCAAACGATACGGCATGGTAACAATGTGCGTCGGCGGCGGTATGGGTGCGGCAGGAATATTTGAAAGATTGGACTAAGAAATTTACTACAGTGACACAGAGAACACGGAGGACGATAATATTAGCCGCAGATCGACGCGGATGACGCAGATAAGATTGAAAAATACTTTCAAAGCAACTCTGTGTACTCCGTGTCTCCGTGGTGAAATGATCTGAAAAATTATGGAAGCACAAATGGAAAGAGAATATGTAAAGGGCGGCGAGTTTCTGATCGCTGATTCGAACACGGCCGGGGTTTTTACGCCGGAGGATTTTACTGATGAGCATCGAATGATCGGTGAGACCTGTAAGGAATACATCGACAATGAAGTTGCTCCGAATATCGACGCTCTCGAAAAACACGAGTGGAATATCGCACGCGACCTGCTAAAAAAAGCGGGCGACCTTGGCCTGCTCGGCGCCAATATTCCTGAGGAGCTTGGCGGTATGGCACTCGATCAGACATCCGGCGTGATCATCGCCGAAATGGTCGGCCGTGGCGGAGGTTTTGGTTCGACCTACGGTGCCCAGACCTCGATCGGCTTGCTTCCCATTCTCTATTGGGGCAGCGATGAGCTCAAAAATGAATGGATACCAAAGATAATCTCGGGCGAAGCGGTCTCCGCATACTGCCTGACCGAGTCTAGTTCGGGTTCGGACGCCCTGGGTGCAAAGTGCGTCGCCAAACTTAGCGATGACGGTCAGACATGGACGCTCAACGGCGAAAAAATGTGGATCACGAACGGCGGCTTTGCCGATGTATTCCTTGTTTTTGCTAAGGTGGACGGTGAGAAGGAAAAATTCTCGTGCTTCCTGGTGCCGCAGAGCGAAAGCTGTCGTGCCGGGGCTGAAGAGCACAAACTCGGCATCAAATCGTCCTCGACGACTGCCGTAATTCTGTCAGACTGCAAGATCCCTGCCGGCAACTTGATCGGCAACGTCGGCGACGGTGCCAAGATCGCATTTAACGTACTTAACGTCGGACGCTTCAAGCTTGGTGCATCTGTGACGGGCGGTGCCAAACTCGCCATCCACGAGGCAGTTAGGTATGCCAACGAGCGGCATCAGTTCAACAAACCGATCTCGTCGTTCGGTGCGATCAAACATAAGCTTGCCGAAATGGCGATCCGCACTTGGGTCTCTGAGGCTATCACATATCGGACGGTCGGGATGATCGATCACCTCATCGGCGACGGTGCTGACAACGCGACCAAATTGCAGTCGATCGAAGAGTATGCCGTCGAATCGTCGATCAACAAGGTCGCGTGCAGCGAGTCTTTGGATTATGTCGTGGATGAGATGGTGCAGATATATGGCGGATACGGCTATTCGGCTGATTATCCGGCGGAAAAAGCCTATCGCGATTCGCGCATTAACCGGATCTTTGAGGGAACGAATGAGATCAACCGTATGCTCATCCCCGGCCAGTTGATGAAACGTGCGATCAAGGGCAGACTTGGACTGCTTCAGGCAGCCAAAGCCCTTATGGATGAGATCCTCAATCCGCAGATGTCGTTTGACGAAGACACGAGTCTGCTCGCGGCAGAGACAAAACTTGCCCAAAACGCTAAGAAGATCGCACTAATGACGCTCGGGACCGCTGCCCAGAAATATATGATGGAACTCAGCGAGCAGCAAGAGGTTTTGATCAATTGTGCCGACATCATTATGGACGCATACCAGATGGAAACAGCTATCTTGCGTGCCAAGAAGTTTGCTGAAAAGAATGGCGAGGAGTCAGCGGGTCGCTATATCGATATGGCGTCAGTCTTCTGCAACGACGCAATTCAGCGGATCGACGCCAAAGCTAAAAACACGATCGCCGCGATCGCTGAGGGTGACGAAGGACGCACCTTGCTTGTAGCATTAAAGCGGTTTACGAAAAATAATTCGCCGGTCAACACCATTGCTGCACGCCAACGCATTGCAGATACGATGATCCAAGCTAACACCTACGTTTACTAGGCTGTCGTCAACGAAAAAAAGGCCGCGTCTCTTCTATGAGACGCGGCCTTTTTGATTCTCGCTTGATCGGCGATCATTATCTCTGATAATACTGAGCCTGATAACGACGCTTTTTGGGCTTGAGTTTGTATGTGTAAAGTGCCGAACCGCCGGCACCGGCGATCGCGCCGATTCCCGCACCACGCTTACCACCGATGAGTCCGCCCACTATGGCTCCGGCACCGGTTCCTATGGCTATATTAATAAGATTGCGATGCCGTCGATAAACGCTCGGCTTTTTGTAGCCTGACGAATAGCGTCGTTCATTGCCGAAATATCGTTTCTGTGCGGCAGCGGTCGATGCAAAGGCCGGCACCATAACAGCCAGTAACATCGCCATAAGGCCTACGCTAATTAGTTTTCTCATAATTTTATTTCTCCCGTTTAGCTTTCGGGGCTGTCGCCCGTTTCGACTTGAATAGTGGCAAGCACCGTGCCACACACGGTAACACACTGTTAACATTAGACTTAGTGCGTCTCAGCCCGCTTCTGTTTAGGCTCGCGGTGAAGCATATCGAATAAATATTGACGGTATGGTGCATTGAAATATCTGCCACTTCCCTATCTCCTGCCTGTGCGGGAGACCTGCCTGTTGCAGTGGCAAATCGTGATGACCCGGCGGCATCGGCGGTTATCCAATGTAAATAACGCAATAATCAGGCTGACGGTTGTGACCGACTGCCGGGAGCGTATATCATTTGGGAAATGGGAGAGGGCAAGATAGACAATCCGCGAAGCGAGATCGATGCGATCGACGAAGAATTGCTGAGACTCTTAAACAAACGGGCAGAAATTGCCCTGCGCGTCGGTGCCGCAAAAACGAACGTCGAGACATCGCTGTGTGACCCGACCCGCGAACTCGAAGTCTTGGCCCGAATGCGTGCAGAAAACCCGGGCCCTTTTGCCGAACATAATATCGACAGCATTTTTCAGCGGATCATCGACGAATCGCTCCAACTGCAACAAGATAGATTTGGCCGAAAGTTGTCAGATCAGCAGCGCACGGAGCAACTCGCGGCAAAGGTCGGCGGCCGTTCGCGTGTCGCATTCTTAGGCGAACGCGGAACATTTAGTGAAGAGGCAGCACTTAGCCTCTTAGGTGATGAAAGCGAAACGGTGTCGATGCCGACTTTCGACGAATTATTTTTGGCTATCGAAAGCGGCAAGGCCGACTATATCCTTACACCGCTCGAAAATAGCCTTATTGGGTCGGTCCATAGGTGCGTGGACCTTCTGTTGCGGAGTTCGCTTCATATCGTGGCCGAACTCGTTTTGCCGGTTTCACACTATCTGGTGGCGTGCGAAGGAGCAACGATCGAAACGGTCCGCACCGTTGAATCACATCCGGCGGCACTTGCCCAATGCACCGCGTTTTTCGCGGCGCATCCTGAATTTAAGCGTGTTCCGGCGGACGACACCGCCGGCAGTGTCCGGCGGGCCGTCGAGAGTGGCGATATTACCCGTGCCGGGATCGGCGGTAAGCGAACGGCCGAGATCTACGGCGGAAAGATATTGCTCGAGCATCTCGAAGATAATCGTGAAAATTACACCCGCTTTGCACTTCTCTCGGCGGTTGCCGACCGCTCCGAAACGGGCACTAAGATCTCGCTCGTAATGCGTCTCAAGAATCGCCCCGGTTCGCTGCACGGTGCCTTGCGGCCATTTGTTCGCCGGGGTGTCGATCTGCTCAAGATCGAGAGTCTGCCGATCCGCGATTCGCCTGACGAGTACAATTTCTATCTAGACGTGCTAGTGCCTGCCAATCCCGGCGAAATGAGCGGTGCCCTCGACGAGGTCCGCGAACTTGCCGTGGATGTCCGGGTACTCGGACGTTACTCGTCGACCATATTGGGGTCGGCGTAACAATAGCTATTTTATATATATGATCATCGTTCTTAAACCCGATCTCGATATCGACAGTCGCGAATATCGGCGTATCGAATCTCATATTAACAATTTTCAAAACGTCGAAATACTTGTCCACAATATTCAGGGAAAGCAGCAATTGTTGACCGAACTGTATCTGATCGGTAACACTGCTGCCCTGTCGCTCGACGAGATGAAGAGTTTTCCGGGTGTCGAGCACGTTATACGCGTATCCGAGGTATATCGCGTTCTCGGCCGTCATAAGGACGACAACCGTCCAAACAACTTCACCTACAACGGCGTTACCTTTAGCCAGGACAACTTGAATGTTTTTGCCGGCTTGTGTGCTGTCGATTCGCCGGGGAGCGTCGACGCAATGATGAAGGCATTGCAAAGCAATGGCCAGGTCTGCACCCGGATGGGAGCTTATAAGCCGCGGACGAGCCCATATTCGTTTCAGGGTCACGGTCCCAATTGTCTGCCATACGTTTTCGAGTTGGCCGGAAAATACGGAATAAAGGTCATCGCGATGGAGGTCACGCACGAATCGCACGTCGACGAGATCAGTAAAGCTCTGACCGCAACTGGCAATGCGACCGGTGTGATGTTGCAGATCGGGACCCGAAATACGCAAAATTTCGAATTACTCAAGAGCGTCGGCCGCCAGCAGGAGTTTCCGGTTTTACTCAAACGCGGATTTGGCATAACGCTGGATGAGTCGCTCCACGCGGCCGAGTATCTGGCGAGCGAGGGCAATCAAAAGGTCATCTTTGGCCTGCGCGGAATGAAGACAAATATCGGCGATCCGCATCGAAACCTTGTTGATTTTGCCCACGTGCCGGTCGTCAAGAGACTGACCCGAATGCCGGTATGCATCGATCCATCACATTCCGTCGGGGGCCGATTCCGCGGTTCAGATAATATACTCGATATAATGCACATAACGGCCCAGGGGATCATCGCGGGTGCCAATATGGTGCTCGTCGATTTTCATCCCGACCCAAGCAAGGCACTCGTTGACGGCCCGCAGGCATTGCGTATGGATGAACTTCCACATTTTCTCGAAGACGTACGGATCGTGCGAAACGCATATGAGCAACGCGTCGCCCTATACGAGCAGAACTGACCTGCCGTTGGGTAGCGATCATCATTCGCGATGGCATTTTGGGCGGGGATGCCGAGCACCGTGTAAGTGCCGGGCTCAGCCTCGGTATTGCGGATTCGATTCAGTGGTGAGCCTGTGCTAGAATTCAGCTGTTCGCATCGTCTAAACACAAGCAAACATTGATTATTTTTTGAAGTCCGCGTTTACCTGATTTACGCAATGCTGAAATCTCCGATCCACGAACTCGCACTTTTTTACGACCTCGAATGGGTTCCCGATGCAAACGGTGCTCGGCGGCTTTTTGATCTACCGGACGAGACCACCGAGCTCGAAGCAATGCAGCGTCTGTGGGAACATTCGCCGCAGTATGACGCCGACAAAAATCCGCGGCCATTCCTCAAGTATATGTTTTCGCGTGTGGTCTCGATCGCGTTTCTATCGCGAAAATCGGTGTATCGCGACGGTGAACGAACCATTGAGTTCTCACTCAATTCACTGCCGAAACTCCCGATCGAAACGGACGACGTCGATGAGGCGGCCATAATTGAACGATTTCTATACATTGTCGGCGAACGAAAGCCGCAGCTTGTTGGATTTAATTCGAGCGAATCTGACCTACAAGTGTTGATCCAACGCGGCATCATAAACGAGATCACCGCACCCGCGTTTAATCAGCGCCCAAATAAACCGTGGGAAGGCGAGGACTATTTCGATTCACGCAACAGCGAAGCGCACCTCGATCTGCTCACCCGATTTTCGAATCGCGGCGGAATGTCTCCGCGTCTGGATGAGCTAGCCAAACTGTGCGGTTATCCTGGCAAGATCGACGTCAAAGGCGATCAGGTAACTGATCTTTGGCTGCAACGCGAGATCACCAAGATCGTCGAATACAATCAGATAGACACGCTGAACACATACCTCGTATGGCTGAGAGTCGTCTATTTTTGCGGAAAGATGAACGAGGAAGAGTACTTTATCGAACTCGAACAGTTCCGCGAGTTCCTTGAATTCGAATCTGAAAAAGAGGATAAGCAGTTTGTCGGGGATTTTCTGTCACACTGGCCATTATGAGTATCGAAATCAGCAAGATCTATAATGAAAACTGCATCGAGACGCTCGCCCGAATGCCGGGCGATTGGCTGGATATGACGATCACCAGTCCGCCGTACGACGACCTCCGCGATTATAACGGCTACCATTTCCCGGTCGAAGAGATCGCCGCCGGGCTATTTGCCAAGACCAAACCGGGCGGTGTAGTGATCTGGGTAGTCGGCGACCGCACGATCGGCGGAGATGAAACACTTACTAGCTTTCGCCACGCGATCACATTTCAAGACGCGGGATTTCGTGTTCACGATACGATGATCTACGCCAAGAATAATCCGATCCCGAGCGACTGCGGCAAGCGATACCGTCAGGCATTTGAGTATATGTTTTGCTTTAGCAAAGGCCAGCCCGCCAAGTTTGATCCGATAATGCAGGCAATAAAGCAGGAAAAGGCATTCAAATCATTTCGTATCACAAAGGTTGGACGCAATGACCTCGCTCACGATCACATAGCCCCAAAGGAACGCAAGGTCAATAATATTTTCTACTACAATGTCGGCACATCAAGCTCGAAGGACAAGATAGCATTCAAGCATCCGGCGATCTTTCCGGAACAATTGGCTGAGGATCAGATATTGACCTGGACTGAGCCCGGCGATCTTGTTTACGACTGCTTTATGGGCAGTGGAACGACCGCTAAGGCCGCGATGCTCAATGATCGGCGTTGGCTAGGTTCCGAGATCTCAAGCGAATATGTCGCCATTGCTGAGGAACGCATTGCCACCCATTCTCGAACTCACAAAATGACCGCGGCCAAATAACAACCAATTGGCCTCGGCAAGCGTCTATTAGAGAAATGCCGGAGTTTTTCCAATAGATTCGCGGATATAGGGTTTGTTCACCAATGAGATATTTCATACTGATCGCCGTCTTGATATTTACATATTCTATTGCCGTTCAGGCCCAACCGCGTCCGATCGGCACCTCCACGGCGACGGCCAAAGCCGCACCTGCCCCGGAATCGTTTGGAGCCAAGTACGAAGGTGGCCTTTTCGGATTCAATAATAAGCAGATCGGCACGCTCAAGTTCGATGACGCGAATGACCGATTAGTATTTTTTGGAAATGAACAGAAGGAACTGTTTGGAATCCCCTATGACGCACTATTGGTCATTTATCCGCAGTCGAAGTCTGTCACGTCAACGACCGGCAATGTCCTCCGTAACATTCCATTGCCCGGTGCCGCTCTTGCGGGTTTCATCAAGGAGAAACGCAGTTACCTGATCATCCAGTGCGATGATCCGGACATTGACGTAAAGGGCGTAGTTAACTTTAAGCTTGAGAGCAAGGAACTGCTTGACGCGGTACTACGTTCGCTCGCCGATCGGGCACATTTGACCCAGCGGGGCGATGCATTTTACCGACCAAAGGCGGCCAAGTCCACCGACCCTAATTAATATCGCCAAATAGATTTTGAACGATAGCGGTGATCGCGATAGCCGCCGTCTCTGCCCTTAGGATTCGACCGCCCAGTGTTATCACGCGGCAGCCCGATCGTTGGGCGGCCGCCATCTCCGCATCGCTCCATCCGCCCTCAGGGCCGATCACAATTGTCTTGATGACCTGCCCGCTGACGTGGTCGAGTCGTGTGCCATCCCTTTCTGCAAAGAGTGCCACCTCCGACGGATCCGCCAATTTCGCGAGCAGATCGCGAAATTTCAAAGGCTCGGAGATCTTCATCAGCGTCGCCCGCCCGCATTGTTTCGATGCGTCCAGGATGATCCGCTGCAATCGCAGCATTCTCTTTTCGCTAGCCTTAGTGTTGGCTTCCGCTCGATCGGTGATCAGCGGAATGATCTCAGCAACTCCCAATTCGACCGCCTTTTGAACGACCAACTCAAATTTGTCCGCTTTGAGCAAGGCCGCCGCCAGCGTGATCCGAACCGGTGATTCCGGTGACCTTGCTTGAATCTCTCTGAGGATCTCAAGTTCCGCCGCCGAGCGTTCGATAGACCGGATGCGGCAGACATACTCGTGTCCGACCCCATCAAAAACCGATACTTCGTCGCCGACCCTCAAACGCAGAACGTCGCGCAGGTGATGAGCCTCGTCAGCACCAAGCTTGACCGAGTGGTCTTCAAACGTTTCGGGCGGTGAATAAAATCGTCGCATTATTGTTCGTCGGAATTCCGGATCTGCCCGAATGTCTTGCGAAATTCGGGGGACCGCTGTCGGAGTTCGACCCAATCGTTAAACAAATTGGGTGTCTGAAGCCAGAGCGAAAGCCACTCAGTAATTTCGATCTTCATCCTGCGGATCGATCCATCCGTTCGTGGATCGTCGATCACCGCTTTTAGGTTTCGTTTGGCGTCGAGTGCAAACTGGCGTGTCAGGCGGACTCCTTCGCGGTCATTTGCGGCGACATATTTTCGCCGCAAACTGTTCAGAGACAATATCGACCGTCGGGCAGAGAGCAGGCTCTCGAGATCTAATAAATTGCGAAACGCCGCGTCATACGGACGATTCGACGCCCTCTCCACATACAAACGCATGATCTCAGCATGCCGTAATTCCGCTCCCTCGTCGGCAAGAAGTCTCGCAATTATCATCGGCGAATCGACCGCGGCCTGCCCGTATTCCGCTGCGACTGCGATCTCGATCGCCTCGATCTCGGTCGAGCCGACGTTTTCACAATCGAGCTTTTCCCATACTTCGATGATCAGCTCATTCTTGGTTCTTGCGTGCCACATCTGATATGCAGGATACGACGATCCATACGGCCTCTATTTGTCGGCGGTATTTACGGTTTTGATCAACTCGGTGGACGAGTGATCTTTGGGATCACCAACTATGGCGACTCGTCCGCCGTACGATCGGACTATTTCGCGCTCCGGCACGCTGTCCACGGTGTAGTCGGTACCTTTAGCGTGAATGTCGGGGTGGATCGCCTGAATTAGTTCGGTTACTGTCGGTTCGTCAAAGATCGTGACAAAATCGACCCCTTTAAGGGCACCAACGACCTCAGCTCGCTCATTTTCGGGCATAAATGGCCGACCGGGACCTTTTAACGATCGGGTTTGGCGGTCGGAGTTGATCCCCACGACCAAAACATCGCCAAGCTCTGCCGCCCCTTGCAAATAGCGAACGTGGCCGACGTGAAAAAGGTCGAAACAACCGTTTGCGAGTACAATGACCTTACCCTCGCTCCGAACTGATTTCAGAACGTCGATCAAATCGTCTCGTCCGAGAATAGGAGTTTTAATTAGCATTTCACGATCAAATTTACCGGTTCGCGATCGCATTGATCGAGCCTATCAACTCGTCCGGAGCGACGGTGGCCGTGCCCTTCTTCATAACAACGATGCCCCCGGCGTGATTTGCGAGCCTGGCTGCCTCCGAATAGCTCAAACCCGATGCAAGCCCCAATGCAAAAGTCGCGATAACCGTGTCGCCCGCTCCCGTTACATCGACCGCTTGGTCGGAGCCGACGGCGTCGATCTGGTGCGGTGGACAGTCTTTTTCGATCAGGGTCATTCCCTTGTTGCCATTGGTAACAAGTAGACTATCAAGTCCGAGTTCCTCTCTAAGCCGTTCGCACGCGTCGTCACCAAATCCCGGCCCGAGAATCTGCTCGACCTCGTCCTGATTAGGTGTAGCAGATGATGCTCCGCAAAAAACCTTAAGTCTAAATCGCGAATCAACGAGCAATGGAATTCGCCGCTCCGTTGCGATCTTCTTGATAGCCGCAAACGTCTCCGCATCTGCGGCACCGTAGTTATAGTCAGAAAAAATAATCGCGTCGGCCGAACAGGCAACCGCAATTGCGTTATCGATCACTTTTCGTCGGCCGGCATCGGTATACGGCGAACTATTTTCGTAATCAACGCGGATAACCTGTTGTCGGGCAGCGTGTTGCTGGCCGGCCAAGATTCGAACCTTGGTGGTCGTAGATGCTGCAGGATCAACAACTACATAAGAAACATCAACTCCCGTCCGGGTCATTCCGTCCAACAGCAATTTCCCGTTTACGTCGTTACCGATCACGCCGACGATGCACGCCTGACCGCCCAGTGAAGCGACGTTAGCCGCCGCGTTCGCGGCCGCGCCGGGCAACGTCGTCGTTTGGTCGTGGCGAAGAATAAATACCGGAGCTTCTCGCGAAACCCGCGAGATCGTGCCGTTAAGGTATTGATCCGCGACAATGTCGCCGATTATCGCGACTTTGGCAGATGGAAATGCCGTTGTGATCGTTTCTGCTAAATTGACCATTAGAGACGACAAGATTATTGCAAATCGTCGGCTTAAAGAAAAATGGTTGAAGGCATTTCGCCTTCAACCATTACGCCGTAGACGTATAACTTGAATTAGTGGGTATCGTAACCCGCAACCGGAAAGTCGTTGCTGGCTCCCCATTGAGATTGAATCGAATTTTGGAAATTGCTCGAGCTGGTCAGTACGTAGAAAACGCCGGTTGTGTCACGCCAGATGGCAATGTCGCACATACCGTCGCCGTCATAGTCGTTCTGAGCACTGAGATCGGACCCTGTAAGTCCGAAACTAGTTGCGATAAAGGTCCCATTCGAACTGCGCAGAATGTACCAGATCAAATTCGCGCTCGCGGTCGAGCCTTCGCGTACGACCGCAAGATCAGTCTTGCCGTCGCCGTCGTAGTCACCTGGGACGACGAGGTCATTGCTCAAGCCCCAGTTAGCTACCGTCAAGCCGGCATCGCCGCTGCGTAGTATATAAAACGTCGACTGACTAGCCGGGGTCGCTCCCGGACGCTGAACAGCGAGGTCAAATTTGCCATCGCCATCATAGTCGCCAGGGGCCGTGTAATCCGTCGAGAGTCCGAATTGTGATGCTTGAAAGCCTGCGTCCGAACTTCGGATAACATACCAGATCATCGCACCGTTCGATCGTCGAACGACCGCAATGTCCGTCTTTCCATCGCCGTCAAAATCGCGTGCCACCGGCTCATCCCCACTCAGGCCAAAGGTCTGAGCGACAAATGTGCCGTCTGAGCTATTAAGCCGATACCAAACGCCCGTCGTGTCACGCCAGACCGAGAGATCACCCTTGCCGTCTCCGTCAAAGTCGCCTGGGATGGTATAGTCTTCATTGGCGAGGCCAAACTGCTGTATAGCAAAACCGCCGCCGCTGCGACTGGTGTACCAAACATTATTGGCGGGCCTGAAGACCGTGTAATCGGCCTTGCCGTCACCGTCACTATCCAACGCCTTTCGCAAACTAGCCTGTGAAAACGCCGACACGGCCAACAACGTCAAAACTGCTGCCATTGTGGCAAATTTGCGGCTCACGGCCAAAGATCTATTCATTATCGTCTACCTTTTAATAAAATTCTTACGACGGATCAGGCCAGATATGCAAAATGACCAGTCCAACAATTGTACTACCTGAGGGCTAAATTGCGCAAGATAGATAATCCGTACACAATTCCCTGCAAAGTTCTTTATTTTCAACGGCTTTCTAGCGGTTCACGTCCTTAGACGCATTCTGTGTACCGATAGTTGGAATAGCCAAAAAGAAATTATTGACTAATTTCGCTTCTGTATAATCGTCAGATCTTGTCCGCCGATGGATATGGTGCCGGTTCGACTGATCACCGGATTAAATCGGACGCGAAATGTCACCGACCCGTTACCCGAAAGTTCGGGTTCGGAGGTCACACGTATCCACGACGAATTGCTCTTAACCGTGTAATCGCAATTTGTGCCCGGCGTGAGATTCACCGTAAATATTCCGCCCTTTGTGGGAACGGTCATTGATCCGCTTCCGATCATAAAATTGCACACCGTTTGATTTCGCAATGCACTGTCAATGTTGAGTCTTCCGCCCGTCTTAACGAACGAAGTCCATCCGGCAAGGACGTCAACGGTGTTCATCAGCGTCGCCTTTAATGACGGCACCGACAACGCCGGATTGTACGCCGACAACAACGCCGCCGCCCCGGCCACGTGCGGCGTCGCCATTGACGTGCCGCTCATTGTACCGTAGCTGGAATTTGTTGCCCACGTAGTGCTGTAAATGCCAGAACCCGGGGCTGCAAGATCGACTGTCTGGACCCCGTAGTTAGAAAAACCGGAGCGTGCATCCGTGTTGGTTGACGAGGCAACGCCTAAAATACTCGGTGACGTGTAGCTGACCGGATAAGATGGAACGGCATCATTGTTGCTATTATCGTTGCCTGCCGCGAATACATTTAAGATGCCCGCATTGCCGAGTGCGTCAATGCCGTCCTTGGTCGCCTGATCATAGCTGCAAGCCTCGTCGCACCCGCCGTACGAATTATTAGTTACGCGGATGTTAATGCCGCGATCCTTCATCTGCTTGATATAACTATATGCGTTCACGAGCATAGCCGATGTCGTGCCGTAACCATCGCTGTCGTAGATCTTGATGGCCATTATTTTGACCGACCAATTTACGCCGACTACGCCGAGCAGATTGTTACCCATCGCACCGATAGTGCCGGCCGTGTGCGTTCCGTGACCGTGTTCGTCAGCCGGATTACTATCGTTGTAATAGAAATCCGCTCCATAGATATCATCTACAAAGCCGTTTGCATCATCATCAACGCCGTTGCCGGCGATCTCGCCCGGATTTATCCAGGCATTTCCCGCAATATCCTCGTGCGTATATTTCAAGCCAGTGTCGATATCGGCGACGACGACCGCAGAACTTCCGGTCGAAAGATCCCACGCCGACGGCGCCGCGATCTTGGTCAGGCCGTACAGCCCTGTGTTGCTAAATTGAGCATCATTAGGCGTCGCCAGCAATCGATAATAAAAATTGGGTTGTACTGACAGGACCGCGTTTGACCGGCTCAATTCTTTAAGGGCCGACTCGACCATCACACCGGGCGAAAGCCGTACCCTTTGCCATTCGGTATTGCCCAACCTCTCGCCCAATTGTCCGCCCGCGGAGCGTACCGCCGCTTTTGACACAACATTATCCGCGGGGAGCGCGAATCGCACCAACAACTCATCCGGCACGTACGAACCGGGCTTAAAACTTTGTGCTGCTGTTCCCGCGGCGACGATCAAAATAGCCGCGACGACCATCGAAAAAGCTGGCAATATAGATATCGATTTTCGGTCCATATTTAAGATTTCCGAGGCGATCAGATCAAATACCAAATTATAAGTCCGCAATGGCAGAAAATACAATTTTTATTTTATGGGAGACGAAATATAGAAAGTAAGTGGGGCGGCTAGAGGGATTCGAACCCTCGACATCCTGAACCACAATCAGGCGCTCTAACCGCTGAACTATAGCCGCCACAAACTTTGATCGGACACAATAGGTAATCGTCCGAAATTTCAATGAAGGATTTACCCCCGGCACGACTTGAACGTGCGACCCACAGCTTAGAAGGCTGTTGCTCTATCCAACTGAGCTACGGGAGCATAAGTTCGAGCAACTTTCAATCTTAACTTTTGGCCGCGATCTAGTCAACCATTATCCGGCAGTCGGAAACTTTTCGTCGATCTTGGCAAGCATTTGTTCAAACACTTCGGTCAGGTCGAGTTCGCTGGTATCGATCACCACGGCATCGTCGGAGATCGTAAGCGGTGAATCTTCGCGGGAAACATCTCGCTGATCACGTTCATTGATCTCTGAAAGCGTTTGTTCGTATGACGTTAAACGCCCCTTAGACTGATCCTCAGTGTGTCGGCGGCGGGCCCGTGCTTCGGGCTTTGCCGTTAAAAAAAACTTGATATCAGCGTTTGGGAAAACAACGCTGCCGATATCACGCCCTTCGAGCACACAACCCTTTGCAGCCGACATCCCGATCTGCCGCTGATGTTCGACCATTATTTTTCGCACCTCGGAGATCGTCGAAACGATCGATGCCGCCTGTGCCGCCCCGAGAGTGCGAATATCGATCGAAACATCGTCGCCGTCGAGAATTATCTTCAGAGCATCAGGCTCGCCCACCAGATCGATCCTCGCATTCTCAGCGATCTCAGCTACCTTTTCAGTCTCGTCAAATCCAATTCCTGCACGGTCAACCGCCAGAGCAACGGCGCGATACATTGCTCCGGTGTCCAGATAAAGAAGATTCAGTTTTTTGGCAAGCATCTTGCCTAGCGTTGATTTGCCTGCCCCCGAAGGGCCGTCGATTGCAATGATCATCTTGTCAGGAAAGACTCGTTTTAACCTCGGGAGGTAGTGTATCAAAAACCGACAGGTATGACTTCCCGGCCTGTGCTTTTCGTGGCTATGGGACACCAAACTTAATTATGCGAGCGGGATCGGCGATCACTATCCACAAATTTGCCTTTTAACCGCGAGCGCATCCCGAATATGCCGTTCAGTCACATCGCAATGGGTCACCATTCTGACCTTTGTTCCAAACCCGATAGCCAAAACGCCCTTTTCTCTCAGCTTTTCGCAGATCTCGGCGGACGTGCTTCCGGTACCGGCGATATCAAAGATAACAATGTTCGTGACAACCTGTTCGGCGTCGATCGAAATGCCTCGAAGTTCGGCAAGGCCGTTGGCCAGCATTTTGGCATTTGCGTGGTCGTGGTGCAGACGGTTCGGTGATTCTTCAAGAGCGATCAGTCCGGCAGCGGCTAAAATGCCCGCCTGACGCATCCCGCCGCCGAGTCGTTTCCGCCAAATACGGGCTTCGTCGATAAACGGTTTCGAGCCTACCAAAACCGACCCGACCGGTGCACCGAGTCCTTTTGACAGACAAAACTGCACCGAATCACACTCACGCGTCAGTTCGGCGACCGACTGTCCCGATGCAACTGCCGCATTGAATATCCGTGCTCCGTCCATATGCACCGGCACACCCGATGCGTGTGCTTTCGAACAAAGTTCGGCGCAATGCTCAGCCGTCATTACGGTTCCGCCGGCAAGATTGTTGGTATTTTCAAGACACAAAAGCCCGGTCTGCGTGTGATCGTAGATACCGTCAGTATGCAGCACCTCCGCGATCTCAGCCCACGTCAACATCCCGGAACCGTCGATGTTTTTTACGGGCCGAATGGTGACTCCGGCAAATATGGCGGACGCACCGAGTTCGTAATTCAGGATGTGGCCGCGTTCCTCGATCACGATTTCCTGACCCGGTTTTGTATGTACCTTTACCGCGATCTGATTGCCCATCGTCCCGCTGGGCACAAAAAGTGCGGCTTCCTTTTCAAACAACTCGGCAGACAATTTCTGCAGACGGTTGACGGACGGGTCTTCGCCGTACACGTCGTCGCCGACCTCGGCAGACGCCATTGCCCGACGCATTTCGTCCGTCGGTTTGGTAACTGTATCGCTACGCAGGTCGATCATAAATGCAAACTTTACTTACGGCTTAGTGCTTTTACAAGTGCCGCACCGTGCGCTTTGAGTGTCGTCCTCATACGTTCATCAGTCATCTCGCCGCCTTCGCCTGCAAACATTTCGGCAACACCGCTAACTGAGACCTCTGATGGCAAAACCACGATGCCCATCTGAGTCAAGATCCCCCTCAGATGCCCGAGGCCTCGAATACCGCCAAATCGGCCGGTCGAAGACGAGATGATCGCCGCCGTCCGATCCTTAAAAACACTGTACGTTTTATATCTATCGTTTGCCCGGGATGCCCAATCGATCGCGTTCTTAAATCCGCCGGGCACACTGGCGTTGTATTCCGGCGTCGAGATCAGAAAACCGTCGGCCTCGTTGAGTGCGTCCTGCAATCGATATGCATTCTCCGGAAAGCCGTCTGAATTGACATCGTCTTCGTTAAAGATCGGCAGGGGATAGTCATTCAGGTCGAGCACAGTGACATCGGCACCGGCCTCGCGCGCACCTTCGACGGCGACGGTAAGTACACGTTTGCTAAATGAATGTTTGCGGTAACTCCCCGCGAAAGCCAGTATTTTCGGCATATTAGCAAAGGTCGTCCTTTTCGATCTGCGAGATCTTGTCCACGCGGTCCGCGTGGCGTCCGCCTTCAAAATCAGCAGAAAACCACGCTTTTACGATTTCCGGGATCGTACCTTCAGGTGAGGTTCTGGCACCGATCGCCAACACGTTTGCATTATTATGCCGACGAGCAAGGCTTGCGGTCTCCGCGTTCCAGGCAACGGCGGCACGTATCCCTTTCACCTTGTTCGCCGATATCGCCATTCCGGTTCCCGAACCGCATACCAGCAATCCTTGCGGATATTCACCTCTCGCCACGGCCTCGGACACTTTTCGTGCGTAGTCGGGATAATCCACCGAATCCTCCGAAAACGTCCCCATATCGTCGTATTCGACGCCTAGTTCATCCAGAGTTTCCTTGATAAGTCCCTTACCTTCAAAGCCGGCATGGTCTGCTGCGATCGCTATCTTCATATATTTAGTTTAGCTAGAAATTAAAGTTTATCGCTTTCTCTACGCTCCGTAAAACGAAAACGCATTACTCGTCAAAGCCTAAAGGGCTCGATCGCACTCGGCAAGAACCAAAGGCACTAATGGCGGACGGCCGCTGAAATTGGCGTCGGACTGTTTTGAGCACCGAGTCGGAGCGTAACGCCGCTTTGTCTGTTCAGGATCGGTCACGCACCTTTTTGTGTCAAAAACTTTGTTGCCGCACGCGAAAGAACATATAATCGACTCTCAACGTGTGAAATGCCCAAAAGTCGCTATAGATCGATATTGTTTATGTTTGTCCTCTTCGCAAGTTTCGCGGGGACAGCACTTGCTCAGGATTTCCTGCCGGAGCTCGTCAAACGCATCAAGCCGTCTGCGGTCGCCATCGAGACCTTTGACGCAAAGGACAACACACTTGCCCGCGGTAGTGGATTTTTTATCGCCGCTGACCGCGTGATAACCAATCGTCACGTTATCGAACGTGCTGCAAGGGTCGAGATACATCTTCTCGACGGTAAAAAATATCCCGTCCGCGGTGTACTGGCGATAGATGGCGAGGGCGATCTCGCACTGCTGCAGGTCGACGTGCCCCGCGGCCAGGCGATCCCTCTGCCGATAGTACGTGCCGTGCCGCAGGAGGGCGAATCGATCGTCGTGATCGGCAATCCCTATGGCCTCGAGGGCAGCGTTTCAAATGGCATCGTGTCGGCCGTGCGTGAGATATCGGGGTACGGCAAGATCATCCAGATCACCGCATCGATCTCACCGGGGTCGTCCGGTTCGCCGGTCGTAAATATGGCGGGGCAGGTTATCGGCATTGCGACGCTCCAGGCCGCCGAAGGACAAAATTTGAATTTCGCGGTTCCTTCCGAACGGATTTCACAACTCAAGGTCAGCGAGGTTCAGACCTTTTCGTCGCTCGCATCCGAAACGCAAAAAAATAAACGATCAGCCGCCGAGAGAATGTATTCTCAGGGCCTCGCTCAACTGTCGCGGGACGATTTTGCACGTGCCGCAGGTTATTTTGAAAAGGCAGTCGAGACCGATCCTAATTATGCGGAGGCGTGGTATCAGGCAGGATATTGCTATGGGGTGCTCGGGCGCCATACCGACGCTCTCCGGGCATCGCGTCAGGCCGCCAGACTTCGCCCCGAATGGTCGGCGACTTATGTGAACATCGGCGCGTCGAGCTACGCACTTGGTCAGTTTAAGGAGGCGGTAGATGCTTACCGCCAGGCGGCCCGCTTTGACGAAAACGATCCTGAGACGCAATACGCGCTCGGCCTGACACTTGGCAAACTGAGCCGGACTGACGAAGAGATACTCGCCTATAGACGGGCGATCGCTATCAAGCTAGACCACGTCAACGCAATCGAACGCCTCGGCGTTGCCCTTGCCAAACAGCGTCGAAATACCGAGGCCGCCGCCGCCTTTGAACAACTTAAGATCTATCGCCCCGATGCCAAAACGTACAACTATCTTGGCGAAACGTATTTCGAATTAGGCAAGATGGACGTGTGCATTGAGGCTCTCAATAGCGCTCTCGGCTACAACCCTGATTTTCAAAAGGCCCGATACAATCTCGGCCGTGCTTACCTCAAAAGCGGTGACCGCGATATGGCTCAGGTCCAGTACGAGATCCTCAAGAACTCTCGTTCCGACTGGGCCGACCGTCTGCTCGTACTTCTAAATCCGTAAACCACCGGCCGATGTCTGAATCAACCAAAGATATTCCGCACCTTATCGAGGAATGACTCATCCGTAAAATCGACATCCTCGATCTCGGCAAGCTGTTCGAGTAGTTTTCGCTGCTCTTTAGTGAGTGATTTGGGTGTGATAAGAGTTACGGCCACAAACATATCGCCCTTGCCGCGGCCGCCGAGAGCCGGCATTCCGTGTGACTTTAGCCGAAAGACAGTTCCGGTCTGCGTTCCGGCGGGGATCTTTAGTTCCTCTTCGCCGTTAAGTGTCGGCACCGTGATCTCGGCGCCGAGCGCGGCCTGGGCAAACGTCACCGGCACGGCCGAATAGAGGTTCGCTCCCTGACGCTCAAACCGCTCGTGCTCCTTGACGTGCAGTACGACGAATAGATCGCCCGACGGGCCGCCGCTCACGCCCGCCTCGCCCTCACCCGCGATGCGTAACCGCGAACCGGTTTCGACGCCGGCCGGTATCTTGAGCTCGATCGTCTTTTCGCGTTCGACACGGCCCTGGCCGCGACAGCCTTTGCAGGGCGATTTGACGATTCGCCCGCTGCCCGAACAATTGGGGCACGTACGCATTACGCTGAAAAATCCCTGCTGATAGCGTGTCTGTCCGGCTCCACCGCACGTCACACAGGTTTCAGGCTTAGTTCCCTTTTCGGCACCGCTACCCTCACACTCGTCGCATTTCTCAAGACGCGGGATACGGAGCTTTTCGTCCTTGCCGGTCGCCGCGTCCTCGAGTGATATTTCAAGGTCGTATCTGAGGTCCGAACCACGTTGGACGGTCGAGCGTCCGCCGCCGCCGCGTTGGCCGAACATATCGCCGAAACCGAACATATCGAAAATATCCTCGATATTCGAAAATCCGTTCGGGTCGAATCCCTGGCCGCCCATTCCGCCGGCCGAGTGGCCAAAGCGGTCATATGCTGCCCGCTTTTGCGCGTCGGAAAGCACGGCGTACGCCTCTGCGGCTTCCTTAAACTTTTCTTCAGCGTGCGGGTCTCCCGGATTTTTGTCCGGGTGATGCTGGATCGCAAGTGCACGATAGGCTTTCTTGATGTCGGCATCGCCGGCGGTTTTGGCGACGCCCAGTACTTCGTAATAATCTCGCTTGGACATAGTTCTCTTTTCGTTGTCAGCTGATGGCCGTCAACAGGCCTTCACCGCCGAACCCACAATAGTACAGCGCCAGCTCAAATCCATTGAACTGACGCTCAATTTATTTTGCGACAACGGCCACAATTCTTCAAGCCTGACATCGCAACGCTCAGATAGAATCGCATACCTTTTGGTCATAGTTCGCCAACAAACCGAAAAGGGTGTTACACGCAAAAACGAGTGCAACACCCTCACTTAAGACTCGGGACCATTCCCGATGATCCACAAACTAGATCTCGTCGTCGGCGTCGATATCGATCTTCATAGCCTCGTCGATGTCGAAGACCTCCTCGGTCCCGGCATCGATATCTTCCATTCCGATCGCTTCATCGTCGTCGAAATCTTCGGGTTCAATTCCGGGGATATCGATGGGCATCGGTATTTCGATCCCGCCGCGGATGTCCGCCAGTTCGTCAAACTCATCGTGCTGTTTCTGATTCTCGGTCGGATCGTAAGCGACTTTGACGTTGCGGTAGTATTTCATACCGGTTCCGGCCGGGATCAGACGTCCCATAATGACGTTTTCCTTGAGGCCGCGCAGATAATCGACGCGTCCTGAGATAGCGGCTTCGGTAAGCACGCGAGTCGTTTCCTGGAAGCTGGCCGCCGAGATGAACGAGTCAGTAGAAAGCGATGCTTTAGTAATACCGAGCAACAGCGGTTCACCGACCGATGTCTGGCCTTTCTCGTCCTGAACACGACGGTTCTCATCCTCATAGCGGAATCGATCGACCTGCTCCTCAAGCAAAAATTCGGTATCGCCGACTTCCTTGATCTTGACCCAGCGCAGCATCTGACGAACGATCACCTCGATATGCTTATCGTTGATGTTAACGCCCTGCAGACGATAGACCTCCTGGATCTCGTTGACCAGGTAGTTCTGCAACGCCTCCATTCCTAAGACACGCAGGATGTCGTGCGGGTTGAGCGGTCCGTCCATAAGCGGTTCACCCGAACGGACGTGGTCGCCTTCCTGCACGTTGATGTGCGTACCACGCGGAATGTCGTATTCCCTCTGGCTGCCGTCGTCACCGGTCACGATCAGTTTACGTTTTCCCTTCGAGATCGGGCCAAACTCAATATGTCCGTTGATCTCGGACATAACCGCAGTTTCACCCGGCCGACGTGCTTCGAAAAGCTCAACGACACGCGGCAGACCACCGACGATGTCCTTGGTCTTGGTCGTTTCACGCGGGATCTTAGCAATGATGTCACCGGCCTGCACTACATCGCCGTCTTCGACGTGAAGATTGGCTCGGATCGGCATCTGGTAAGTTTTGAGAACCTTATTGCCGTTGCGGATCTCGAGACGCGGCTGATTTTTTTCATCCGAATCTTTGACCACAAGACGTTTCTGTCCGGTAACCTTATCGATCTCTTCTTCGACCGTTTTGCCCTCGCGGAGGTCCTGGTACTTGATCGTTCCATCAACTTCCGAAAGAATAGCGAAGGTAAACGGATCCCACGTAACGAGGATCTCGTCTTCCTTGACCTTCTGTCCGTCTTTGACGTGGATCTGTGCACCGTAAACGATCTTGTAATGAGCAACTTCGCGGCCGCGTTCATCGACGAGAGCGATCTCAGACTGACGCTTGAGCGAAACAAATTCGCCCTCGCGGTTCTTAATGACCTTCATATCGCCGAGGTACCTGACCGTGCCGTTCATTGCGGCAGCGTGCTTGGTCTCTTGTTCGAGCCGAGCAGTACCACCGACGTGGAATGTTCTCATCGTAAGCTGTGTGCCGGGTTCGCCGATCGACTGAGCAGCGATGACACCGACGGCTTCTCCGATCTCGACCGTGTTGCCGGTGGCGAGGTTGCGGCCATAGCACTTGACGCAGATGCCGCGACGCGATTCGCAGGTCAGAGCCGAGCGAATACGAACCTTTTGCAATCCGGAAAGCTGCACCGATGAACCGAGGTCTTCGTCGATCTCAGCGTTTGCTTCGACGATGATCGATCCGTCGACCGGGTCGATGATGTCATCAAGCGACGTGCAACCCACGATGCGGTCACGAAGCGATTCGACCTCTTCGCCGTTACGGATAATCGCCTCAGCCCAAACGCCGCGCATCGTGCCACAGTCCTGTTCGGAAACGATCACGTCCTGAGCAACGTCGACCAGACGACGGGTCAGATAACCCGAGTCCGCCGTCTTAAGTGCGGTGTCAGCCAGTCCCTTTCGGGCACCGTGCGTCGAAATAAAGTACTGAAGAACATCAAGGCCTTCGCGGAAATTGGCAAGGATCGGGTTTTCGATGATCTCACCGGACGGCTTTGCCATCAGGCCGCGCATACCGGCAAGCTGTCGGATCTGAGCCTCAGAACCTCGAGCACCGGAATCGGCCATAACGAGGATCGGGTTAAGTTCCTTTCGCTCAATTTCACGCGTGTGCATCGCCTTGAACATCTCTTTGGCGACGTGGTCTGTAACATCTGACCAAATGGCCGTAACCTTATTGGTACGTTCCATATCGGTCATCGTCGCGTCTTCGTACTGCTTGCGAAGCTTCTCGACCTCTTTCAGGGCCTTTTCGATGATGCCCTTTTTGCTGGGAGGCGTGACCATATCGTCGATACCGATCGACACGCCCGCCTTGGTCGCATAAAGGAAGCCCATCGTTTTAAGGTCGTCTAGCAACGCAACCGTCTGATCGTGGCCGAGACGTAGATGGCAGAATGTGACAAGTGCCTGCAGGCCTTTCTTTTTGAGCGTGCCGTTGACGAAAGGCAGTCCGTCACGCGTCAGGCGTTCGTTAAAGATAACGCGGCCTGCCGTCGTTTCGATGATCATATCGACCTTTTCGCGAACATTGGCACGCATCACGTCCTGATTGTTGTGCTCAAGCGACAGATCCATAAGATCACCGCGCCAACGCAGGCGGATCTTTGACTGTGTCTCGATAACACCGGCGTCGAGAGCAAGCAATGCGTCCTCGATCGAATTAAATGCCTTGTTCTCGCCCTTAAGTTCGTCACGGCCGAGCGTCAGATAGTAGCAACCGAGAACGATATCCTGCGACGGCACCGTGATCGGCTGTCCGCTGGCCGGGCTGAGGAGGTTGTTCGACGCAAGCATCAAAACGCTCGCTTCGATCTGTGCCTCAGGCGACAGCGGGATGTGAACGGCCATCTGGTCACCGTCGAAGTCGGCGTTGAATGCCGTACAAACGAGCGGATGGATCTTGATGGCTTTGCCTTCGACCAGAACCGGCTCAAAAGCCTGAATGCCGAGACGGTGAAGCGTCGGAGCACGGTTTAGCAAAACCGGATGCTCACGAATGACTTCCTCAAGGATGTCCCAGACGATCGGCTCTTGGCGCTCGACCATTTCGCGGGCCTGTTTGATGGTCGCGGCGTGGGCATCCTTTTCAAGTTTGTTGTAGATAAACGGCTTGAACAGCTCCAATGCCATTTTCTTGGGCAAACCGCACTGGTGGAGTTTCAGTTCCGGACCGACCACGATCACCGAACGTCCCGAGTAATCGACACGTTTTCCGAGCAGATTCTGACGGAAACGTCCCTGTTTACCTTTGAGTGTTCCGGACAGCGATTTGAGCGGGCGATTGTTCGCACCACGCAGCACGCGGCCGCGGCGTCCGTTGTCGAACAACGCGTCAACTGCCTCTTGCAGCATACGTTTTTCGTTACGGACGATAACCTCAGGAGCACGAAGCTCGATGAGCTTTTTCAAACGGTTATTGCGATTGATAACGCGGCGATAGAGATCGTTAAGATCTGAGGTCGCGAAACGTCCGCCGTCGAGAGGCACCAACGGACGAAGCTCGGGCGGAATGACCGGAATAACGTCGAGGATCATCCAGTCGGGATGATTTCCCGAGCGAAGGAACGAATTCGAAACCTTCAGCCGCTTGGAATACTTGAGCTTTTTCTGCTGCGACGTTTCGACCTTCATCTTGGCACGAAGCTCTTCGACAAGCTCGGCAATGTCGATCGTCTGGAGCAGATCCTTGATCGCTTCGGCACCCATTTTGGCGACGAATTGATTAGGATAATCACGTGACAATTCGCGGAAACGCTCGTCGTTGAGCAATTCCTTGGGCTTGAGATCAGGCACGTCGCCTTCGTCAACGACGATGTACGTCTCGAAATAAAGGATCTTTTCGAGATCGCGCAAAGTGATGTCGAGCAGATGGCCGATTCGCGATGGCAATCCTTTAAAGAACCAGACATGCGAACAAGGCGAAGCGAGCTCGATGTGGCCGAGGCGTTCGCGACGGACCTTCGACTGCGTGACCTCGACGCCGCACTTGTCGCAGATGACGCCGCGATGCTTCATGCGTTTGTACTTTCCGCACAGACATTCCCAATCAGAGACCGGGCCGAAGATGCGGGCGCAAAACAGGCCGTCGCGTTCCGGTTTGAACGTTCGGTAGTTGATCGTTTCCGGCTTCGTCACCTCACCATGCGACCACGAACGGATCTTATCCGGCGAAGCCAGCGAAATGCGGATCGCTTCGTAATTGGTGGTCAATTGTGTTTTGCTCTCGTTATTAAATCTAAACATAATCTTTACCTTCCTTCACATTACTACGCCGTTTTATTTCCAAACCTCTGTTCCAACTTGTTAGCAAACTCCAGAAATACCTCTATATTGGAATTTGGAATTGGTACCAAATAATTGGTCATTTCATTGACTATTTCGTGAAATTCATCTTCCTTGCCTAATAGGAATGCCAGACCTATGGCGTTTGTTGCCTGTTTGTCTGGAAACCCTGTAAGTAGGTTCGCTTCCGGGTTAACTGTTGAGATAACTCTAAACGCTAAATGCAGATCGGAATACCTTTCCAAATACGGCATTCCGACCGTCAGAAACGTTTCAACCATTTTTGTCGCCACGGTTTGTACATCACCTATGTCAGCTATAGTCCACCTTACTTGTCCTTCGCCGATAATATGACCCAAATTTGAACCAAAACTAAAGGTATTTCTTGCTAAGGTCGGATTAAAAAACAATCCCGGGATATGCTCGTGCACCAAATCCTCTAGGGCGTCAAATCGAATGGCGACATCCGCCGTTACATCCATATCCGACGAATGGGGAATGAAGGACAAATGGAAAGATTGCTTGCCGAAAGACGTCTTCCGATAAAACCCCTGACGGCCAACGTTCAACGTAAACCCTAGATCCTTAACCCTCACTCCGATTTCTTTGAGCAATTCTGTTTTTAGTTCTCTCAAATTTTGCACTATTTTATCTTCACTTCTACTGTCCGTATCTTCCTCGTCGTGTCCAGTAAATTGTCCGGCGCATTTTTGCCAATGATCTTCCCACCAACTGTTTCCATAATATTGTCTTTTCCCATTTGGGCAGCATTCCTCGTTCCGCCGCCTGATTTTACTTCGTAGGCGACGATCTCGCCGGCTGGTGTTTGAACCAAGTGATCAACAAATCTAAGCCCCTTAGGACCATCGGCCACTCTTACCGCGACCTTACTGCCTAGTACCGTAAACCCTTCTTTTTGCAACAGTTCTTTGACCAGTCTTTCGGCAGCCTCGCCCACTATTCCGTTAACAGCCAGTTTAGTGACCGCTTTTCCTGCCGCTTTAAGTTCTTTCTCGGCCGCCTCTCGAAGCAATGCAACACTGCTCTTCTCGATCAATAACTCCCCACCCTCCTTAACAAGCTTCTTAATTCCGTGCCTTAAACCGAGCCTTATTGTTCCGCCCCCGAGTGAAACAACGTCGAAAACATCCATCATCTCATTCACGCCATCGAACAAGCTGTAATCCGATGGTTGATCATAGAACGTTAGAGCATCTTCCCTTTCTTCAAAATACCCCTGCCAATGATTACTGTTATAATCAAGAACGACCCAGCCATATCCTTCCCCTGCCCAATATATATGCGGAGCTTTTTCGTACTCATCGCCTGGATCCTTATCAAACCATTCGGGCTGATTAGAACCTTTCTTCATGTACCACTCCAAACCAGTCGGATCAATGATATTGACGGGATTATTTCCCACATAGACATATCGATTATATGTTTGCGGGTTGGCCGACTGGCCGCTCGCTATAAGTGGATCAACGGCTGTAAATCTTCCATGAGTGTTGCTGTAATATCTAGCCTCGGCAAAATCTAGGCCTGTTTCACTGTCCTTTTCGTATCCGGTGAAGCGTTGCCTTACATTGTCGATTCCACTCAGGGAGTACTTTTGACCCGTAGTGCGGTTGCCAATTCCCGCCCCAAGTTCCTCGCCAAAAGGCATAAAGTCTCTACGCGAAGATACTTGTCCGTAGGCATCGGTGATTATTCTCGGACTGCCAAGATGATCGGTTGTCGTATAAGAGATTGTCGGATTTTGAACTGGTTGGGTCGAATATTCAGCAATCAGCTTGCCTGCCGCATAAACAAAGATCGTTGTCTCCAAATTGGTAACTTTCTTAACACGTTTACCCTCTCCATCGTAAAAATATTCCCCAATAACACTATTTTGCGAGTCCATTACCTTGACTTGCTTGTTATCCCCGTTAAAAGTAAATTGCCTTCCCTCAACGTCCCGAATCACATTACCGCTTAGATCGTAAATAAATCCTTGACCAGCTACGAAGCGATTCGTACTCTGATCAATTGTCGGTGTTAGATTCTGCGAAATTTGACCTATTAATTGATTGAAAGTATTGCGGTTTCCATAACGATCATAGCCAAATTGTTGTATCCAACTCTGTTGATTGTTTGTTTTTTCTTCCGCTTCGACCAGTCGGTCGAGCGAATCGTACTTGAAAGTTTGAACAATGGGATTCACCACTCCCGGCAGAGAAAGAGTTTGCTTGCCTATGTTACCCGTATTTTTACTACCATCGACAGTACCGTTGGATTGTACGTCACCGTATTCGAAATTGGTTCTCCATATACTTGCATCTGTGGAACTGTTCCCCAACCCCAATTCCGTTACTTGATTGCGATTATTAAACTTCGCTGTTTCCCATTTGCCATTTCCCAGCCGTAATCGCTGGACGGAACCAGAAGCGTCAAAAGAAAATGAGTTCGCATAGGTCTGTTGGGTCGGCCCATTTTGGCCCGAAACCCTAGACAAATCCCCGTCAACATTAAATTCATAACTGACTTGCCGACCCGACGGATATGTTTCCGAAGTTAAGACACCGAACGCATTATATTGAAAACCGGACGTAAAAGTTTGGTTGTCGGTTATCTGTTGGTAAGTAAGCACATCGCCAAGACTGTTGAACTGAGTGCTCTTGCTGCTCGAAACCGAGCTACTAACTTCAATTAGCTTACCCTTTGCGAATTGGAGGTTGTCATACTTAAAACTTACAGGCGGAGTTGAGTCGGTGTAAGTTCGTGTCTGGACACGACTTAGGTTGTCAAAGCTGGAAAGTACCGATACGTTGTTCGTGTCAGTTGACGTCAACATATTCCCATTGTCGTCGTATGTAAACCCTGCTGACCAAACATTGTTATCAGGATTACCACTTGTTGTCAGCGATGCATTTGTACCTTGTTCCGGCTGTCGAATCCTCAATAGGCGCCCAAGCGAGTCGTACAAAAAGTACCGGTTCTGGATACCCTGTTGTACGTGGGTCATTTTGCCAATGCCGTTGTACTTGTAAAAAGTTGGCTGCGAGGGATTATCGAGATTTCCCAATTGGTTTGAGAGATCGGGCTCATCGACTCGTGTCAGCTGCCCCAATACGTTGTTTATAGAACGAAGTTGTTTGCCGGCTTGGTCCATAACTGTAACTACGGTGCCAATCTGACTTCCACTGATTGCGACGGAATAGTTCGTTTGGATTTTCGTACCATCTGGGGCAATGACTTCCTTTACGCGACCGGCTTCATCGTAAACATTTGTAGTCCAATTCTTTACCTCTTGATTTCTGAACGGGCTGGTCACCCGCTTGACACGTCCTTCCGAATCGAATTCCTTTTCAACAAAAATATTGCCATTGCTATCGGCTTGCTCGGATTTCCAAGCACGGCGCAGGCCGTCAAAATAGGTTATTGTCTGGGTCCAATCGCTTGACGTGATTTGGGTGCGATTCTTTATCCAGATATTTCCTGGTTCATCGTTGTAAGATACTTCGGACGTCCCGCCTATTTGAATCCCAGAATGATAGTACTTCGTCCTGAGTAAACGCAGCGTCACCGGGTCATATTCAATGCGAGTTTCTCGACCATTTGCGTCGGTGGTTGAGATTGGTAGACCGGTTGCGAAATCATATTTCACCGTCGTTTCAAATGCAGTAATTGATCCGTATGTTCCGGAAGGATCGGGAATTGCCGAGATCGTCTTTGTAGGAAAAGCAAAGGAGTTTCGGACTATGCCATCCGAAAAATTATCCGAATACTCGGTTCTACTTACATTTCCCCTTGCATCCGTCGTTTCGACTTGATTACCATAGCTATCGAACTTGGCATGAGTGGATATGTACGAATCTGGATTTGTTGACGCACCCTTAGTGCTGTCCCAAACTCTAGCCGTCGTCGGGTTGCCTCGTCCAATCTCTGGGGACAATGCTCCGTCGTCATACTTGGTTTCTGTACGAGCTACAATAGTGTTGTCAGCTCCCCGTACCACCGATGCCACGGAAAGTCCAACGATGTTTTTAGACTTATAAATTTCTCGTACCCACGCCGGGAAATTTGCAGAGTCGTTTATCAAGTATGTCAACTCTGAAGAGCGAACTGGGGTAAGGGACGCTGGGTTAGGTGTCGGAATAGGCGTTGGGTTTGGCTCTGGCGGTTCGCCTGGAGCGAACGATTCTCCACCGAAATTACTACTTCCCTGAATCGGAACAAATGCATATTGGGTGGTTTTGTTGATCAAGAGCGGCGTTTCTCTTTGGTTCAGATCTCCTTCAAATTCGTATTTCGTTGTTGTCGATACGCCGTTTCCATTTGAATCGTAAATGACCGATTCTTCGTGATCGACACGTGGATGCCAATCGGCGGTTACGAGCCCACTTGAGAACGTCTTTTTTATCCAACGCGTCAGTTTGCGGGAAACTAGTCGGGCGGGACTTGCACTATCAAACGCGAGTTCTTCATACGGCATTCCGGCAAGCCCATTTTCATAACCAAAGGTACCGTTTGAGCATCCAATACATGACCCATATCCCTGATAAAGCAACTTTTCGCTGACCGTTTGGTCCGGTGAAATGACACTCACTTTATAACCAGACGGCGCAACATGTGTCGCGGTGTAATTCCATTCGTAGGTAGTTCCCAATCCAGAAGTTTCATAAACCTTCCTATTAGTCACACCAAAATTCGTTTGATCTGTAACGTTTTCCGGGCCACCTGATGTCAGTGGGGCAACAGTGTTGTGGACAAAACTCTCCGAGCCACCGGTCGGATAAGTTATTCGTTCGATCAAACCAAAGATATTGTAGGTAAACTTATATTTCTGTCCGGTCGGAAGTTCAATTTCTGTGAGAACAACAGGATTAAAAAGATTGTTTCCTGAACGCACGAACGATCCCCATTCTGAATGAAAAAGGTAAGTTCCGGCGGCTCTTGATGTCCAGTTACCATTGGTAGTCTGTGCAATCTTGTCTCCAGGATATTTTAAATCCTGATTAAAATCCGTTAAGGCGCTTTCGGCTGCCGATTCACCCTTAAGGTGTTTCCAGCTAAACTTGTAACTTCCAGTCATTCCCGGCAAAGTGTAGACGACAGGATTACCCACTGGCGTCGGCCCAGTCGGAGCAGTTGGAGTAATTGGAGGTGTTAGTAACCGACCCAGCGTATCTGTCACAGTTCCCGCCTGACTGTCGTAAGTTGTGAGATTTCCATTTCGATCCGTAAGTTTTGTCGCCTTTCGAACGGTGGCCTCTTCTATCGAGTCCAATGATTCGGAAAAATCATAGCTCGATCCGTCCGGCATCAAGAGACGATAGGTCGCCGGCGTCGTTGTCGAATCCTCGATATATCTAATATTCGAACCATCAACTGCCCAATAGGTCCGGTCCCAATTGTGTTGTTGCCACGGGGAATATGAATCGGTGCCACTGCGGTCGAAGGTAATCGGTGTGTCATCAGCCCTTAACTCGTGAGTTCCACCGCTTGGCACATGAATCAACAGTCGTCGAATGTACGTAGCATAATTATTATTTGGGGTTGGCTCGTTAACACAAAGCCCGCTGGCCAATGGAAAGCCTTCTGTAGTGAAGAGATTGTCCTTGCCAACATATTCGATATATGGAACTGCGAGGCTTGTCGTCCAGCCGGACGCTGAATTCTTTGCGTATACAGGATCGCTAAATGATCGGCAGCCGCCAGAAACGATTCCACCGTCGATCAAGCCAAGGGATTTCATGCCCCAAACTTTTGACGAGTAACTCAAGGAGATTGGTACATTTATACCCCGACCCGGAAAATTGCCAAGGGGGATATTAATCTCCATGCCTAGAGTAGACGGGTTTACCCTCCCAGAACCTCGCAATGCATCATCAGCCGTGTCTGTCGAGTTTTGAGTGCCCTGCCCAAATCCTCCGGCCGCTGCAATTAAAATCAAAAGTGTGGAAATAACAAAGTGCTTGTTCATGCTGATTTTTTCTCTTCTTCGATCCCAAACCGCGATATTTTGACTTTCAACTATCGGCGGTAATATGCGGCAACCGGAATATCTCCCGATATTCCCCATGCTTCTTGGCGGAGCGCGTTGCTCGAACCGCTTTTGCGTATGTACCAGTTGCCGTTTGAGTCGCGCCACACCGCGATATCGACTTTACCATCGCCATCGTAATCATTTTGGACAGGAATATCGCTCGATTGGTCGTTTGATGGTGTTGTTGGGGTGATGACGGATCGAGCAGTATTCGCGATATGCCACGTGGCACCGTTTCTAACGGCGTAATTCGCTTTGCCATCGCCATCGTAATCAGCACTTACAGGCTGTGTCCCGCCCGTTCCCATCCCCACAGTTTGAACCACGGAGTCGGAACTGTTTTTTGAATAAAATGTTGTACTGGAATTTCGCCAGACAGCTATATCGGCTTTGCCATCGCCATCGTAATCAGCTGGTGCCGGAATATCTCCCGGAGAGCCGAAGGTTAGATAAATCGATACCTCGTCAGAACTCCGAACGATGTACCACATTCCAGTTGTAGGCCGCCAGATGGCCCTATCGGTTTTGCCGTCGCCATCGTAATCCGCCGGAACGCGAATGTCGGACTCAAGTCCCCACTGCCAAACTGACCAGTAACCCGTACTGCTGTTGATGACGTACCATTCACCAGTTGTCGGTCTGAAAACCGAAAAATCTGTCTTGCCGTCACCATCGAAATCGCCGGGTACAGGCTTATCGGTGCTAAGTCCCCAGCCGAATGTGGTTGAGGCCGATCCCGGTACACCTCCAAGAACAAACCAAGTCCCAGTCACTGGTCGCCAGACAGCTAAATCAGTAGGCGGCGCCACATTTGCATTTACATCCTCGACCGCCAGAAGTCTTGATCCAGCGTAGACATATTCTTTGCTCAATTGCGGGGTTACACTTGGCAACGGTGCCGCGAACGGATTCCAACTGCTCGATGCATTCTTTGGAAGTTCTCTCCCGAACCAACCAGTCTTCTTTCCCGTCATCGCATCCGTATTAGGAAACCACCCATTTTTTGCAAACGCTCCAACGCCAATCATTAGAAGCAAAGCAGTCGCTCCACCGATCCAGAACTTACGGTTTCGGCGATTCTGATTCGACATTGAAGCATCTTTTACGATGACCGAATCGATTTTTTCTTCTTTAGTTCTTTTCGACATACTTCTTTACTTCTCTTTCGGGCTTTCCCGTCGTTTGACATCTTAAACGGTCGGGTCTGTATTTCTCTCGTCAAACTAAAATCACGTTGATGAAGGAGATTCGGCCATATGCCCAATAATGAACAAACCCATGCCAAAAACCTCGATAATCTGCGTACCGCAATTTCAATCGGTCAGAGTATCGGAGGTATCTATAAACCGTCCAAAACGCTGATTGAGATCGCCAGCCTCCAAACATACGAAGCGGCAATTTCCGTCGTGATGCAGGGCGTCAACAATGTTCTGCCAGCCGAAGAAAACGCTGTCGGTGCTCGAATGGCGGCCTTCAAACTCGTTCCAAAACGCGTCACCAAAATTCTCAATGCCGCCAAAGGTCAGGGTCTGACAACCGAATTCATTAGCGACATTCGAACAACCGCAAACGCGATTCGCGGCGTTCGTGTTTCGGCGAAAACTCCCGACGATCCGTTAACCGCAATCGACGAATCGAAAAAGAGCGTTTCATCTTCAAACCGCAGTTTCGCGGGACAACTCGAATCAATCGATCTGTTCGTCGAGCAACTTAAGTCGAATCCCGATTACAGCCCGACCGAGGCTGAATATCAGACCCCAACACTCGACGCGTGGCTTGGCGACCTAAACACGCTAAATCAAACAGCTATCGACGCAAAAGGCCCGACTCGCACGGCTCGAAATGAACGCAACGCCGTAATGTACAACAACAAGGACGGCCTCATTGTCAGAGCACAAATGATGAAACAGTATGTTCGTTCGATCCTCGACACTTCCGATACGCGTTTCATTCAGCTCAATCGCCTCAAATTCGTTGACTTAGGTTAGTCGATCTCTAACACTACCGAGTTAATCGTTCACACGAGCGAGTAGATCGTTCACACAGCCAACATTTTCATTCACACAAGGAGCTTGTCATTTCACACAAGCTCCTTTTTCTTTCACACTTTGTATCAATTCAATCGCAATCGATACCTAAACATTCGCACAAGCAAATTATTCGTTCACACGAGGCATTCGCATTAATCCACGCCTACGAGAGCGTCAACGCCGGCGACAATTTCCTCGGGGTCGATCTCGTCTTCCTGGATCAGTTCGACGTCGAGACACAAGCTCTGCAGCTCGCGCACCAGGACGTTGAACGATTCGGGAATGCCCGGCTCGAAGTTCGAAACGCCCTTGACGATCGTTTCGTAGATCTTCGAACGTCCGGCGACATCGTCGGATTTGCATGTGAGCAATTCCTGCAGAATATGTGCCGCACCGTAGGCTTCGAGTGCCCAAACTTCCATTTCGCCGAAACGCTGGCCGCCGAACTGAGCTTTACCGCCCAGAGGCTGCTGCGTGATGAGGCTGTACGGCCCGATCGAGCGTGCGTGGATCTTGTCATCGACCAGATGTGAGAGTTTCAACATATAGATAAAACCGACGCACACCTTCTGCTCGAACTGTTCGCCCGTCATACCGTCATAAAGCCGAGTCTTGCCCGACGGTCCGACCGATGCCGGAATGCCGAGTTCGTCGTACTTCTGATTGGCCTGCGTGATATAGCCCTTGATCTCTTCTTCGCTGGCACCGTCAAAAACGGGCGTTGCAAAGTGGAGTCCGAGGATCTTACCGGCCCATCCCAAATGCGTTTCGAGGATCTGTCCGACGTTCATACGCGACGGCACGCCGAGCGGATTCAAGACGATCTCGACCGGAGTTCCATCCGGAAGATACGGCATATCTTCCTCAGGCAGGATGCGTGCGATGACGCCCTTGTTACCGTGGCGTCCGGCCATTTTGTCACCGACCGAAAGCTTACGCTTCATCGCGACAAAGACTTTGACCATCTTGATCACGCCCGGAGGCAGTTCGTCGCCCTGCTTGAGCTTGGTGATCTTTTCGTCGTAGATGTCTCGCAGAATATTGATCTGGCGTTCAGTACGCTGTTCGTATTCCTTGACTTCAGCAATAACGTCGACCGATCCCGAAGCAACCTCAGACTTACGGAGAAGTTTGATCTCGATGCCTCTGAGCATTTCGCGGTTGAGCGTTTCTCCCTTTTTGAGGAGAACGTCCTTGCCGTCCACAAGATCTTTGGTCAACTTGCGTCCGTCAAAAAGTTCATAGATACGTTCGTCACGCTGCTCCTGCAAGATACGGATCTCATCATCAAGGTCGCGGTGAAGATCGTCTTCTTCCATTCCCTCGATATCTAGGCTGCGGTCGTCCTTATCCTGTCCCTTACGCGTAAAGATCTGAACGTCGACAACCGTACCGTCGATTCCCGGCGGGCAGTTGAGCGAAGCGTCTTTAACGTCGCCCGCCTTTTCGCCAAAGATGGCTCGAAGCAGTTTTTCTTCGGCCGTCAGCTGAGTTTCGCCCTTAGGCGTGACCTTGCCGACCAGAACCGATCCGGGTTTTACCTGTGCACCGATGCGGATGATGCCGGATTCGTCGAGGTCGCGGAGCATATTTTCGCCGATATTCGGAATATCGCGAGTGATCTCTTCCGGTCCGAGTTTGGTATCGCGAGCCTCGATCTCGAGTTCCTCGATGTGGATCGACGTGTAGTAATCGTCTTTGACGAGCCGCTCTGAAACCAGAATAGCGTCCTCAAAGTTGTATCCGCGCCAAGGCATAAATGCCACGAGCACGTTGCGGCCGAGAGCGAGTTCGCCGCGGTCGGTGCACGGGCCATCGGCGATGACCATTCCCTTTTTGACGCGTTCGCCTACCTCAACGATCGGACGCTGATTGATACAGGTGTTCTGATTAGAACGCTTGAATTTGACCAACGAGTAGATGTCGGCAGTAACTTCGCGTGAGATCGTGCCGTCGACCTGATGGTCGGCCTTGACGATGATTCGCTCGGAGTCAACATAATCCACGACGCCGTCGCGTTTGGCGATGACCACCGCTCCGGAATCGCGGGCAGCGATCTTTTCCATACCGGTGCCGACGTACGGCGATTCGGCACAGAGCAGCGGGACCGACTGACGTTGCATATTCGATCCCATCAGGGCTCGGTTAGCATCGTCGTTCTCTAGGAACGGGATCAACGACGCTGCCACCGAAACAAGCTGTTTCGGCGAGACGTCCATATACTGTGTGTCGGCACGGTCGGCCACGATGAACTCACCCTTTTGACGGGCAGCATTACGCTCGTTGACGATATTGCCCTTTTCATCAAGCTCGATATTGGCCTGACCGATGATCCACTTGTCCTCTTCCCACGCGGTGAGATAGAACGGAAACGGCTCAAACTCAGCCGTTTTGCCGCCTTTCAGCTTCGTATTTGCAGCCTCGACATCCTCCAGCGGCACGTGTTCGCCGGGCTTGAAGCTGGTGTTGCCGCCATTCTGGATCTTGACGTATTCGATCACGCGGCCATCGACCACGCGGCGGTACGGCGATTCGATAAATCCGAATTCGTTGATCCGCGCAAAACACGACAGCGACGAGATCAAACCGATGTTCGGGCCTTCAGGCGTCTCGATCGGACAGATACGGCCGTAGTGTGTCGGGTGAACGTCGCGAACTTCAAATCCTGCACGTTCACGCGAGAGTCCGCCCGGTCCAAGCGCCGAAAGGCGGCGTTTGTGCGTAATTTCTGAAAGCGGATTCGTTTGATCCATAAACTGTGACAGTTGCGACGAACCAAAAAATTCGCGAACCGCCGCCGTCACAGGCTTTGCGTTTACCAGATCGCGGGGCATCGTGGTGAACATATCCTGTTGGATCGACATCTTTTCCTTGATCGCGCGTTCCATACGCTCAAGGCCGATGCGAAACTGATTTTCGAGCAATTCGCCTACCGCACGGACGCGTCGGTTGCCGAGGTGATCGATATCATCCTGACTGAAATGCTCGCTATCCCTCTTCATTCGTAGAAGGTAATTGACGACCTCGACAAAATCACCGGCCTTGAGCAGCGGATTAGTAATATCATCGCGCTCAGGGCGTCCCATCTTGATATTAAATTTGAGCCGTCCGACACGGGATAGATCAAACCGGCGGGCATCGAAGAACATACCTTCGAGCAGGCGGTAAGCAGTCGGAACCGTCGGCGGGTCGCCCGGACGCATTTTGCGGTAGATCTCGAGCAGTGCATCGACCGGCTTGCCGATCGCATCTTTCCTCAAAGTTGCCGAAATGACCTCTCCGATCACATCACGTTTGGGAAAGAAGACCTCGAGGCTCGCGACGCCTTCTTCGATGATCTGTTGTAACTTTGCCGCCGGGATCTCGGTATTTGATTCGACAATTACCTCGCCGGTCTCAGTATTAACGACATCCTCAAGCGCGTACGCACCTTCAAAATCAGCAATGGCAACTTCAACACGCTCTTTGCCCATTCTGCGAAGATCGGCAATTGCGGACTTGGTAACCTTTTTGCCGACGCGGACGACATCCTCGCTCTTGTCCTTGATGTCCTGCTCAGACCTCATCCCAACAAGATGTGTATCGCCTTCGGTCTTGACACGCAGGCCGAGCTTACCCTTTTCGACAGATATCTCGTCCGTCACATAGAAGAGCCTCAGTATGCTGGCGTTGGAGTACTCCGCACTCTTGACGACCTCTTCCAGGATATTGTCCGAAACGGTCTTCATATCGATCTGCGGATTTAACCACAGCCCGAGAGCCCGCAGGAATATCGTCGCAATGATCTTGCGTTTCCCGAGGCGGGCGTGAAGAATGCCCTTCTGGTCGTATTCGAATTCGACCCACGATCCGCGATAAGGAATGATCTTGGCCAGATACTCGTCACGATCGCCCTTAAAGAATACGCCCGGGCTACGATGCAGCTGCGAAACGATCACTCGCTCGGTGCCGTTGATGATAAACGTACCGTTGTCGGTCATCAGCGGAATTTCGCCAAAGAATACATCCTCTTCTTTAATGTCGCGAATGGTCGACGTGCCGGTTTCAGGATCCTTGTCATAGACCGTTAAACGGATCTTGACCTTGAGCGGCACGCTATACGACATTCCGCGTTCCTGACACTCCTGCTGATCGTGCTTATGCTTCAGGCCGACCGGTTCGCCGCAGTTGTTGCAGAGATTCGGGCGAACTGCGTTAAATGTGCCGCAATTTTTACAGAGGACTTCGGCCGGATTGAACGGATCCACCTTGATCTTCGCACTACAGTTTTTACAATTTGCCCTGAGATGCTCGAGGCCTTCGAGGTTACCGCACTTACACTGCCAGTTGCCGATCTGATACTCAACGTACTCAAGCGTCGCGGTCTCGCGGAAATCCGAGACCGGGAAGATCGAGGAAAATACCGACTGGAGACCGATGTAATCGCGCTCTTCCGGGATCAGATCCATTTGCAGGAATCGGTTGTACGATTCACGCTGGACCTCGATCAAATTCGGGATTTGGGCTGTCGTGTAGATCTTGGAAAAATCTACGCGTTCGGGCGACTTACTGGTTCGCCGTCCCAAGCCTGTTGATTTATTCTGTAGCGGATTGTTGATCATATTATTAATAGCGGGCTATCAAAAACCTGTTGATTCCTGACGCTAGACCTGTTACGCTTTCGCTGGGTCGAAATCGCGTCAAATACCTTTTGGAAAAGACACCAAATGCGGTCGAGGGTAAAGTTTTCCCTGACCGCTTTTCAGCAGCTTTTCGCTGTTAAATGAATTTTTCGAGAGTGCCGAAACGTGACACCAACTCTCCAATTTTTCTGCGACGTTGTCGCCCCTAAATCCACGAACACTCCATAAATACAAGGTATTCGTATTGCTCCTCCAAAGTTCGCGATCGACAGGAATATCTTATGTCAGCCGCGAATCATTCAGTTTAGCATCAATTAAGCCAAATTCCAAATAT
Organism: Chloracidobacterium sp.; assembly: GCA_016720705.1. Lineage (NCBI taxonomy): Bacteria > Pseudomonadati > Acidobacteriota > Blastocatellia > Chloracidobacteriales > Chloracidobacteriaceae > Chloracidobacterium > Chloracidobacterium sp. Next base: position 97,804 of record JADKKB010000005.1, on the reverse strand, counting down.
CGGGACGCCCGTCATTGACCGGCGTCCCGCTATTTTAGATGCAATTATTTGACTTCAACAGTAGCACCGGCTTCGGTCAATTTGGTCTTGATCTCGTCGGCTTCTGCCTGCGAAACGCCTTCCTTGATCGCCTTCGGAGCACCATCAACGAGATCCTTCGCTTCCTTGAGGCCCAAGCCTGCAACGACTTCACGAACGATCTTGATGACAGCGATCTTGTTGCCGCCGGCAGCAGTAAGGACAACGTCAAACGCATCCTTCTCTTCGGCAGCAGCGGTTTCACCACCGGCCGGAGCGGCCATCATCATCGGAGCTGCAGCAGCAGCGGCCGAAACACCAAAAACTTCTTCAAGTTCCTTAACCAATTCCGACGCTTCGAGAAGCGACACACCTTTCAAATACTCAATAACGTCTGCTTTTGTAGTTGCCATGACTTTTATCTATTCCTCCAATAGGGTTCTTTGTTTATTTGTAAATCGTGAATTGTAATAATCAGCTCGAATTTCGAGTCGATCTTACCATTCACGGCTTGTTTGTCAGCCGCGAGAACCCACGGGACTTGGCGGACCGGGTTGCATCACCTTTCCGTTTCCGTCCGACGCAAAGCGATCTGACCATCGCTTCGCTCGCTTTCCTTGAGTACGGCTTTGTGTTTCAGACTTTCGCCCGAAACAAAACTTTAACTATTCGCCTGCTTCTTCAGCCGGAGCCTCTTCAGCTACTGGAGCGGCTTCGTCTGCTGCGGCCACTTCGACCGCCGCATCGTCTGCCGGAGCAGCTTCCGCCTCGGCTCCCGGAGCTTCCTCAGCATTCTGAGTCTCCTCCGCCGCAGGAGCCTCTTCAGCTTCAGCAGCCGGAGTCTCAGCCTTGGCTTCGACCACCGGAGTAGCCGATGCGTCAACCGGCTTAGCGTCACCGATCTGCTTGATCACGATCGCCAGGTCACGCGGTACCGCGTTGATAACTGTAACGATACGTTGAGCTCCGCTATTAATAACGAAGAGCAGTTTCGCGATAAGCTCGTCTTTCGACGGCAGATTTGCGATCGTCGTCAATTGCTGCAGATCGACCAGTTTGCCGTCTACCACGCCCGATTTGAACGTGTAGATATCAGCATTCTCCTTCATGAACTTCGAAATTGCTTTCGAGAGTACAACCGGATCATTCTCGGTCCAAGCTATAGCAGTAACGCCCTTGAACGCTCCTGAAGCGTCTTCAAACTGGGTACCTTTCACCGCAATGCGGGCCAAGGTGTTTTTCACTACTTGGTACTCTGCACCGGCTTCACGCAAGCTCTTTCTAAGCTCCTGATCCTTCGAAACGGTCAGCTTTGTAAAGCTTACGACCATTGCGGATGTGGAATTGGAAAGCGACTCAGTGAGGGCGGTCAGATCTTTCTGTTTTGTTTCTCTAGTTTTCATTTCCCTTTTCGCTCCTCACGTACTATGCGTATGCGAGCTCATCGAGCAATACGCCCGGGCTCATCGTTGCCGCAAGATTGATCTTCTTCAGGTAACGGCCTTTGGCAGTGGTCGGTTTTGCCTTCATCACTGCTCCGATCAGGACCCTCGTGTTCTCGGCCAATTTGGCATCGTCAAACGACACCTTGCCGACCGGCGAGTGAATAACGCCCGTCTTATCGACGCGATATTCGACCTTGCCGGCCTTGGTCTCTTCGATGGCGGTCTTGACATCCATCGTAACTGTACCTGTTTTTGGATTGGGCATCAGGCCTCGAGGACCGAGGACCTTACCTAATTGACCGACCTTACCCATCATATCGGGGGTCGCGATCAATGCGTCAAAGTCGAGCCAGCCGCCTTTGATCTTTTCGAGGATCTCATCGCCACCGGCCATATCTGCACCGGCTTCTTCTGCTTCACGCACCTTGTCACCCTGAGCAATAACAACGATCTTCTTGGCGGCTCCGCCAAGTCCGTGCGGCAGAACGATCGTTCCGCGAACGAGCTGATCTGCCTTTCGCGGATCAACGCCAAGCCACATCGTAAGTTCGACTGTCTCGTCAAACTTGGCAAATGCGACCTCTTTCAGTTTTGCAACCGCTTCCTCAAGCGTATGCTTCTTATGCAGCTCTATCTTTTCGAGAGCCGCAAGATATTTCTTGCCTCTTTTCATTTTACCTCCAGGTGTTAGCGGGCAATTTTGTTGCCCTCCCTGTGATAGGTTTCGGGATGGAGATCGCAGAGCAAAGCCTGCCACCTTTCACCTTTCACTTCTCACTATTAATCGACCGAGATTCCCATCGATTTCGCAGTTCCCTCGATCGTCTTCATTGCCGACTCGAGATTCGACGTGTTGAGATCGGCCATTTTTAACTTGGCGATCTCTTCGATCTTCGCACGCGTTACCGAGCCGACCTTTTCTCTATTCGGTTTACCCGAACCCTTTGCAACTCCCGCTGCCTTTCTAAGGAGATCGGCTGCCGGCGGCGTTTTCGTTTCGAACGAGAACGAACGGTCAGCGTAGACCGTGATCACGACCGGTATTTTCATATCCGGATCGTCGTTTTGCGTTTTGGCGTTAAACGCCTTGCAAAACTCCATAATGTTAACGCCGTGCTGACCAAGTGCCGGGCCGATCGGCGGCGCCGGATTCGCCTTGCCGGCGGGGATCTGCAACTTAATGTAGCCTGATATCTTCTTTGCCATAACTGTTTTCGATTAACGATCCTGCACATCCGTACAGGAATGTCCTCATCTATTCTTCTTCTGCAAAAGTAACCTTTTCGACTTCGAGGAAGCTAAGTTCGTATGGAGTCGATCGTCCAAAGATCGTTATCGACACCTTCAAGGTAGCCTTGTCCTCATTGACCTCTTCGACCTTGCCGGTAAAGCTGGCAAACGGGCCGGATTTGATCCTGACGACCTCACCAACCTCATACGAAAACTTCGGCTTCGGCTTTTCGGTCGCGACATCTATATTGTGGAGGATCTGATCGACCTCCAATTGGGTCAGCGGTGTCGGAGCTTTGCCGCCCAGAAATCCGGTGACTTTCGGCGTCGCTTTGATCACGTGAAATACGTTGTCAGGGATCTTGCCCTTTTCGTCACACTCGATCTGAACCAGCACATAACCGGGATAGAACATTCGTTCAGAGACATATTCCTTGTTGCCACGCATCTCGACGACTTTTTCTTTTGGTAATAGAACGCCCGTGATCTGCTCGGCGAGTTCCATATCGCGAATGCGTGCCTCCAGACTCTCGCGAACCTTGTTCTCGTGCCCGGAATATGTGTGGATAAAAAACCACTGATTCATCTCAGATATCCTTTATGTACTAAACGCCGGCAAGTTTATTTACCAGCCAAGTCAACCCTTCGAGAAGATATGTCCAGCCGTGATCGACGAGGAAGAGATACGCCGCAAAAAATAACACGCTCACGATCACGATGATCGTGGTGTTCTTGATATCTTCGGATGCCGGAAACGACGTTTTGTCGAGTTCAGCCCGCGTATGCTTGACGAAATCGCCAATGCCCTCTTTATGTTTTCCTTCGATCGGAGCTACAGCTTCTGACACATTAATTCTCCCAATAAAATTCAATGGCAGGGGTACCAGGACTCGAACCCGGACCTAAGGTTTTGGAGACCTCCATGCTAACCATTGACACCATACCCCTATAAAATAGTCCAAAAGTATAGAGCGGAAAGTGGAAAGTGAAGAAATTCGCCCTCACTTTCCACTATCAACCTTCCACGTTGAACTACTTATTCTCTCTGTGCAGCGTATGGCAACGGCAACGGCGGCAGAACTTTTTGAACTCCAGCCTGTTCGGCGTGTTCTTTTTGTTCTTGGTCGTCGCGTAGTTGCGTTCTTTGCACTCAGTGCACTGCAAAATAATATTATCTCTCGGCATTTCCTTGTCCTTCGTCGTTTGCCCTTGGCCCTCAGCAAATCGCCAAGGGCCGTGGGTTTTCGACTAATTGTTATTCCACGATATCCGAAACGGTACCGGCACCGACCGTGCGGCCACCTTCGCGAATAGCGAAGCGGAGGCCCTTTTCCATTGCGATCGGAGCGATCAGCGTGATCTCCATCTGGATGTTGTCACCCGGCATCACCATCTCGACTCCGGCCGGAAGGTCTGCAACGCCGGTCACGTCCGTTGTTCTGAAGTAGAACTGCGGGCGATATCCCGTAAAGAACGGGGTGTGGCGTCCGCCTTCTTCTTTGGTGAGGACGTATGCCTCAGCCTTGAACTTCGTGTGCGGTGTGATGGAACCCGGCTTGGCGATTACCTGTCCGCGTTCGATCTCCTTTCGCTCAACTCCGCGGAGCAGCAGTCCGACGTTGTCGCCTGCCATTCCGCTGTCGAGAAGCTTCTTGAACATCTCAACGCCGGTCACGACCGAATTCCTCGTATCCTTGATACCGACGATCTCGACCGGTTCGTTGACGTTGATCTGTCCACGCTCGATTCGGCCCGTTGCCACTGTTCCACGACCCTGGATCGTAAAGATGTCTTCCACAGGCATCAGGAACGGCTTGTCCGTCTCGCGGGCAGGTGTCGGGATAAAATCATCTACCGCCTGCATCAACTCGTCGATCTTTGCTTCCCACGCCGGGTCGCCTTCGAGTGCCTTAAGTGCTGAACCCTGAATGATCGGTGTGTCGTCGCCCGGGAATTCATAGCTTGTCAGCAGCTCGCGGATCTCCATGTCGACCAGCTCGAGCATTTCTTCGTCGTCGACCATGTCAACTTTGTTCATGAACACGACCATCGTCGGGATACCGACCTGGCGTCCCAACAGGATGTGCTCACGGGTCTGAGGCATAGGGCCGTCAGTCGCTGCAACCACAAGGATAGCTCCGTCCATCTGTGCCGCTCCCGTGATCATGTTCTTAACATAATCAGCGTGGCCCGGACAGTCGACGTGGGCGTAGTGACGATTGGCCGTCTCATACTCCACGTGCGAAGTAGCAATTGTAATTCCTCGTGCCTTCTCCTCAGGTGCATTGTCGATCGAATCGAACGAGCGAAACGTCATCTTTGCATTGTGCTTCGACATCACTTTCGTGATCGCTGCCGTCAATGTCGTCTTGCCGTGATCCACGTGTCCGATCGTTCCAATGTTTACGTGCGGCTTGCTGCGGTCAAATTTTTCCTTACTCATCTCTTTAGTCGTCCTCTTTTAATAATCCAATAAAACAGTAGAGCCTGGAGCCCAAGGCGGGATTCGAACCCGCGACCTCATCCTTACCAAGGATGCGCTCTACCCCTGAGCTACTTGGGCCCATTCGTAAAAACTTTTGGAGCGGGAGACGAGACTCGAACTCGCGACATTCAGCTTGGAAGGCTGACGCTCTACCAACTGAGCTACTCCCGCCCGCTCCAATTGAATCCTCTTAAGAGGCTTCAATTCTATAACTAATGGTGCATGGGGTAGGATTTGAACCTACGTAGGAAATTAATCCGTCGGGTTTACAGCCCGATGCCTTTGACCGCTCGACCACCCATGCAAAACCTTTTCTTGTCACAGCCAACGGCTATTTGAGCCAATTAGCAAATTTCCAATGATAGCGGAGACTTTGACACTATGCAAGCGCGAAAGTGCTTGTTTTTCGCGCTATTTGGCGCGCGAGCGTGGATGGAAGCGTTCGTAGTTTCGTTTGAGCTGGGCGCTGGTGATGTGTGTGTAGATCTGCGTCGTCGAAATGTCGGCGTGCCCGAGCATTTGTTGCACGGAGCGGATATCCGCATTATTTTGTACCAGATGTGTGGCAAACGAATGCCTCAATGTGTGCGGTGATACGCCGACAAAACCGCATTTTTCGGCGTAGCTCTTGATCACAAGATGGATCGCCTGACGTGTGAGCGGCGAACCGTTAAGGTTGATAAAGAGTCGATCAATATCAATATTTTCGATCTTTCGCCGAGCTGCAATGTATGTTTTGACCCATTCGATCGCACTCGATCCGACCGGAACCCTTCGCGTTTTTGACCCTTTCCCCGTGCAAGTCAAAATGCCTCCGTCCAAATCGAGGTCCTGCAATTTCAGATCAACCACCTCGGATACACGCAACCCACACGCGTACATCAACTCCAGTAACGCTCGGTCCCGGAGCCCTGTCGGGGTCGACACATCCGGAAATTCCAACAGTGTCTCTATCTCGTTTTGATTAAGAAATCGCGGCAGATAGAATCCCTTTTGAGGTGCAGCCAAGTCTTCGGCAGGATTTTTCGTGACGTGTCCCTCGAACATCAGGAACTTATAGAAACCACGAACGGCACTGATCATTCGCCGCTTGGAGTTCTCAGACAATTTCACTGCCCCGAGATCGATCAGCCATTCACGCAGATCGCGGCGGTCCAAGTGCAAAAGGTCGTGCCCGTTCTTGTCCGCCCACTCGCTCAGACGCGACAGATCATTCTCGTAACTCGCGATCGAGTTTGCCGCCAAGCCCTTTTCGACCCGACAGTAACTTAAATATTCACGGACAAGGTCACGTTTCACCGGATGATTTTACCATTGAAATCACTCTGGGGGCGAGGTGGCGGGTTTATCGTTTTTGAAGCTCTCGTCACAACCATCGGTTTGATGCAGCATCGGGTCGTTTGCGACCAAGAGTCTATAGGCGTTGCCGCTCGAACGGTTATACGACCGGACGTCGAACGATTTACCGAGTTGTCGATAGCGATAATGAAGTCCGGAGCCTACCTCACAACGATCATCGAGCGACATCAGCGACAAGTTTTCCAACAACACCGGGATCGCATCATCGCTAAGACTTGAGTTGTAAAAGGCATCAAAGTCTCGCCCCTGCTGCATTAGTGCTATGTTCGTCTTAACGATAAATGCGTCCGGATTCAGTATGTGTGTCGCACCGAGTATTAAGAATGCTGACCAAAGTGCTCCCCAGGCGAAATGCTGTCTGGCTCCGCGAAGCACCGTTGCTGCGAACCATACGAATACGATCGCCAGCCAGATCATAAAGATCATCGGGTACAATCTAACGGTTGTCATACCGTAGCCGAGGTTGCCAGTTAATAACACAAGTCGCTGAACGGCCGACGCCATTATCACGAAGAGAAGAGCGATCTGGATGCCCGCAAGCACCCGAAATAGCTTAATTGCCGCCGAGCTTTCCTTCTTCAAAAGCCAATGAGAAACTAGCAGCATCGGCAGGACAAGGGCCGCGACCGTGACGAGTTCGCCAAAACCTCTTCGAGCGTATTCCGCAAGCTTGAAATCCGGAGTATTCTGCACCATTTCCATACCACCAAAAAGGTACGGGACCTGAAAGATAACAAAGCTGATAAAGAGCAGGTTGACAAGACCGAGTATCACGCCGACCTCGACCGGGCCGAGCGTAAATCCGGGGACGATCGAGTTATCGATATTCGCCCAGGACCATGCAGGTTGTTTTGGTCCGGCAGCTTCAGACGCCTCCGACTGTAGTTCTCCCGCCGCGTGCTCATCTGTCGTGTTTATATGTTCGACCACCGTTTTACCGTCCGGCAAAACGACCGGGTACTCACCTGATTCGGCACGAAAACGGTCAACCTTGCTTTCGCTTCGCGCCGATGCCGCGGGCTGTAAGATCGAAAGCGAGGTTTCCGGGGCGGCTGCTACTCCCGCAAAAAGAGCTCCGCGAAAATAGCCCGCTGTTAGCCAGGTGAATAGAGTGAACATTATCCCGTGCGAAAATAGTGTGGTGAGGTCGACATTGAGCGTGGTGCGAACCCATCCGTCATAGACTGCGTCCGCCGCCATAAACAGAGCTCCGAAAATAAGAATGAGCGGGGCCGCGATCAATACGCCGCGCGCTACAGATACAAAGTATTTTTTTCGGCCGTCGATCTGCAGGTCGTTCCAACTGATATCGCTACCCAGCAAAACGCCGGTCGCGAAAAACGCGTTAATGCCCGCCCACAGCACACCGATCACATATTGGAAAACGCCCGCCACCCTGGCCGGGATCTTTAGGGTAGGCAAAAACATTACGCCAAGGATCGTGATGATGGCAAACGTATCAGCAATTCGCAACTCGGTCGCATCACGCCAGACGAACATCGATGCAAAGAACACCTGTGCCCCGAGCAGTGCATAAGTTTGAGCCGTAAGCCGCTCAGGTGCGTGACGGCGAAGCAATAGGAACAGGCTCGCGGCGAACGCGAGATTAAAAAGTAATACGTTCAAGCCCCAGGGCGTCTGCCGCAGGAGAACGTCGCCAAGTATCCCTAGGACAACTGCAACCTGGATGATCGCCAGGCCCGATCTAGTACGTTTGTTCATCTTTTTCTAAAGCCATTGCGAGCTTTGTTAATGAAATACCAACTTATAAAGCCGAAGATAATTGCGGCGAGCGGAAAGGCGATTGCCCCGATCAGCATTCCAAACGAGCGGTAAGCTGCTGCATCCTCCCTCGTGAGATTCAGCCAGATCAGCCGTACTGTGTACCAGGTAAAAAAAAGACAAGGCGGGACGAAGGCGAGGCCGCAGATCGCGAATAGGACGCTGTTTATTCTTGGTGTAGTTGTTTCCATTAGCGTATATGCATTCGTCAGTGTCGCGGATCATTCCGAAACACCGATCGCTACCGTTCGCGGCTCTTACCTTTCGTCGATTTAATAAGAGCTTCCATATGATCGAGATATCGTTCGAGGGCCCTACGGCCGTCACTCGTTATTGCGTATTCGGTCAGCGGGATGCGGCCGCGGAACGATTTTTCTAGTGTGACGTAGCCGGCCTCTTCGAGTTTGCGGGCGTGGACGCTGATGTTACCGTCACTTGTCGCGAGCAGGTTTTTTAGCTCGGTAAAGCTCAACTTGTCATTTGCCGCCAAGGCGCTAATGATGCCGAGCCGCATTCGTTCGTGAATGACCTTATCGAGGTCGTTCGAAACATCTCCGGCGGCCTTTTCGATCCGCAGCCCCTGAGGTCCGTCATTATTTTTCAACGCTAAATTCTTTGCCATATCTTTCCGTCTCATCGCAGGCAGCCTGCCTGCACCGCCACTTTCGGCGTAATAGGAGCTACTGATTCTCACGCTTTCGAATGTGCGGCGCGCGTTTCAGAACTATCCCCCGTAACGCCTAGCGATGATCGCCCCAAAAACAATATGTAGCAGGCCAAAGCTAGCTCCCATCATTAAGTTTCCGTAACTCGTCGGCAGAACGAACGCGACCGCACCCATAACGATAAAGCACCAGCCCATCATCGGCACGACCCGAACCGAAAACGCTCCTCCGCAGACAACCGCCGCTCCGTACGCGAGCATACTGACGGGAGCCATTTCGTAGTAATGTCCAAAACGCCAGAGCCCTAGAACAATAATCACGCCGACGATCAGCGGAGGCGCAAAACTCATCGCGAACTTTTTCGCCGGTGCCGACAGAAGTGATGTCTTGTCAATCCTCGATTTTTGCCACATTGCCAGCAATCCGATCGAAAAACCAAGTCCTGCCTCAACAAACCAAGTCCAAAGCGAGTCAACCAAATAGACCTGCGTACCGGCAATATACGCGGCGACAAGCGCCGTAGCCCCCATAAGCATTCCGCCATAGCCCGGAACTGCCGTGAAGGCGGTCGAGCGTTCCATCGCTTCGCGAATATAGGCGAGATTGTCTATCGCTCGGTCACTGATATTAACGGTGCCGCTCGCAGGCGTTTTGTCGACCGATATAGCTTTTAGTTTTGCCATAGTAGACGCAGAATATTCCAAGTAGTTGCATCTGTCAAGTACTTTATATAATAAAGTACTAATGCGATCAAAAAAAAGAGCGGCCCAAGCGGACCGCCCTTTTAGTGACGATGGAGCCTTACTTGCTCTCAATGCGTATCATCCATAGCGACTTTGCCCTTGAATGTGCGGAAGAGAAATGTGAAATAGCCGAGGGCGATGATGATGCCGATCGGCCACCATATTAATCCAACGGTCAGGCCGTAATTGCCCGCCTTGGAGTTCATTATCGTGAGACTGTGCTGAGGGTCGATCGCCGGCAACACATTGGGGTACAGGCCGTAAACGGCACCGCCTAGCATCATCGCGAGGTAAACGGACGATGCAAGGAACGCAAACTTGTCATTGCCTTTTCCGCTAAAGTATTTCATTGCCCCGAGCGACGCGGCTACCAGTAACGGGATCAGCCAACCGATCGGCAAGGCGTAATAATTATCAAGTATTTCGGGCCGAACGTACATAACTGCCACGAGACTGCAAATTGTAACGAGAACGAGTACGTACCATCCGAGCGACACCACCCGGCGGGCCCGCTCGTTCATTTCGTTCTCGGTTTTGAGAGCGACGTAATTTGCACCGTGAACTGCGAGTGCCACGAAGGCGACGACGCCTGAAAGGACTGTGAACCAATCGAGAATACCGGTCGAACCGGTCGTACTCCAATCGGTAAAGAGCGGTTCAAAGAAATAACCCGTAGCGTCCAGAGGGACACCGCGTATCACATTGCCGAGGGCTGCACCAAAGAATATTGCGAGCAGAATGCTGGCCATTGAAAATATAAAATCCCAAAAACTCGTCCACAAAGGATTGTCGAGTTGATGCCGCAGTTCGATCCCGGCGGCACGCAATATCAGCAGCCACAGGACCATAATCAGCGGCAGATAAAACCCACTGAAACCGGCCGCATAGAGCTGCGGAAAAGCGAAGTAGAGTGTGCCGCCGGTAGCGAGCAGCCAAACCTCGTTGCCGTCCCACACCGGGCCGATCGAGCGAATGACCGCGGCACGCTCGCGCTCATCGCGGCCGACAAAAAAGTGTATGATCCCGGCGCCGATGTCAAAACCGTCGAGGATGACGTAGCAGACCAACATAAAAGCAACGATCATGAACCAAATGGTTTCCATTTCCCCTTCCTCCTTAGTAGCCGGCCGATCCGGCTTCAGCCTTAGCGGTTGTGCCCAATTCGTCGACTCCGTGTTCGATCCGGCGAAGGATCAGAAATATGTATAGCAATGACAGGATCGTGTACATACCGAGAAAACCCAGTAGCGTAAAGAGAACATTTCCCGATGAGACCAACGGTGAATGGCCGTGTTCGGTGCGGAAAAGCCCATAAACCAGCCACGGTTGCCGACCGAGTTCCGCAACCATCCAACCGACGGTATTCGCGATGAAAGGCAGCGGAAAACTGAGCATCAGTATCCACAACAGCCAATTCGCATCAAAGAGCCAACCGCGCCACATCCAAAACGCTGACAGCACCATCACCCCGATAAATAGAGTGCCTAGGCCGACCATTATGTGAAAGCTGTAATACAGCAGAGGAATATTGTCCGGATGCTGGTCTTTAGGAAACTCGTTGAGGCCGCGGACCTTTGCATCCCAGCTTTGGTAAGTGATGAAGCTGAGCATATTTGGGATATGGATCGCATTATCGAGGCGTTGCTTTTCCATATCCGGTTGGCCGATCAGCACGAGCGGTGCTCCGTGTTGGGTGTCAAACAATCCCTCCATAGCGGCGAGCGTGACCGGTTGGTGCTCGGCGATCATTCTGCCCTGCAGATCGCCTGACGGAAACAGCATCCAGATACTCGCCACCACACCTGCTGTAACACCAACTTTTAGAAACATCTTGCCGTATTCGGCCTTTTTCTTAGAAAGAATGTAAAAGGCTCCGAGGGCGGACACCGCGAATGCTCCAACGACCAGAGCTCCGCCCATATTGTGCATATACTCATAGACCGCCCATTTGTTTAGCAAAAGTGCCCAGAAATCAGTAAGTTGGACCGAACCGTCGGGAGCGATCTCGTAACCGACCGGATGCTGCATCCAGGCATTGGTCGCGATTATAAACCAACCCGAGAGCCAGGTGCCGCAAAATAGCAGAAACGCCGCAAGCCAATGCCCGGCCTGGCCAAGTCGCTTTTCGCCAAATAGAAATAAACCGATAAACGCTGATTCGAGAAAGAACGCAAATGTCCCTTCCATCGCGAGTGTCTGGCCGATAACGCCGCCCGCAAATTTGGAGAACGCGGCCCAATTCGTGCCGAACTGAAACTCCATCGGTATGCCGGTCACGACTCCGAATAGAAAAGTAATGCCGAATATCTTTCCCCAAAACCGGGCTACCTCATTCCACTTTTCGTCCTTTTTATAAATAGCGAGTGTCTTAAAAATAACGATAAGCGGAGCGAGGCCCATCGTCAGCATCGGAAATAGATAGTGATATGTGATCGTGAATGTAAACTGTATTCGATCGAGAAAATTAGCTTCCATTTTTGCCCTCCAATCCTTTAATTGAGCAACCCGCGTGCCTAAAGTCGATTGAATGTGAAAAAGTCGGTGACGAACCTCGGTTGATCAGCATTTAATTTGCCGTACGAAGATAGTGTTCTTATTTTACCAATTTTAGAAGGCGTATGCAGGTAAGGAACGAGCGCGAATTATTTCGCATTTTGCTGATCTTGGAATGCTCGAATTTCCGCGTCCGGGGACTCGGTCGAGATCGAAGTATGCGACCCCGGACGAGCGTCTTTAGCGAAAGCTAAGCGAGAAGGAATTGTAAAGGGATGGTGGCCGCAGCACGGAACTTATCCGATGTTATCGGTTCATTGGCCGAAAGATATTATCGGAAGATCACCGAAAACACATTGCATTGTCGATGACTGCCAGAACCAGTCTAAAGCGACTACTTTTTAGCATTAGCTTTAGCTTTTGCGTTGACGATATCGGCCATATTCTCGATCGGCGGTGAGTTTGGGTCGGCAACGCTAAATGTCAGACGCTTTCCCTGCATCAAAAATGACGTGCCATTCCACTTATAACTCGAGCGGCTAAAGTGAGTCGGGCAACAGAGTTGTTCGATGTCATCACCGATCTTGCCGGTCTCGGTCTCGCCGAGCACGAATCGGTCCTGGCCGTAGAGCTCGATAACAAACAATCCGTTTTCAACTCGCAGATCTTTCAACCCGCCGTCGGCCCGGTCGCCCGTACGAAATGTCCAGATCAGATCCGGTTTTTCGTCTTTCCACGAATAGACGTAGACGACTTGCGGAATCGCCGACCCGGCAGTTTCGATCTTAAGTATAACGAGGGCTTCGTCCACACCATCGTTATTTACGTCCAGGAATTTTGTGGTAACGTACGTCATTCCAATACGTCGTTCGGCCTTAGCGACCATTCGCTGCTCGTCTGTCGGTTCGGCACCGACGTCTACAACGACGGGTTGTCGCCGGCCATTGACCAACGTGATGTCGCTGCCGTCCGGGTTTTGCCAACCTCGCGGAAGCGGATATGAGAAGTTTTTAAAATCAAACTTGCCGAGTGGCGATTCGGTAGTCTTGTTGCGGCCGTCCAGAAGTTCGGCCCGAAGATCCGGGATCGCGGGCTTTGGTGTGGGCTGTGGGCTCGGTTCCGGCGTTTGGGCGGCTGTCGCGGCATCCGGTTGGGCCTTAGGTGCCTCGACATTTGACGCGCAGGATGTACCCCACGCGGCCAGACAAAGACATAAACAATAAAAGCTTAGCTTCATTCAACTTTGGCTCGTTCGACGCGGCCCGCCATATCAGGCACGCGTCAAATTCCGGTACTTGATCCGGTGCGGTTGATCGGCATCGTGGCCGAGACGGCGTTTACGGTCCGCTTCGTACTCGCTGTAATTGCCGTCAAAATACTCAACGTGGCTGTCACCCTCAAAGGCGAGGATGTGCGTCGCAATGCGATCCAGAAACCAACGGTCATGACTTATTACGACCGCGCAGCCCGCAAAGTTTTCGAGGGCTTCCTCGAGAGCTCGCATTGTGTTGACGTCGATATCGTTGGTCGGCTCATCAAGTAGCAGGACATTTGCACCGGTCTTGAGCATTTTCGCAAGATGCACGCGGTTGCGTTCGCCGCCTGAGAGCTGGCCGACAAACTTTTGTTGATCGGCACCGGAGAAATTAAATTTTGAGACGTATGTCCTGGCGTTCATCACACGTGTCCCAAGGGTTACGTTGTCCAGCCCGTCGGATATTTCGTCAAAGACGTTCTTTTCGGCATTTAGGCTGTCGCGTGACTGATCGACGTAGCCAAGTTTGACGGTCTCACCAACCTTAAAGGTCCCGGAATCGGGCGTTTCCTGACCCGTGATCAGGCGAAACAATGTTGTTTTACCCGCACCATTCGGGCCGATGACGCCGACAATACCGCCTTTCGGCAAGGTGAATTCGAGATTTTCAAACAAAACCGTGTCGCCATACGCCTTTGATACCTTGTGAGCCTCAATGACCACGTCACCAAGCCGCGGGCCCGGCGGAATGTATATTTCGAGGTCATCTGCGTGTTTCTCTGACTCGCTTGCCACCATCGCCTCGTAGTCATTAATACGGGCCTTGGACTTGGCGTGTCGGCCCTTCGGCGACATTCGGATCCATTCCAATTCACGCTCGAGCGTTTTTTGCAGCTTGTCTTCCTTTCGCTCTTCCTGAGCGAGCCGAGTGCTCTTTTGTTCAAGCCACGACGAATAATTCCCTTCGTACGGGATTCCTTGGCCGCGGTCGAGTTCGAGGATCCATCCGGCAATGTTGTCGAGGAAATATCGATCGTGCGTCACGGCAATGATCGTTCCCTCGTACTTTTGCAAGTGCATTTCGAGCCAGCCCACGCTTTCGGCGTCGAGATGGTTGGTCGGTTCGTCGAGCAGAAGGATATCCGGCTTTTGCAGCAGCAGACGGCACAGAGCAACGCGGCTTTTCACCGCCCGACAGATTTTTGACGATCGTGTCCGCCGGAGGACAGCGAAGTGCTTCCATCGCCATCTCAAGCCTCGAGTCCAGGTCCCAGGCGTCAGCGTGATCGAGTGCTTCCTGCACCTCGCCCTGACGCTCGATCAATGCGTTCATCGCATCATCGTCCATCGGTTCGGCAAATTTGCCATTGATCTCCTCAAATTCCTTAAGAAGATCGACCGTAGATTGGACGGCTTCTTCGACGATCTGCTGGACCGTTTTTGATTCATCCAGATTCGGTTCCTGTTGGAGATAGCCGACAGAATAACCTTTCGAAAACACGATCTCGCCGTTAAAATCCTTGTCCGTTCCCGCGATTATGCGCAGCAGCGAGGATTTACCCGCTCCATTCAGCCCGAGGACGCCGATCTTCGCTCCGTAAAAGAACGAGAGATAGATGTCCTTGAGGACCGCCTTTTTGTCGTATAACTTTGATACCTTGACCATCGAAAAGATGATCTTATTTGTTTCCGGATTGCTCATATTTTGATCGTCGTAACAGAACGATTCGACTGAAAAAGTCAAAACCTAGATTGTAGCGTAAATTGCGATGCAGTAAAAGAACGCGGCTATGATTGCCGACTTTGATTACTTCAATCGCGAACGTATAATCGTGTATTTGGGGCAATGACCTACCAACTCGAAATTACTCTCATCATCCTCGCCGTCTCGCTGGTGCTCTTCATTACCGACCTGATAGCGCCCGACCTCGTGGCATTGCTTGTAGTCGTGGCACTCGGGATCACGGGGGTTCTGACGCCGCAAGAGGCGTTTTCCGGTTTTAGCCGATCGGCCGTCATCACGATCCTCGCAATATTTATACTCGCGGCCGCCCTGCAGCGAACCGGCGTGACCGAACAGGTCGGCAATCTCCTGCTCAAATTCGGGGGCAAGAGTGAGTTGCGGCTTACGGTATTGGTAATGCTGGCATCCGCGTTTCTATCGCTGTTTATGAACAACATCGCCGCGGCCGCCGTTCTGCTCCCGGCGGTATCGGGTTCGGCCAAAAAGGCGTCGGTGCGGACATCAAAATTGATGATGCCGCTCGCCTTCGGCACGATTCTCGGCGGCACGGCGACGCTGCTCACGACCGCCAATATCATCATCAATTCAGTTCTCCACGATAACAATATCGAAGGCTTTAGCCTGATGGATTTTGCTCCGATCGGGATACCGATCGTACTGGTCGGCATCGCCTATATGGTGTTCGTCGGAAGACGTCTGCTGCCCGGCGAATCAATGATCGAAAAGTCGATGGCTCCCAATCGGGAAGAGGCAAACGACCTCATCTCCGCCTATAACCTCGGCGCAAACCTGTTCCGGGCTAAAGTGCCGGATAATTCAGTTCTGATCGGCAAATCGCTGAACGAAAGCGCTCTCCGGCAGGATTTCGGAGTCAGCGTAGTCGGGATCGAGCGCCGCAAAAAGCGCCTCTTGGCACTGACGCCCGAAACCGAAATAGAAAAAGGCGACACGCTCCTGCTCGAGGGAAATGAATCCGATTTTCGAAATCGTGATGTTGAGCCGCTAATGGAATTTGTGCCGAAAGCTCAGTGGACCGAGCACGACCTCGAATCGCGAACGGTAGAAGTCGTCGAGGCGATGCTCAGTCCGCGTTCGCGGTTGATCGGCGAAACGCTGCAGTCGACCCATTTTCGTGACAAATACGGCGTCTCAGTGCTAGCGATATGGCGCGGCACTCACCAGATCGTAGTGGACCTTGCCAATGTCCAACTGGCATTTGGCGATGCTCTGCTGCTGCAGGGAACGCGAGACCGCTTGGCGGTGCTGGCCGGCGACCCTGACATTATTTTATTTATCGATGGACCGGAACGCGAGATCACGGTTCCCGGCAAGGGCCGTGCGGCCCTGATGATCTTTGTGGCCACATTGATCCTGGCCATCGCGTTTCCGGATATCGTCGGAGCAGTGATGCTGGGCGGAGCTCTGATGATGATGCTGACCCGCATCCTGACGACCGATCAAGCGTATAGCTCGATCAGTTGGAGAACGATCTTTCTGGTCGCCGGTATGCTGCCGATGGGCGTCGCACTTACTAAGTCCAATGCCGCCGCTCTAATGGCTCAGCAGATCGTGTCCACCCTCGGCGACAGCGGCCCTATGCTGCTGCTCGCGGGGCTATTCATCACGACCGTTGCACTTGTGCAAGTGATCAATGGAGCCGTGGTCGCTGCGATAGTCGGCCCGATGGCGATAAACATCGCTTTGCAAATGCACACCGACCCGCGAGCAATGGCAATGGGAGTTGCCCTTGCAACCTCAATGGCATTCATTACGCCGCTCGGCCATCCGGTCAATGTCCTCGTTATGAGCCCCGGCGGTTATAATTTTCGAGATTTTGTAAAAGTAGGATTGCCGCTGACAGTGATCCTATTTTTCGTTGTAATGCTGTTGATGCCGATCTTCTGGCCAATGTAAGTGCTTCCAACAGCAACTCTTAAGATCCACCAAAACTAACCATCGAAAAGATGATCTTGTTTGGTTCTGAATTGCCCATTATTTATTGTCTTTTAACCACTTCGTCCACCAACGTTGCAGTACTTTCCGATTCTTTGCTTCTGAAACGTAATTGAAATACGCGTAGATGCCGTTAGTTTTCCACTCTTCGCTGTATTTCGCGGAAAGCATTTCTTTCATTAGTTTTTCCCAACGCAAATCGTCGCCCCCCGCGATGATACGGAGCAATATGAAAACGGCGGTGTCGCCTATCGCGTAGTGTTGCCAGTGCGGGACTGAATACCTCGGGTCGGGTATCTTCCGCTTATCGGAAATCCGTTCAATAAGACACGGAATTGCACTGTTGCCCTTAGAGATTAGAGCTTCGTAGATCGGATCGGTAATCGTTGGATCTTTGGTCGGTAATATCTTTATGTCTGCCAATCGATCGCAAAGTTGAAGTGCGGATAAACGGGCAATCTCAATCGGAATTGGTGGTTTCGTTGGTTCCGGCTCCGGCGTCGGTTGAGATTCCGGCTGCAGAGATGGCCTACTATTATTCTCTGCAAGGGAATATCCACAGCTAAGCGCCGAGACCACAAACACAGCAACCATTAAAGCGACTAACTTCATAATAAATGCTCGACTCAGCTCAATTTGACCCGTCGGACTGCCAATTTTTCTATTTTCTCCCGCCTAATTTCAAATCCAATCCCCGGCGCATCAGACGCGGTGATCGTTCCGTTCGCCGAAACCTCGACCGCCGGTTCGATGATATCTTCGTGCCAGTAGCGTTTTGAGGCGGAGACGTCGCCGGGCATTGTGTAGCCGGCGAGGGTTGAGATGGCGACGTTGTGGGCGCGGCCGATACCGCTCTCGAGCATACCGCCGCACCAGACGGGCATTCCGGCTTCGCGGCAGACTTTTTCGACGAGCTTTGACTGCGTGTGGCCGCCGACTCGGCCGTTTTTGAGATTGATGATCTTGCCGGAACCGAGTTCGATGGCTTTGCGTGCGTCGTCAGGTGATTTGATGGGTTCGTCGAGGCAGATCGGAGTTTTTAATTGTGCCTGCAATTTTGCGTGATCGACGATGTCGTCGTACCCAAGTGGCTGCTCGAGCATCATCAGGTTAAATTCGTCGAGGCTCTTGAGCAGATCGATATCCGCGAGCGTGTATGCCGAGTTCGCATCGCCCATCAACAAAATATCGCCAAATTCCGCACGGACGGCCTTGATCACATCATAATCCCAACGCGGACTGATCTTGATCTTGATGCGTTTGTAGCCCGCGTCGACTTCGACTCGGATCTTTTCTAAAAGCTGGGCAACCGAGTCTTGAATACCGATCGACACGCCACATTCGATGGTTTGATTGACGCCGCCGAGATGCCGCCAGAGCGGGACTCCGAGCTTTTTTGCTTCGAGGTCCCAGCAGGCCGTTTCGATACCGGACTTTGCCATTCGATGCCCGCGAACCCATTTCATAAGGTTCCAGACGTCTGCCGCCGACTCAACTTCGTTGCCGACCACCAACGGCGCAAGTATCTTCTCGGCCGTGACCCAAGCGGAATCAGTCCATTCATCCGAATATCCCGGCGACTCGCCGCAAGTGACCTCACCCCAACCCTCTCCGCCTTCCGCATCTTCGACACGGACCAAAATGATACGGCGTTCATACGTTCGGCCAAAGCTTGTCTCAAAAAAATGGACCATCGGAAGATTGATCTCGATAAGTTCGACGTTTTTGATCTTTAACATAGCCGGAAAGCTACTAGGTTAGTGATTGCCGCGGGAAAATGCAATCGTAAGTTTTAGAGCATCCAAAGACCCCTTAAATCATGCCCCCCCTAATTTCCTCTGAAAATCGACGAGAACTAATTTCGTTTCTCAAGAATGTGAAAGTCTTCGTACTCAAATGCCACTTAATCAATACTGTGCGAACCCGAGACAAATAATGGATGAAGTTCAGCGGCGAGAATTCACCCACTAATAAAATTAGGCCCCATTTGAGCACGATTATACCTTCCGCGACATTCACCTGTAGCCGACGAATGCCGGACAAAATGCGTTGAATAAAGCGCTTTCAAGTACTCACAATCGAGACAATCAGCGAAGCAATTGGCTTAAATTAATATGTGCGATCTATCGAGTTTAAGTCTAGGAAAGCCGCCTAAACTCGCGTGAGGATTCTACAGTTAATGATGGGCGTTTCTATAGGCAAGCGAATGCCTACCACACCTGAATGAAATTCGAGAAATTAGTCTCAGTATATGACGTCTAAGAACCAACACCGAGCATCCGAGCCAGAACACTTGATTACAAATCTTTTTTTTGTTTATTCAGGGTTTCGAACGTCTTCTTAGCGTCAACATATTTTTTTAGACTCGATTCAAGAAGGCCAAGCTTTAGTCTGACGCGGCTGCGACGCGAGCTTAAGTTATTGAGTGAACTTGAAATGCTCGATTCGTCGAAATCCAGCAATTCGGCGGACATCGGTACATAGTCCATCCACGGGGCCCAGTCCTTATCGTTCTCGAAATCAGGATTGTCGCCATCGGCCTTGTTTATGAACTTCACGGCGTTGCGAAACATCGCTTCGGATTCGGTCGGCCTAACTTTGAAGTAGAGTTCAGCGAGTATTCGGTAAAACCGAGCCGCATCCTTGTCCGCCTGCTCGATAGAGCCTATCTCTTTCTGCAACTCATCCAGGTTTTCCACATAAAACTGGTCAGTGCCCGAAGGCATTAACTTCCTGGCAATACGCAATCGCAGCTCCGAGCGTATCACCTTCGGAGTCCGGTCGATGATACGGTAGGCCGTAGCCATGTCTTTTGCATCCACCGATACGATAACCGCTTCAAAAGCTGCACCGATCCGCCAGTCATTCCAAACGACTGGGGCCACTGCTTTAAGGTCATCCCCGTCAATTCCGTCGAGCAGCGACATTATCTCGGAATATTTCTTCTCATTTTCGAGTCGTGACAGTGCATCGCGCCAATACCGGACCTTGAGGATCTTATCATTCGTGACTTTCGCCGCCCGCACTAACTCGTCTACACTGTTTGGCTGATCGACGTTTGTTTCCCCGCGGGCCAACGCCTGGTACGTTTCGGATATGTACGGAATGCATGTCTGGATGTTCTGTCTGAAGGTAATCGAAAGCCCCGGCCAATATTCGTCAACTCGAGAAACTATCGACGGAGCAAAGTTCGCGATCCAACAGCGAACCGGTCGTTCGGATTCGTCGATCGCGGCGGCCGCGACGTGATCGGCATATCTTGAGAGCAAGTCTTTCTTAAGTGACTCTGAGAACCCCTTCGGGCCATACACGTCAAACATGTACTTGGCGATGTTGGCCTCAAACAGGATTGCCGTGTGCGAGAAGTTCCCACGTGCCTTCACCATAGCTCGACTATAGAGAACACCAGACTTAGACGGATCTAGAATATTCAGTTCTGCGATCAATTGCGGCAACGCTCCGGCAAATCCATATTTGAGCGAATCGATGCCACACGCCAACGCAATGTCCGGTTTTATCGAGATTATCTGAAGCCCGAGAGCGACATATAGCTCCGCCATTTCCGGATCTTCTTTTCCCCCTTGCACGTTCGAATCATTATCAACTACCTTTGCGATCTGCACGACTAGTTCTTGAGTGAGTTTCTCATCGAGCTTACTTAGTATCTCGACGGTCCTTTGGGCGAGTTTGACTTTCTTTGCGATGTCAGCCTTGTCGTCAGAGCGTAACCCGCTAAGCAATTTGTCCACCGCCTTCTTAAAATAAACTCGGGCCTCACTTTCATCTGCCTTCCACCAGATCTTCGCAAGCGTAGCAAAATAGAGCGACCGCTCATTTTCAGAAACGGCCGACGACTCGCTGACAATCTCTTTCGAAAGGCCGTCTACGCGTGTCTTCCACTTAAGAAACTGTACTTGAGCTAGTTCTCTATTCGTCGATTGTGCAGAAAGGTCGCCAGGGGAAACAAATATAGCAAGTAAGAGTGCACTCAGAAAGACATAATCTCGAATTTTCCATTTCATTTTGAAACCTTCCCCGCCAATATCATAGCTACGTCTGGCAAATGCTAGTCCCCAAATTTCGTAAGTCAAACGTCACCGAGTATACCTAAAAATTATACGCCTAGTGATCTTCGCAATGTAAATCTCCAGCGATTTACTCCCAATCGCGTATATTTATTGCGAAAAAGCCGGCCACCTTATCGGCCGCCGGCGTCGATCTATTCGCGAATTACATGCAAACAGCAGTGTTGAGATTTCGCTATCTGGCGTATGCGAACCTCTTTCTAAGGACAATTTCACTGATCGTGTGTGACCATATGGGACTCAATTGATCAGTCTTACCTCAAATCTGACGAAATCTGACCGTCAGCGCGTCGCACAATGGTTGGAACCGTTGCAATACCCGCTTATACAATGATTCTCAGAGCAACATGGGCAACCATCTGGTCGGGCGGCGTGTTTGGGACAATGCCCATTGTCATCGCCTTGGTCAACACAGGCCGGCTCGTTTGCCTTGAACGACGATAGTCCGCCCGTTAACAACATAATCAAAACTACTAATCTAAGTTTCTTCATATTTTGCTTTTTCTCCTGATCTAACGTTTAAGTTTTTCCACTCTAACAACATGTAAAATGTCATTGCAGTGTTTAGGAATTTAGGAAGGCAATGACCTCCTTCTCTTTTTCCTTTGATAGCTTTCCGACCCACGATTTTGTAACTATTCCACTCTCATCTGTGACAATTATTGTCGGTGTACCCTGAACGTCTACTCCCGAAAGCTCTGAATACCTAACGTCCATGCCCGTAATTCCGTACTGGATCAAATAGCCATCCAAATCTTCGCCGTTCGGTGGAAATACAGCGATGAATCTGACACCAGTTCCGCGATATTGCTCAAGCAGGCTTCGGTAAAAAACCATACTCTCTTCACAAAATCGGCAACCCTTCATCATAACAAGTAGGACGTTTCTATTGCTCGCGGTCGGGTCGAAATTTTCGAAGGTAATAGCCCTGCCGGGTGGCGGGGCTTTTAAGCTCGTTTCAGCTGGAAGGGCGTACCTTTGAACTGCCATCGCGATGAATACAACGGCGACAATGATCGTCAATATATTGGTAATTAAATCGAGCCTGTTTCTTCCGTTTTCGAATACCATAGCTAATCAACCTAATCGATTCAGATGTCGATCGAATTGCGAGTGTTTATACAAACAAAGTCTGGCTTTTCAAACGAGGTGAGTCAACGATTATTTGTTGTCGATAACTATCATTAAATGCGGAAAACTATCATTGGTGTCATTCCGGCGGCGTGGACTGATGAATTTCCGAATGACGTTTTCGAAATTCGGTTGGGGTCTCCCCAAATTTCGTCTTAAAGTCCTTGGTGAAATAGCTGTTGTTTGTCAGACCAACATGGTAGCCGATTTCTTGAATTTGTAGGAAGCAGTTCGAATCAGCAAGCATTTCGCCAGCCCTTTCTAACCGCCGTTCATTGAGAAAGGCCATTGGAGTGACACCGTCATTCGCCTGTTTGAAAAGTCGATGAAGATTGGTGGCCGACATTCTAACCTCTGCAGCCATGTCCTCGACCGACCACGAGCGGCCCAAGTCTTGGGAGAGCAAGTTTTTGATGTGGAAAATCCGTCTGTCCATTAATATTGATAGCAATCCGATTGGAAATCTATGACCAGAATACTCCCCCCCCCCCGGAAAATTGTCAATCGCGTTTCGGAATCCCAAAAATCCCGCTTACATTCCTGACGTTGATCAATCCTTCATCTGTGACATTGAAGAAAAAAGCTAGAGCTCGACCTCAAACTGAATATATTGAGTCGCGAGCCGCCGATTCTGCGGTGCAAGATTATCCGTTACGATCACCTGCAAAATGTAGTCGCCGGGCAGCATCTTTCCGCCGAGGCTCAATGCACCCGATGCTTTCAAACGCTCCATTTCGGTCTGACCCTGCAGATCGAGCGCAAGTTGTTGGCCGTCCAGCACCAGTTTGCCATCACGAAAAACACGTATTTTGATCTGTATGTTGGGGTGTTTCGACCCGTCAAGCCGAGCGTTGTAGATCTCGTAACCGTACCTCAAAACCGTATTTAGCTTGACACGGCGGATCGCGGTGTCAGTCATCGCATCGGCCTGCACAATGCCGCCGTTTGGATCTGCCAGTTTCTGCCACTCGGCGACTGTCAGACTCTCGAGGACGAGGCTTGAAAGGGTGACGCGATTCTTTTTCAGGTTTGGAACCTCGATGAACTGGCTCGCCGAGCCGATCTTTTCGCCCTGAGTATCACGGATCGCCACTCGGTATTGGTATGCCCCGGGCTTCTTTACAGGAAAAGTAAAGTGATAGACAAAGCCTTCGCCGATCATTTTCTTATATGTTTCGGGTTTTACGATCAGGGTGTACGACTTGCCGATCTGATCGACGGGTTGGCCGTTGTCACCGAAACTTGCGGCCCAAACGTCAAAGATAGCTTTCTTTGTACCGTCTTTTTCATCGGTAAATTTCAGGTCTTTTCCATCTATATGCAGCAGCGAACGGACATATGGCCCGGCCTTTGCATCGAAACCGAAGAGGGCGTTCAGCCTGAGCGATATGCCGTTTACTGCAAATGGTGACGTCAAAGCGGACTGCAGTTGCACAAGCGGAGTCTGACTGACAGGCGTATTTGACACCACCTTGTCCGCGACATTAAAGAAACCGCTGCGATATCGTGCCGTGAGTCCGTTTCTGAGGACTTTGACCTCGATCTTGTTGTATTTACGCTTGGTTGCGTCAAAGGTGTCGGTGTCCGGTTCGTACGCGATCAGATAGTAACTCTGGTCGTCGAGCACCCGACTGACCCCGCCCGACAGATCGTTATTGTTCTTGATCGCAATTCCGCCCGTTTCCTCGGCGAGGTAAGCGAGGCCGGCCTGCGTATCGGATAAAAGCTCGCGCCGGGCCGCCATTTTGGCATTCATCGATTCGGCACTCGTGTCAGTGATCTGGTCGGCGGCGGTAAAACCCGTGTACTGCAGGCCCCGAGCATCTATCGTATAAAAAACGACCGACGACCGATTGGCGACATCCACGAGTTCCTGCAGAAACTCAGCCACACGCCCACCCTGAGTAAAGCCGTGCTCATCCTGCTCAAAGATCTTGAATCCGTCCGAAAACAAAATGACCGATTTGCGTCCGGGCAATTCCGACATTCCCTGGACGATATACTTGAGTGCCCCGAGCGTGCCCGTAGCAAAAACACTACTTTGAAAATCATCAAAAGCTCGTTGGGTATTTGCTGCGTTACCGGCCTCCTCGGAGTCGGGTTCATCGCCCGCCGCCGCCGAAGTCATCTCGGCAAATGTCGGTTCGATGGGTGCAAACGCACTGATCCCGCCATTGCCGACCGGATTCCACTTAACGCGCTCGATCGCGGCATAGAGGATGCGTTTATCCGACGTAAATTGCTGCAGTGCCCCGACGCCTGCACCGGTCCGTATGATCGCAACCAGGTCGCCGTCGAGCATTTGCTCATCGACAAACTTTTTCAATGCCCGACGCGTCTGATACGCACTCTCAAATGACAGCGACAGGTCATCGACAACCAGTGCAAAGGTTCGCCTGATCTGTTCAGGCCGAAGCACCGCTTGAGGTATCGGCACCGCGTTCTTGTCGATCATTATAGGTTTCTGCACGGTCGATCTGATCGACGATACGAACGAAAAGTTAGTGATCTTCTGCTTTTCGCCGTTCTCGAATATCTCGACCTCATTCGGCCTGAGATCGCTGACCACTTTGCCTCGGCCGTCGATGACCGTTACATCCAGTTGGATCAACGCCGTCGATATCTTGACGACGTCGCCGTCCGCTGGTGGCGTCGGGGACGGAGTTGGTCCGGCGCCCTGGGAAAACACTCCGACCGACGAGCCGAATATAAATGTAGCGAGCAGAAGTTTTCTCATTTTTCTAACAGCCAAGATACAAATCTTCGCTTTGGATGCTTTCTTACTGTAAAAATCTATTCAACAATATCAAATTGTAGAAATTGGATGGCCGGTTTCGGCTTGTTACCAGATAGGGCGTCGATCAACTCGATCTGCAACAAATAGTCGCCTTGGGGCAAATCTTTGTTAAGACGCACCGACCCCTTCGAAGAAAAGATGCCATTGCTCTCATCAACCAGATCCGCGGCTGGGACGAGTCCGCCATCGCTTATGATTTTTCCGTCGCGGTAAAGTTTTAGTTTCACCCCGAGATCTGTCCGTCGAGCCTTGTCGATTCTCGCATTGAAGATCTGATATCCAAAATTCAGGACAGAACCTGCTTTGAATTGTCTGAGAGACGTATCTCTCAGAGCCTCAGAGGTTCCACCTGCCGATGACAACTCATCGCTGCCAGACGCACTGAGCACTAGGCCAGATAAGGCAAGTTTCTTATTGTTAAGGTCGGGAATTTCAACAAACTGGCTAGCCGACCCTACTTTCTCCGACGAAACATCCCGAACCGCAAGCCTGACCTGAAACCCGCCTGGGCCTGGAATTGGCACGAGAAACGTCGTTATAAGTCCGCGTTCCAGAATATTTGTATGTTCCTGTTCCCCGAGCGTCAGCGTGTAATTTTTGGGTCGTTCATCGAGCAAACGGCCTCTCGCATCAACCGTTATCGCAACAATATCAAACGAAGTCTTGTATCTATTATCCGGTAGCTTTTCAAATGTAAGATCGGACCCGTTGACCGTAACAAATGTCTTCACATACGATTTACGATCCCCATCAGCAGCGTAAACAGCATGCATTCTCACAAAAATCTCGTTCTTTGCAAACGGTAACAGAAGAGCATCAAGCAGCGACGAGTTTTGAGGTAATTTTGGTTTCTCCGTCGCATCATCGGTATAGCCGAAAAAGCCGCTCCGCGACCGGACTTTTACGCCAGGACGCGAAACTTTGACCTCAACTCTATTGAAACGTCGTTGTTTTGGATCAAATGTTTCTTCATCCGGCTCGTAAGCGACCAAATAATAACTTTGGTCATCGAGAATCCGACGAATGCTTTTCGCTATATCGTTGTTAACGATCACTCGTCCACCCGTATCTTCGGCAAGAATGGTTAACGGTCGTTGGCGTTCAGATGTACAGGCCAGCCGGGTCCATAAAATCGAATCGGTTTCGCCGGGCCCCACCGTTGGACTACGAATAACATCAGCCGCCGTAACGCCGGGCGATTCCACACCGGCGGCCTGAATCGTATTGATCACGACCGACGAACGATTGGCAAACGCGATCACATTTTGTTGGGCTCGTTCGTATTCGCTTGACGAAAAGGTCACCTTTTGTTTGCCGCATCCGCCGGGTGGCATGAAACCGTCGGAAATAAAGGCGATCGACTTCCGACCCGGCATCTGGTTCAATCCGGCAATAACGTATGCAAGCGAATAAAACGCTCCGAAAGAATAATATTCGTTACGGAAGGATTGAAGCTTTTCTTCCTCTGGAGTTGGCGAGGAGCCAAAAATATCCCAACCACCTAGTTGCGGATAAAACTTAATGTTCTCAACCGCCGCCCTGAGCAACCGCTTATCGGTTGTAAACTGCTGCAAAGCACCTATCCCGCCGACGGTTCTAATCAAAGCGACGAGGTCGCCGTCCTGCACCTGTTCATCGACATATTTTCGTAAGGCTTTCTTTACAAAAAAGGCGCTCGACCATGAGAGATGTCCGTCATCAACGACGATTGCGATGGTCCGTCTTACTTGAGCGGGTAAAATCGACGTTGTTGGCGGCAGAAGTGGGTTGGGGGACGAAGATTTCTCTGCGATCTCATTATCCGGGGGAGGCTTTGAACCCGGGACAAAGGAGAGACTGCTTATCTTTTGGAGTTTGCCGTTCTCGTAGATCTTTATTTCGTCACGCGAAAGGTCGCTGATGGGTTTGCCGCTTTTGCCGGTGACGGTCACATCGAGCTGGATCAGATTGGTCGAAATACGAACTACGTCGTCGCTAGTCGCCGACGAAGGAGTTGGTGATTGTTGGGGCGTTTGTGCATTTGCTGCAGTCAGCAAACTGAGAACGAAGACGAAGAGAGAAGACCGCTTCATAATTTGCCTCCTTGGGAACCGGACTGGCTAAAAATTATCAATGTTAGCTTTAGATCATTTATTACCTTCTATTCCACAACTTCAAATTGAATGAACTGCGATGCTGAACAGCCATTATTCCCAGCCGAGTTTTCGGTCACGACGATCTGCATAATGTTTGTCGGCGGGCATATCGCGTCCCAAATACTACATCATCTGTATCGGGCGTTGCGGTGGATACAGCGGTTTGAGCAAAAATATCCACGGTGCCAAAGAAGGTCGCAGCGAGTAAAAATACGCAAATTTTCATATTGATCAGTCCTTGAGGAGAGCCAAACACCGTAGATTTGTGCAATATCGTATAATAGAATTTCGTGTTTGGAAAGTTTTTTTGCCGCCATTGGCCACCGCCGCTTTCCGCTTTTTCATATACCTCTTTGGAGACCACGTTATTAAAATGCAGAATCACAAGTCATTCCCCGTTATCCTACTTTCAATATTTTTTATTTTCACGCTCTTTGTTTCAGCGTGCTCGGCCCAGCAGACCGAGGAGCAGGCTCTGGCAAACTTGCGGCAAATGGCAAGCAGCGGCAAGCTTCCGCCCGAGGGTGTTGTAGCGGACATCGAGTCTCGCTTTGCCGGCAAGCGGACGGGTGCACTTGCGAGATTCCTTCGAGCGCGGATCAGATTTGAAGCAAATGATTTTGCCGGAGCTGCCACGCTGCTCGATTCGGATGTTTTCAGGAAGAAAACCAAGATCGCCGACCAGGCTCTTTGGCTACGCGGTAGATCGCTTCAGAACGCAGGCAGCCATACCGAGGCGATGTCCGTTCTGGCTCAGTTGATCAAGGATTTTCCGGATTCGATCCGCATTCGGGACGCCAGACTGCTCTGGGCGGCATCCGCGATCGCCGCGGGTCGTGCTGTCGAAGTGCCGCCGTTCCTGATCCAATTGAGCGAAAAGGATGACGCAGACGCTCTGCTCCTGACCGCAAAGGCGTATGAAGCACAAAGTTCGCCGGCCGAAGCGGTGAAATATTACCGCCGGACATATTTCTACGCTGCGGGTTCGGCCGCCGCAAAAGAGGCAGAGGCCAAGCTAACCGCATTGTCTCAACCATTGACGCCCGTTGATGCCGATGAGTTGACCTCACGGACAGAACGCCTGATGTCGACCAAGTCGTTCCCCGATGCGGTGTCGGCATTTGCCGATCTCGCCACACGTTATCCAGGCGCTTATTCAACAAAGATGGCGGTGCGTCGTATCGAAGCGATCGCTCAAACGGGGAAAATGGCGGACGCGCAGAGCGTATTCGCCGCGATCGCTCTCACGGCAAAGGAGCGTGAGGATGCCTATCGCCAACTTGCTCTCGGCTATGCCAAGGCAAAGATGTGGCCGCAGCTCAGATCGACTGTCGATGCGATGAAGCAGAATTATCCGTCGGGAACGCTTGTCGCAAAAACGTTGATCGATGCCGGATTGGCTGCCCGCGACGCTCGAAATCGGACCGACGAGGGCTATTATTTCAACACTGCGGTCGCTGCATTTCCAAATGCCATCGAGGTTGCCACCGCACAATTTGAGGCGGGATGGTTTCAGCACGAGAGCGGCAATTTCGCCATATCTTCGCAGATGTTCATCGACCACCTGGCACGCTACGCTGACAAGGATACGACCAATCGCGGCAAGGCCGGATATTGGGCCGCACGCGACTCGGAACGCCTTGGGAAGTTAGCCGAGGCGTGCTCGCTCTATGATGGCGTAAGCTATCGTTACTCGGCAAATTGGTACGGCTATCTGGCACTCGGCCGATTGTCATCGATGAAGGCGCAAGGCAACTGCCGCACGACTGTCGCTCCAAATGAGTTGATAGCTCGTGCTGTTGCGAATCTTAAGACAGTCACCGTTGCCGGGGAAACCGCCGCAGCGAAGGCCGTCGCACTGGCCGACAAGAGCGATGAGCTTAGTTCGGTAGGGATTTTTGACTGGGCATTTGACGAGCTCCAAGAGGCCAAAAAGTCCGCCGGAAATAGCCCACGGATCAATATGGCCCTCGCTCGTCATTTCCGATCTAAGGGCGATAATACGGCAGCGTTTCTTGCTCTGCGGGCAAGTTATCCCGATTACGCTCAGATGTTCCCCGAGGAGATGGGCCGCGAAGAGTGGGCGATATTCTATCCGCTGGTCAATTGGAGCGAGATCAAATACTGGGCGGGCGAACGCGGCCTTGACGCATTTCAGGTCGCCGGCTTGATCCGTCAGGAATCGGTTTTCACGCCGAATGCGAAATCGCCGGCAAACGCGTTTGGACTGATGCAGTTGTTGGTTCCTACGGCTCAAACGATGGCTCGGAAATACGTCTCAAAGACCGCACAGGTGACCGCAACATCACTCTACCAACCGCAGCTTAATATTCAGCTCGGGACGGCGTATATGAAGGATCAGTTCGTTAAATTTGGCCGGATCGAGTACGTCGCCGTCGCCTACAATGCCGGCCCGGGCCGCGTTCCTCAGTGGCGAGCGACACTGCCCGCCGAGATGGACGAATTTGTCGAAGCGATCCCTTTTAAGGAAACAAAAGGCTACGTCCAGGGCGTCATCCGCAACTCCGCCCAATATCGCCGGCTATATGACGACGCGGGCAACTTCCGCTCAAACGTCGGCACTCGTCCGGTGCGTGGCGAGATCGATTCGCTACCGCGTGACCAGTTTAATGCCGAGTTTTCTGAGATCGTCATTGACGACTCAGCGGAATAATAGTGCGGTATTTTGAATAATTTCGTCACGAAAATGATAAAATTCTATTCATCTCAAATTTCGAATAAGATGCGGATAGTTTACAGACCGATGTGAGGCTAATTCTATGACAAAGATCACCGTAAATAAGAAGGTGTATGAGACCGATCTGGATCCGAGCACTCCGATGTTATGGGTGTTGCGTGACGATTTCGGATTGACGGGCACTAAGTTCGGCTGCGGCATCGCTCAGTGTGGTTCGTGCACGATCCACGTCGATGGCGAGGCGAGACGGTCGTGCGTGACACCCATAAGTTCGGTTGTCGGTAAGGAAGTTACGACGATCGAGGGGTTGTCGCCCGACTCGAGCCATCCGCTGCAAAAAGCGTGGATCGAGACCGATGCACCGCAATGCGGCTACTGTCAGTCCGGCCAGATAATGGCCGCTGCGGCGATGCTCAAGA
The DNA here is from genome assembly GCA_016720705.1 of Chloracidobacterium sp. Lineage (NCBI taxonomy): Bacteria > Pseudomonadati > Acidobacteriota > Blastocatellia > Chloracidobacteriales > Chloracidobacteriaceae > Chloracidobacterium > Chloracidobacterium sp. Next base: position 67,367 of record JADKKB010000005.1, on the reverse strand, counting down.
AAACACCTAAGCCCACCGACGCCGATATCGATCAGGCGATGAACGGCATTATTTGCCGCTGTGGTACTTATAATCGTGTCCGTGCCGCTATCAAGCTAGCCGCGATCAACGGAGGTAAATAAGATGACCACCAAACAAGAGCTCGATAGGCGTTCATTCTTAAAGGCAACCATCGTAGCCGGCGGAGCCTTGGTCTTCGGCATAAGTATGCCGAACCGAACCAAGGCAGAGGAGCGATTTGGCTTGCCCGCCGCACCCGCGGCTGATTTTAAGCCGAACGCATTTATCAAGATCGCAAAGGATGGCAAAGTGACCGTGGTCGTCGGGCAGTCCGAAATGGGACAGGGCGTGATGACCAGCCTTCCGATGATCGTCGCCGACGAACTTGAAGTTGACTGGGCAAATGTGTCGTTCGAGCACGGCCCGGCCGACAAGGCGTTTTTCAATCCTGCGATGGGAATGCAGGGTACGGGCGGCAGTTCCAGCGTAAAGGGATTTTTTGCACCGCTCCGAAAAGCGGCTGCTCAGGTCCGAGAGATGCTAGTTGCGGCTGCCGCCGCGTCGTGGGGCGTCGCCGCCGACACTTGCACTGCTGAGAATGGCAAGGTCATCCACGCCGCCTCAAAACGAAGCGTTCCCTACGGTGAACTGCTCGAGGCTGCCGCCAAGATCTCGCCATCCGACAAACCCAAACTAAAAGACCCGAAGGACTTCAAGTACATCGGCAAGGCGGTCAAGCGGCTTGATTCACCGGCGAAGGTCAACGGAACTGCGATTTTCGGCATCGACGTAAAGGTGCCCGGAATGCTGTACGCGACTGTGCTCCGCTCGCCGGTGATCGGCGGAACCGTCAAGACGGTTGACGACGCTGCCGCCAAGGCCGTCAAGGGCGTGACGCACGTCGTACCGCTCGGTTACGGCGTCGGTGTGATCGCCGATTCGTTCGTCGCGGCACGAAAAGGACGCACCGCGCTCAAGGTAACGTGGGATGACGGTCCGATGTCGGCCGTGTCGAGCGATACGATAATGAGATCGTTTATCGATGCTGAGGCAAATAAGAAAGGACTTGAGGCGAAAAAGGTCGGCGATGTCGTCGCCGGACGTTCGAAGGCCGCAAAGTCGATCGACGCCGTTTACTACGCTCCGTTCCTTGCCCACGCAACGATGGAGCCGATGAACTTTACGGCTGATGTTCGTTCGGATGGGGCTGAGGTTTGGGGTGGGGTACAGGCCCAGATGATCGTTCAAGGAACTGTCGCAAAGACTGCCGGGTTGCCGGTCGAAAAGGTCAAGGTCAACACGACAATGCTCGGGGGCGGCTTTGGCCGGCGTTTCGAGGTTGACTACGTCATTGACGCCACCTTGCTTTCAAAGGCGGCCGGCAAGCCGGTCAAAGTGGTCTGGACCCGCGAGGACGATACGCAGAATGATGTGTATCGACCGGCAGTCTACAACAAAATGGCAGCCGGCATCGATGCGGCCGGGAAACCTGTTTTCTGGCACCATCGACTTGCGACCGACGCAATTATGGCCCGGGCCGGCAAGGCGTTCGGGTTTAACCTTAAGGACGATCAACTCGACGATTCGTCGTTCGAGGGAGCACACAATCTTGATTACAAGATCCCGAATTTTCAATGTGACTGGATCCGTGTCGATACCGGCGTTCCGGTCGGGTTCTGGCGCTCCGTCGGTAGTTCGCACACGGGCTTTTCGGTCGAGTGCTTTATGGACGAACTAGCCGCTTTGGCTGGCAAGGACCCACTCGAATATCGTCTGTCGTTACTCGAACCAAATTCGCGTCACGCCGGAGTCTTAAAGCTCGCCGCTGAAAAAGCCGGCTGGGGTAGTAAGTTGCCGGCTGGTTCGGGCCGCGGCATCGCCGTAGCTGAGAGTTTTGGAAGCTACGTCGCTCAGGTCGCTGAGGTGACCGTCGGCTCTGACGGCAAGGTTAAGGTCGATCGCGTCATCTGTGCCGCCGACTGCGGCCAGATCGTCAATCCGGATACCGTTGCCGCCCAGATGGAAGGCTCGATCGTTTACGGACTTTCGGCCGCTCTATACGGCGAGATCACGATCAAGAACGGACGGGTCGTCCAAACAAATTTCAACAACTACAAGCCGCTCAGGATGAACGAAATGCCAAAAGTCGACGTCCACCTTGTTCCGAGTACGGCACCGCACGGCGGCGTGGGTGAACCGGGCACTCCACCGATCGCACCGGCGGTCGTCAACGCGATATTTGCCGCAACCGGCAAGCGTATCCGGAGTCTGCCGATCAAACCGGACGAGCTTAAAAAGTCATAAGTGAAGATTCCATTTCCGGAGCTTAGTGTGGATAGAAAGACCCTGAAGATCACAATTATCGCAGCGGCGATATTTTCCGTCACCGCATATGCGTCGCTGGGCCGCTCGGGACGCATCGAGCGCGTCGAGGCGTCAACTGTCATTGAGACAAATACTGCCTCTGCCGATGATCCGATCAAGGCTCGTGCGGCATTCAACGAGGCGGTCAAGGTCTTTTTCTCCGCACGCTGCTCTAACTGCCATCCCGCGGGTGATGGCCCGACGCAGGGCGACGAACATCGTATCCACGATCAGGATGTAAAGCGCGGGACTGACGGAAAGGGCGTCGCCGGAATGGAGTGCGCCACCTGCCATCAGGCCGAGAATATGGACGGGGACGGTCTGCCGCCGGGCGCCCCCAATTGGCATATGCCGCCCGCCGATACAAAAATGGTGTTTCAGGGGATCACCGCCGCCGGACTCTGTCAACAGTTGAAAGATCCGGCCCGTAACGGAAATCGCAAAACTCTCAAAGAGTCGATACAGCACATTGAGACCGACCCGCTCGTCGGTTGGTCCTGGGATCCGGGCAACGGCCGCTCGACACCTCCGCTCAGTAAGGCTGATTTCTTAAAGAAGTTGAATGAATGGATCGACGCCGGTGCTGCGTGTCCCGAATAAATGAAAGAGATCCGCGATATTTTAGACCGCGTTGCCGCGTTTGAATCGGGACAGCGCGCCGTACTTGCGACCGTGATCGAGGTAATCGGGTCGGGGTACCGTCTGCCGGGAGCGAGAATGCTCATTTTGCCCGACGGCGGCACAGCCGGCACGGTCTCGGGCGGTTGCCTTGAGGCCGACGTCCTCGAGCGTGCAAAACTCGTCCTCGAAACAGGCCAATCTGAGATCTTCACCTACGACACGACCGAAAACGAGGCCTCGGTCTTCAGCCTCAATATGGGCTGTCGCGGCGTGGTCCGGATCAAACTCGAGTTGATCGGCAAGGACAGTGAAATAATCGCCGCGATGAAGGCGGCGTATCAAGGCCGCGTCGCCTCCGAAGATCTCTTGCCGCCGATAGCTCTTTTGCTCTTCGGTGCCGGAACGGACGCGATACCGCTTGTCCGGATCGCAGCGGAACTGGGCTGGCAAGTTACGGTTTACGATCACCGGCCCGCATTTTTGACCGCCGAGAGATTCCCAAAGGCTCAAATACTCGTTGAGCAACAGCCGGACCGATCGCCCGTCATAACCGCTGACGCACTTACGGCCGCCGTAATAATGACGCACAATTACAGCCGCGACCGCTTGATACTGCCGGCATTGCTTAGGTCGAGCGCATTTTACGTCGGAACCCTTGGCCCAAAACGCCGAACTGAACAGTTACTTGAGGAACTCGCCGCCGCCGGCGAGATTTTTACCCAAGACCAGCTTGCGAGGCTATACGCTCCGGTCGGGCTCGACATCGGTGCCGACACGCCCGAGGCCATCGCACTCTCGATCGCCGCCGAGATTCAGAGTGTTTTGAAAAAAAGAGGCGGCAGTCACCTGCGCGACCGAAAGGGCTCGATCTATGATCGACAATAGCGAGTTAAAGATCGGAGCGATGTTGCTTGCCGCCGGTGGGTCGAGCCGTCTTGGGCAGCCCAAACAGCTTCTGCGGTTTCACGGCACAACGCTGCTCAGGCACACGGCCGAAATGCTCACCAAGACCTCTTGCTGGTCCATTGTCGTCGTGCTCGGTGCCGACTTCGAAGCGGCGAACGCTGAACTTGCGGGCCTCGAGATCCACACGGCAATCAACGAAAATTGGCAGACGGGAATGAGTTCGTCGATAAAGTGTGGACTGACAAGTTTGATAAATACCGAGCCGGAATTGGACGGCGTCGTCATCGCGCTTTGCGATCAACCATTCGTCACCGCCGAACACATCGACCGGCTCGTCCGCGGCTTTACTCTCCACCGCTCGCCGATCACCGCCGCGAAATACGATCAAACTGCCGGCGTCCCCGCCCTTTTCGCCCGCGAACTGTTTGGCGAACTGCGGCAACTTAGCGGCGACAAAGGTGCTCGCCTGCTCATCCGAAATCACCCCGACCAAGTGCACTCTGTCACGATCGAGGAAGCTGCGTTCGACATCGATACGCCCGGCGACGTGTTACGGCTCACTTCACCGTAAATCGGAGTGGCGGAGCCACGGCCTGAGCCTCCGGGTTATAGTAATCATAGATCGTTGATGCCGGAGTTTTTGCATTCACACCATAACGCGGCTTGAACTTGAAGTTGATGTTCGTTCCGCCGGCCCGCGACCACATATAGATCACGATGCGGTCGGGCAACACATCGTAGCGGCTTATCGATCCGTCGGCGGCGATGGCCTTTTCCAGCGACTCCCGGCTGACGTCCGCTCCCGGCGGGGTCCCGATCTCGGCCAGCAGCATTCCGTAACCCTGAAAACCGACGCGTTCCGCGCGGACCGTGCAATTCACCTCCTGCATTATCGCCGGAGCCTGTTTATCGCATTGGTAGTCGAGTTTCAACGCCCTTGACTGGTTAACGCTACGGGCTGAGAGATCCGCGTCTTTCCATTCGATATAGTGCGTCGCGACCGTCTGCGTCATCATCGGGGCAGATGCGGTCGTGCGGACCTCGATCGCGTTTGTTGCCGAGTCGAGCTTGCCGGTCAGATCAAAAATTACGGGTTCGATGCGATCGGCGGCGACATCGACGGTTTTGAACGGCTGGCCGTTGAGTGTGATCTCGAGTCGTTGTGCCTGAATTGTTTTCGCGTCGCCGATCGCCGCCAAAAACGCGTCGAGCACGTTGATCGTCGTCTGCGTCGAGTACCACACGCCGTACCGATCCTTATTTTTGAGCAGAAATATCGTACCCTTGCTGATCAGTTCCGCCGTTCGCTCTGTCGGCTTGTCTTTCCGCACTTTGATCAAAAGCTGCGTGACCAGAGCCGTAGTCTCGATCCGCCCGGCAGTTCCCCAACCATAGAATGGCGTGTTGGTCTCGAGTTTCCAATAGACGCCGTCGCCCTCGCTGATCGCCATCGATTCGAGCCGTGAAGCGACATCTTCGGCCGCCGCACGATCGCCCGAGTCGAGCGATGCAAGCCCGTACAATGCCAGTGCGTACGGTTCGTCGATCTCGTTATTGCGTGCCCGCAGATAGTCGAGTGCCGGCTTGAGCACCGACTTGTCGGCGTCCTTGTTCATCGCCAGGCTGCGAGCGATGTAGGTCGTGATCATCTTGGTCCGGCCGGTATCTTCGGCGGTCTCCCAATTGTACCTTTTCGCCCAACTCCCGTCCGCACGCTGCTGCTTTATCAGCCACGTCGAAGCGCGTTTTATCACATCATCGTCAACCGTTATCTGCGATCCAGCGTCATTCAAAAATCGAATTGCGTACGCCGTCAGGGCGACATCCGACGTGTCTTTGCCGCCCCAGTACGTAAATCCGCCATCTGCGGCCTGATAGCCGAGCAATCGCTCGTAGCCCTTTTGCAGGTAGTTTTGCGCTTTGACGGCGATCGGCGAACCGGGCTTTGCAAATTTGAGCAACATTAGATTGGGGTATGTCGATGATACAGTCTGCTCACCGCACCCGTACGGACGTTCGAGCAACCCCTCGACCGACTCGGCCACGTGCGAATAGAGATTTGGATAGACCTTTAACTCTGCTTTTTGCGTGGCCGTTATCGCGTTGCTTGGAAATGTGAGGTCGAATCGCTGCGTTCCGCTCGCGATCTTAGAATCGGTCCGGACTATCTCCTGACCGTCGGGCCTGACGGTGACCGGTCGTTCGATGGCGTCGGCGTCGCTCGCTGCAGTTGCGGTCACACGCTGCTTGCCGCCATTGACAGGTATGTTTGCCCTAAAGCCGAATACCGCATTTTTCGACTCGCCCGCGCCGACCTCGATCTGCTGGGTTCCGGCACCGAGCGATGTGAACCAGTTCGCCGCATCCATTTTGACCCCGACCCGCTGTTTGGTCTGTGTATAGTTTCGGACCTGTGTCGGCAGAAATATCTCGTCTCCGACAGTCAAGAATTTTGGCGGGTCGAGATCGACAAAGAACGATTGAAACGCGGTCACGGAACTCTCCGCGACGCCGATCTTGCCATTTTTTGTCGATGCGATCACGTACATCTTCCACGTAGTAATGTTGTCCGCCATTTTGAATTTGAGCGCAGCCTTACCGTTGCTGTCAGTCAAAAGTTCCGGTTGCCAGACAAGTGTTTCCGGAAAATACTCACGCAACCGCGGGGTCGACGATTCTTTGGCGGTCTGCACAGTGCCGGGCTTCAGTTTAAGTAGAGCGGAGAAGTTAAGTGTGCTGCCCTGTGCTCCGTCGACCGTAGTGGATACCGCCGAACTGGATGTCTCCATCATCAGATCGCCGCCGGACGTCACATCAACGGCCGAACTGACCGACCCGACTTCGAGCGTTACGTCCACTTTTGCCGTCGCGTTAGCCTTGACCGGAATATTTTCGATCACCGAGTCCTTAAAACCGTCGAATGAAACGCGTAATTTATAGGTACCGGCATCAAGGCTGGTTATAAGATAGTTGCCCTCCGCATTCGAGGTGCCGGAGCGATCTATGCTCGTGGCGACATTAGTGACCTTTATTTTCGCGGACGCGATAACAGCACCGTTCGAATCGGTCACTGTACCCGCGATCGATCCCGTCGATGCCGTGTAGGCGATCGGGCGAATGATCGATATCGGCTTCGGATCATCCTTTCCCTGCTCGGACAAGACGTGGACGATCTGCATTAGCGTCAGGTCGTCATACGTCCCTTGCTTCCGGTCCGGGCCGTTGCTCCTGATCGTAAACTCAATGACCTGTTGCGTCACAGGCGTCACCTTTCGTCGATCCGTTTTTGTGTCTTCGCCGTAGTTCTGTACCGATTCGGTAGTAACCTTGTCCCAATAACGTGATCTCTGCTGAGTCACAATATAGAGTGGATCGCCAAACCCGTCACGCAGTCCGCCAAAATCGATCCCGCCGGCCAAAAGGGTTGAGCGGAGATCGGTCTCATTCATCGGTATCACACGCAGCGAACGCTGGATATCGGCGATCTTGGTTTCTGTGTCGACGAAATAGTCGATCAGATTGGTCCAAACCGTGAAATCGTCGCCGCCCCAATCATATTTCTCAAATTTGCCGTCACTGCCGCCGCTCCGGATCTGAAAACGGTAGAAACGCCGCTCGGCATCGAAAGTTATCCGATATGGCCTGCCGAATCTATCCGCAAGGCCGGAAACTCCGAGTTCGGCGAACAACGTCTTTTCGTCACGAATAAAACTGCCGGTCCGCGCCTTTTCTACCGAGAATTTAGCACGGTACGCGACACCCCACGGGTCGAGCATCTGACCAAAACGAATGTCGCTCTCCAGAAGTATGGCCTCGAAACTCTCGAGATCTACCGCGTGCCGATAGTTCGCAGTTTCATATGTGAGTTTCAAGGCCGCACCGACGGGCTCGAACTGCTTTGTGATGCGATCGCTGAAGACGCTTTTGGCCTCGTCGAAATAGCTATTGCTGTGAAAAACATTCGGCTTGTAATAGCTGTCGTGCAGGATCACCTCGGCAACCAATTGCAGATCGTCCGTGATCGGCTTGGTCAGATCAAGTTCGTTAAGGTCCTTGACGTTTACTGCCCCCAGTCCGCTGCCATACCCGAGCCAGCCTGCGTAGTTACTCCAGATTCCGCCAAATTCTGAGTCCGTCCGTGCACGTTCCTCAACCGCCCGGTCGATAATTGTGACGCCGAGGGCAGACTCGACTGCTGTGCCGAGGCGGTCGAGGACTCCGTAACTGATCGTCGCCTCTTCGCCCGGTTTGTAGATATCCTTATCAAATGTCGCTTCGACGCTAATACCCTCGCGAATGGGGAAAATGACTCCTCGTGAACCGCTCACGACGTCGTCATCTGTATCCTCGGCAAAAGCGACGATCTTCAACTCGCCTTTGAACTTATCGCTGTACGGTATCTGCAACTCCACACGTCCGTCTTTGAGGTGAGCAAAGCGCGACTCGACCACCGACCAACCGTTAACGATATCGACATATAATGGTCCCGTCTTCAGCGTCGAACTGACGTTTACCGACATCGTCTCACCCGGCTTGTAAATCGCTTTGTCGGTCTCGAGACGGATCGCGGCTTCGTCTTCGTCAAATGAAATGTCGTCTTTGGCGGTCCCCTGGCGGCCGTCCTTATCCTTGGCGATCAACTTGTACTCAAGATCATCATCGGGATCACCGATCTTCGGACGGTCCATCGTGATCTTGCCGACTCCGTATGAATTAGTGCGTATGCGCTCGACCGTTTTCGGATTACCCTTGTCCTCGACGCCCATCTTGACCTCGACATCACACTCGGCGGGCGTGCCATCGGCGTAAAATGTCGAGACATAAGCGTCGATCGGCATTGTCGGGTTCAGATCGTTGGTGGCGCCGATCAAATAGACGTGTATCGGTTCGCGCGAAACGCGTATGTCGAAACGCCGCTGTTCGGTTCGATTGGTGGTCAAGTCCGTAAAATAGGCCGCATAGTTGATGTCCCTGTATTTTCTCCAGTCATCTTCATCGAGACCGTCAAGGGCTTTCTTAACGTCAAATCTCGCCGTAAATTTTCCCTGAGAGTCGGTCGAACCCTGACGGACATCACCCTCGTCGATGTCGTATTTCTGCTCTTTGTAATTCCATTCGCGACTCGTTTCCTCGACGACGCGGACCTTGCCGCCGGTGACCGGTTTGCCAAAAAGATAGTCCGCATTGATCTCGATCTCAGCCTCGCGGTCGCCGGGCAGATAATATGGCTTCGACGGTTTGGCGTTGACCACAAAATTTGGAAGATCGTAGCGCGAGACGCGCACTCGTTGGGCTCCGATCTGTTCACCGCTTTCATCCCTGATCTCGATCTTGTAGTCGCCGAGTTTGGCGTTTGCCGGAATCCGCCAGCTTATCGACGCGATACCAAATGCGGAGGAACGCGTCTTTTCCCGATAGAGAACAGTGTCGTCCTCGTCCAGCACCCTAAATTCGAGTTCGCTGTCGGCAACAACGGTCTTCGACTCGCCGCCCTTCATCAAGATCCCGCGAATATTGATCAACTGTTCCGGCTGATAGATCGATTTGTCCGTCATCGTCAGGAACTGAACATCCTCTTTAAGTGCATTCAGGTTCTCGTTGGCCTCGCGAACGATGCCGTTTTTGAGGCCAATTACCGTTATTTCTCCTTCGCCGGCAAGTTTTGCTTCGGTCGGGATCGCGAGATCGACCACCGCGAAACCGTCCGCGTCGGTCACGGCCGAACCTTTTAGTTCCAACTTTCGCTCGCCCTCGCCCGCCAGTTCAAGAGCGACCGTCGAATCGACCCGAACGCCAACTGCCGGCTTTTCGGTAAACGGATTAACGGCACGTACGCGAACTCGATACGACATACCCGTAAGGAGATTATCGCTCGCGATGATCCGTAGCTCGAACAATTCGTCGATCATCTGTGACATTGAGATGATCCCGGAGGCTTGGCCGACGGTGTAATGAAGACGGTACCAAGCGATGTCGTCTTTGACGGATGAAAGTATGTCAGTGACCGCCATTTCAAAACTAAGCGATTGTTTTCCGCCAAGATCCGTCACAACGAATTTTGATGCCCGAGCACGTACCGTACCCGCAGGGTCGATCAGTTCGACTGATGAGGTTATTCCGCTTAAGTCGCTACTGCCCGCTACGACAATATTGGCAGTGGCGATCCGGTCGCGGACGACGACTTTTGACTCGGACTCGATCACCGTCTGCGCCGCCGCCGAAAATGAACAGACCAATAGCACTAGGAACAATGGCAGAATTCTCCGTTGCATCACGGTTACCTCTAAATTTTATAGGGGTTTTTACAGTTTATTGCTTCTACCGCGTGTGATGCTCTGAGATTTGAAAATGGTTGCATTGCGGCCGGGCCGAAACCGCAAAAAAAGAGACCGGCCAGACCGATTCCTCACCCTACTTTTCTGCTTTCCGCTAATCTGGAAAGCCCAAACTACCATTCTCATCTCCGTCCCAAATAATCTTCTCCGTAAGTGGCTCATTGATCACCCAAAGTTCGCTCCCTATGATTTTCATGACCAATTGCAAGCATTGGACTGCATCAATTCCCCCAGCAAACCTTATATGTTCATCGCCGATTCCTTTAATCTGGTATGGCACATAGTAGTCATCGGAATCTGGAAACGGCATTGGTTTACCGATAGCGACGATGATTTCGCTTGTTAGTTTGGATTCGAACTTAAAACGCCTTACCGCAATTACGTCGCCTAAATCTTTGATTTTCATATGTTCTTACCAAGTGACAAGTGGCGGGATCCATGGAAGATTTCTATTACACGCTGATAGACGTTCGGCGACGAGAGCACCGCTGTTAAAATATGGAGCCATCTGTCCGCTGACCGCATCAACCCGCATCAATCGGCCTGCGACCACCTGTTTGAACGACTTACCATCCGGCGACCATTGCACCGACGCCGGCGAACCGCCAAATCGCACTCGTTTTGCCGCATCGGGACTAAAGATGTCATCCACCGTGAGGAGTTTGTCTTGAGCGAACGCACCGGACGAAACCGCGAGCATTACGACCACCAGCCATTGGATTTTTTTCATATATTTGAAATTAGAAAAACGATATTTTCTTGAATTCTAGTTGAAACGCTCTCGGATAGGCAAACAACATATTTGAGAGCGGATCTTTAGGATACAGTCGATCGATGCGGACAATGGACTGCACATTCTAACACGCAAGTCAGGACCAATGTTTTCGGACTTGCCCTTTTCACCTAGTTTGCCGACCCGGAAGGTCACGCTTTCGGATGAGCTTTGTCATAAACATCGATCATCTTTTCCATCGACACCTGCGTGTATATCTGGGTGGTCGAGAGCCGTGCGTGGCCGAGCAGTTCCTGAATGTCGCGAAGGTCGGCGCCGCTGTCGAGCAGGTGCGTCGCGAATGTGTGCCGCAATGAGTGCGGCGAGATGTCGTGAATATCCGCACACAGCTTGATGTACTTGTCGATCATTCGGCCCACCGAACGCGTCGTCAGGCGCCCGCCGCGACGGTGCAGAAAAACAGCATTTGGGTCACGGGTCGTTAGTGGGCATTCATTTAGAAACACCGGTCGCGACTTCTCGAGGTAATTCATCAACGCCTGCAGTGCAGGTTCGCCAAAGGGCACTATCCGTTGCTTTTTGCGTTTACCGGTGACGCGTACCATTCGTTCGCGAAAATCGATATCCCCGAGATCGATGCTCACAAGTTCGCCGACGCGGATGCCGGTCGCGTACAAAAATTCGAGTATTGCGCGATCGCGGCGGCCAAGATCGGTATTGACGTTCGGCGTTTCGATAAAGCGAACGGCGTCCTCCATCGAGAGATGGTTCGGCAGTTTGCGTTCGATCCGCGGCGTAGCTACGAGCTTTGCCGGATTGGATTCGAGTTTGCCCTCACGAACCAAAAACTGGAAGAAAGTACGCAAACTCGCCAATTTACGTGCGATCGATGTCTTCTTATGATCTTCGTGCAATCCGGCCATCCATTCGCGGATCGTTAGCCTGTCGATCTGCTCGACGGGAATGTCCGCACGCTTTTCGACGCGAAAAAGGTAGTCGCCAAACTGCTCGAGATCGCTCGCGTAGTTTCGCAGCGTATGCGGACTGAGATTGCGCTCGTATTTAAGGTGCTGCAGAAATTGCGTGAGATATTCGTTAAGCATTAGGGCCTTTTCCCCACATAGTATCCCTTACGTGTTCGCACGGTAAAGTTGGGTTTGCCCTTTATGCTCAAAGATATGAGGCGCAGGTCACTAGTATTCTTTCCGTCATCGTCGGGGTAATAACTCAGTATATACTGTTGCGAAAGCTCTGCGGATATCTGAGAAAAGGCGGCGTTCATTTCATCTTCGTCGATCGGCGAATAGACCGCTCCGCCGGTCTGTGCGGCGAGTTCGAGCATTCGCCGCTCCGCCGTTAATGATCGAATATTGGCATTGCCGCCGCGGAGTCCCGTCCGTTTAAAATTCTCAAATTCCTTGGTCTTGACCACGTAGACCTGACAATTGGCGATCTGCAGTTCCTTGATCACGGATTCCAAAGTGGTTTTGATATCGCTATAAGTGTCCTCGCCGTCCGAGACGATCACGACTACGCGGCGGCCCTCAGCGGCTTTGAGGTATTCGGCAACCTTCACGATCCCATCGAGCAAGGCGGTCGCACCTTTTGGTTCGGGAAACATCCTGATCGCCTGCGTCAGCAGTGAGACGTCGCGCGTCAGCGGTTGTTCGAGCCTCGTATAATCCGAAAGTGAAAATAGGGCTGCCTGATCGCCGCCGGGCCTGATCACCCTCTTAAAAAACCTTACGGCCGCCTCCTTTTCAAATTCACGAGCGATCATCACGCTCGACGAATTATCAAATATCATTGCCAGCCTGATAGGCGAATCGGAACGAGTAAGTTCGCTGATCTCAGCCGGTTTTCCGTCGATCTGTAATTCAAAATCGGCGAGTTTTAGGTTGGTAACTGACCTGCCCGATGCGTCGGTCACCGAAACAGGTATCGGAACCAATGCCGAGTCGACCGTTATAATATCCGGATCGTCCTTCGGTTTTGGGGTAGGCGTCGGCAATGAGGTCGGCAGCTTTGCTTCGGTCGGAATATAACCTGTCGCCGATCGAGTAGCCGGCGTTGGCGTCGGCGTCTCATTCGGTTTATTACGTCCCGATTGGGCCGAAACAAATGCTGCCGTTACCAACAATAACAATGTCGAAATTAATATCTTCATTAAGCCGACTATTGGATTACTAAACGACCTTAATATTTGCCTACGCCCAAATTAACTTTACGCCCGCAAATAGCAGCACAACGGCCAACACGCGCCGTAGCATCATCGAATTAAATTTCTTGCTACCGAGTGTCGAACCGATCAGGCCGCCGACAACTGCTGCCGCGATCCATATCCAGACCTCGGCCGGAAGACCGTTGAGTGCACCTTTGAAATACTGCCCGACGAGGCCCGAGACCGAATTGACCAAAATGAACAGCACCGATACGCCTGCCGCGACCCGCGTTTCTGCCCAGTGCATCAACAGTAATATCGGCGTCAGGAATATGCCGCCGCCGACGCCGACCATTCCCGACAGCAGTCCGATCACAGCACCGATCAGCAAACACGCAATGATCGGCGGTTCTTTCACCCTATCGTCGCCCTTGAGATTGACCGCGAGTCTGATCGCTGCCAGACACAGCACGGCGCCGAGCACGATCTTATATACGTCCGTCGGCAAATGTATCATCCCGCCGACAAATGCCATCGGTATCGAGCCGGCCGCAAATGGTAAAAACAGCCGCCACGAAAAATACCCTGCCCGATAAAATTGCACCGTCCCGATCGTCGCCACAAATAGATTTAGCACGAGCGCTGTCGGACGAGTCAGTTCCGGAGCAACGGCCATAAACGCCATCACCGCTAAGTACCCCGACGCTCCGCCGTGTCCAACTGACGAGTACATTATTGCGACCACGCAGATCGCAACTATCATCAATATTAGCGTTGGTTCCATTTCTATTATTTTGTATTGCCGATCGCTTTAGCGAACCGGTTCGGATCATAAAAACTTAAAGTCTTTAACCTCAACGTAACGGCAGTCCATAAGCCCAATTCACGATACTGCGACATTTGTTATCCATTCATCCCAATCCATGAGAGCGATCTCGACCTGGAATATATGCCGTTCGCGTTTCTTTCGGTACTGCTTGCGAAGCTCGGGCGGAAGTTCTTGTATCAACCCAAAAGTGATGTTTACCGGCTGAAAATTCTTGGTCTCGACATTTGATACATAGCGGCACAATGCCCCGATCGCTGAGGTCTGCGGAGCGGTTATCATCGGTCGGTCACGCATCACATTGACCGCGTTTATTCCCGCGAGCCAACCCGTCGCGACGGATTCGACATAGCCTTCGACGCCCGTGATCTGTCCGGCGAAAAACAAACGCTCATTATTACGAGTCGCGAGCGTTTCATTCAATATTTTGGGCGAATTGATAAATGTATTGCGATGGATCTGACCGAATTGCAGAAACTCGGCATTCTCCATACCGGGTATGAGTTTCAGTATTCGTTCCTGCTCACCGTAACGCAGATGATTTTGAAAACCGACCATTCCATAAGCATCCGCCATCATATTTTCCTGGCGAAGTTGTACGCAGGCGTATGGCTCTTCGCCGGTTTTCGGGTGTCGCAATCCCTTTGGCTTCATCGGGCCAAAACGCAACGTCTCAGGACCGCGGCGGGCGATCTCCTCGATCGGCAAACAAGATTCGAACCAATGCGTGTCTTCGAACCGCTTGAGTGGAACCGATTTTGCCTCCAAAAGCTCGGCGATAAACAATTCATACCGATCGCGGTCCATCGGGCAATTGATGTAATCATCGCCGCCCTTGTCGTAGCGCGCCGCTTTGAACGCGATCGACATATCGATCGAATCGGCCGCGATGATCGGAGCGATCGCATCGTAAAAGTATAGTTGATCATCGCCCGTGAGCTTCATTATCTCGACGGTCAGTGCATCCGACGTGAGCGGCCCCGTCGCAATGATCGTGACCGGAGGACTCGCGTCCTGCTTGTTGCTTGAGATTTCCGTAACCTCTTCCCTTACGATCTCAATATTCGGGTGAGCCTCAATTCGCTCGGTGATCATCTCGGCAAACTTCATCCGATCTACCGACAACGCTGAGCCGGCCGGCACCCGCGTCGCGTGAGCAACCTCCAAAACCATCGAACCGCCGCGCCGCAGTTCTTCTTTGAGTAAGTATGGAGCACTTCCCGGTTCGTCCGTCTTTAACGAATTTGAGCAAACGATCTCGGCGAGTTTATCAGTTCGATGTGCCGGTGTTTGCTGCACGGGCCGCATTTCAAACAAACGAACCTTTGCTCCACGCTCCGCCGCCTGCCACGCCGCCTCGACTCCGGCAAGTCCACCGCCGATCACATTTAATACTTCAGTCATTGATGTCAGATTATAGATCATATTTGCCGAGTGGTCAGCGACGCGGCCACACCATTCAACGCTTGTCGATAATAATGTCGGCTCGACGGCTCTGGCCGTACAAAAAAACGCTTGACATTAAACGTCGTTTAACGCCATTATACATAGAGTAGCTCGAGTAGCTGTACGATTTGTTGCTCACTGCCAACTAAGCCGAAACGGAGTTGTTTGCCGATTCGACTTTATTTCTATATCATCCCGCCGAAGCTGTTTTTCGATACGTTCCTTTATAAGTTTTCCTCACATTTCTTATTAAAATGAACAATCTAGAGCAAACAAATTATGCCGGGAGCACGCCGCAATGGAGTGAGCCACATTTTGCATTCGGGTCCGCGAATACCGACGATGCACATATCACCGAAGGCGGAACTTCGCTTCAGACCGTTGGCGACAGTATTTTTAATTCGATCGGCGATGCGATAATCGTTACCGATCGGGATGCCGTTATAGTCAAGGTCAATCCGGCTACATTGCGTCTGACCGGTTTTGACGAATGCGAACTCGTCGGCAAGCCTATCGACATTTTATCTCGAAACAAAAATTCGTTTAGCCGCATATTCACCCGGACCTTTAAGAACAGCAATTTTTCAAATCGAATTCAGACTATCTGTCTGCGTAAGGACGGAAGTTTTTTTCCTACGTCGATCTCAGCGTCCAAGATATTCGACCCTGACTCCGGGGCATACAATATCGTCTGCGTTGCCCGCGACATTACTCGCTCCAAGCGCCTCGAGGCTGAGGCCCGAGCGATCTCAAAGATTATTCACGGAGTCACAACGACGGCAAACCTCGACGAATTGCTCCTATTGATCCACCGGACGATCAAGCGGATCGTTTACGCAGAAAACTTTTTTGTCGCACTTTTTGACCCCCAGACCGAGATGCTCACGATGCAGTTCTGGGTGGACAAATATGATCCGATGCCCGGCCCGCTGAAAGTTGGCAACAGCTTGAGCGCCTACGTCTTTAAGCAGGGTCGATCAATGCTCTTTACAGACGAAGAAGCCCAGAAACTGATCGACAGTGGTGATGTCGAATCGGTAGGCACTGATTCGCCGATCTGGCTCGGAGTTCCGCTTAAGACGCCTGACGGTGCGATCGGCGTTTTGGTCGTGCAGGACTATGAGAATTCGGACACTTACTCGCAGCAGGACGTCGAACTGCTGACCTCGGTTGCCGATCAGATCGCGATGGCGATCGAACGCAAGCGCTCCGAGGAAGCTCTGCGGCTCAGTCAGGAACGATTTGAGTTAGTTACGCGCGCCACAAGCGATGCGGTCTGGGACTGGAATCTTAAAACTGACGAGATCTGGTGGAACGAGGGATTTCAGAATCTATTTGGCTATTCAGGCGAGGAGATCGGCTCACAGCGGTCTTCGTGGACAGAGCGACTCCATCCGGACGACTCCGAGCGAGTTACCGAAGATATTCTCCGCCATATCGAAAGCGGCAAGACGAATTGGATCGAGGAATATCGATTTAGACGGCGTGACGGATCTTACGCGTCGGTCGTGGACCGTGGTTACGTCGTATATGATCAAGCGGATCAGCCGATCAGATTACTTGGTTCGATGATGGATGTCACCGAGCGTAAGTCGCTCGAGGAACAATTGACGCATCTTGCCCTGCACGATCCATTGACCAAGATCGCCAATCGAGTGCTTTTCCGTGATCGTGTCGATCACGCACTTTCAAAAGTCGTTCGAAACCACGTGTCGATAGCGGTACTTTTTCTCGATCTCGATAATTTTAAGTCGATCAATGATTCGCTCGGCCACGCGGCGGGTGACAAACTTCTTGTCGCAGTTGCTGACCGTCTCCAGGATTGCCTCCGCAATTCGGACACCGCCGCCCGTCTTGGTGGCGACGAATTTGCCATCTTGATCGAAAGCGTACTCCATACGGACGAGCCGGTTAACATTGCCGACCGTGTTCTTGACGTATTTCGCCAGCCATTCTCGATCGAGGGTGTTGAGGTGTACGTTTGCGCGAGCATCGGTATTGCTGCGGGATCGACCGAGACCAGCGGACCCGAAGAACTGCTCCGCAATGCCGACCTTGCGATGTATCTCGCAAAGGGCCGCGGCAAGGGCAAATATGTGGTCTTTGAACCAAAGATGCACGAGGCTCTGATGGAGCGCATCGAACTCGAGGGCGACCTTCGCCGCGGGATCGAATGTAAGGAATTCACATTACATTACCAACCGATCGTCGAACTGACGTCCAACAAATTGCTCGGTATGGAGGCGTTGGTCCGTTGGCAGCACCCGCGATTCGGATTGCTGTCGCCGATGAGATTTATTCCGGTCGCCGAGGAGACCAATCTGATCGTGCCGCTTGGCGAGTGGATACTTGGGGAAGCTTGTCGCCAAGTGCAGTCCTGGCGCGAGCAGTACGCATCAGCCGAGGACGTCTCTCTGACGGTCAATATCTCGATCCGGCAGTTTTTGCAGCACGAGTTGGTTGAGATCGTCAGTAATGCCCTGCACGCATCCGGACTGCCGCCAAAATTATTGATACTTGAGATCACCGAAAGCTTTATGCTCCAGGACACCGAAGCCACGATCTTAAAACTCCACGACTTAAAGAAACTCGGCATTCGCCTGGCGATCGACGATTTTGGCACAGGCTACTCGAGCCTCAGTTATTTGCAGCGATTCCCGATCGATATCCTCAAGATCGACAAGTCATTTATCGACAAACTCGGCCAGGGCAGCGAGGGTAATGCCGTCGCCCGGGCGATCATTATGATGGGCGAATCGCTTAATCTACGAACGATCGCCGAGGGCATCGAGCATCCGCACCAGATCGAAACTTTGCAGGTTCTGGGTTGCAATGCCGGCCAGGGATTTCATTTTGCCAAGCCGCTCACGCCCGCCGATATGGATGCGTTTCTGACCGGCGAACTCTCATCTGCGGCATCTTAATTTGGGGCTTAAGCCCGGTTAAAGGTTGCCGCCTGCTGTTCTGCGTTTTTAGGATCTCCGCGAAAAAACCTTATAACAATTGAGGTGTGGTTGGGCGTGTCGCTCGTTGGATATTGCCTCGATCTCATCGCCAAAATTTCTTTGACTTGTGTTTCATCTATGAGATATACTTGCACCCTCGCAAGTATTTATATGAGGCATCTGAGCTTAGTTAAAAGTTTATCCCACCTTCAAGAGGAACAAAAGCACTCCGAAGAAGTTGCACTCGATGCGGTCGGGATCGCCCTGACGCGCGGGACGCTGAGCGAATTTTTCGGCGGGGCGAGTAGCGGCCGTACCAGTCTTGCCCTCAATCTGCTTGCAAAATTGACAGCACTCGGCGAGGTCTGTGCGGTCGTCGACTCGTGTGATGCCTTTGATCCCTGCTCCGCAGCAAAGAGCGGTGTGACTCTCGACTCACTTTTATGGGTTCGCTGCGGCGGCAACCTCGAGCAGGCATTTACCGCAGCCGACTATCTGGTGCAGGCAAAAGGCTTCGGGGCCGTCTGGCTCAATCTCGGCGGATTGCCGATGCAGAAATTACGGATGGTGCCGCGGACGTATTGGTATCGCTATCGCACGCGGATCAAGGAAACACCGACGCTCTTTGTCGTCACGTCGGAAGAACCTGTCGCGGGTTCGGCCGCCCACCGATCTTTCGAGATCGTCCGCAAAGACACCGTCTGGTCCGGACTCGGGCGGTACAAACTGCTGCGTGAATTTCATCTCGGCCTATATTCGAGAAAGCATTTTTACGGACCTCAAACGGCGGCCAAGATCGAATTTGACTACAGCGATGTCTAGATCATATGCCTGCATAATTTCGAAAAGCTCATGTGAGGACGCCGGCATCTTGTCGGCCATCGCCTACGGGTTTGCCTATCGCATCGAGATGCTCGGGGACGGCGTACTTTTTGACGTCAGCGGTCTCGAAAAGCTCATCGGCGATGAGGATAAGATCGCCCAACAGATCGTGAAGGAACTCGAACGCAATAATATCAGCGGAAATGTCGCGGTCGCCGGGACGGTCGAAACAGCGATGCTGCTCGCGCGCGAAAACCGCGGGCCGGGCCACACTGCAGACTCATCGGGGGCGTTCGCTCAACTGCCATTGAGCGATCTCGACATCGACCGCGACACGGTCGGCGTTTTTGAGGCACTAGGCATCAACCGTATAGAGGATCTGCAAAACATCCCGGCCGACCAACTCATCGCCCGCTATGGCCGCGACTTTCAGCAAGTGATCGACGTCATCAACCGTAAAACAAGGCGGTCATTAACGCCGAATATTAGAGAAACCAACGTCACGTGGCGGCACGAACTCGATTTTCCGGTCGACGATTTCGCCCAACTGATCTTTGTCGTCAATCGCGGCCTCGAACAGATGCTTGCGGCCGTAAATAAAAATGGCTGGAGCACTGAGCAGATCGACATCCGTTTCAAACTCGATAGAAAAGCCGATAAGATGTACGAGATCAAAACATCTTTCCCGACACTCGACAAGGCCTTTTGGCTCAAGATAATCGACCTGCGCATATCCGCCGACCCGCCCGCCTCGGGCATAACGGCCGTCAGCACAAGGGCTCATTTCACACGCCCACGGCCGGCACAGAGCGGGCTTTACGCCGCCGCAAAGCCGCAGCCCGAGAGCCTTTTATTGACCGTCGGCAAGATCAAAAAGCTGGTCGGCGAGGCCAACGTCGGTGTGCCGGCCTTGCTCGAAAAAAGGGTAGAACGGCCGTTCACGCTTGACGCCGAACGCCTGCCCGACGGCACCGAGCGAAATGCTGATCCAAAGGCCCCGATCATCGCCTTTACATACTATCAACCTCCGATCGCCGCCGAGGTTCTCGTGCGGGACAAGCAGCTTATTTACCTGCGGACACGATATTTCGCGGGCCGCGTTACCGCCTGCAGTGGAGTTTGGCGGACCAATTCGCGTTGGTGGGAAAAGGCCTGGGACACGCGTGCCTGGCACGTCGAGGTCGAGAATGGCGGCGTCTATTGTCTGCAAAAAACCGGCAACGAGTGGATCATCACGGGGGAATTTGATTGACCGTGTTCTACGAACTCCACACACGCTCCGCATTCAGTTTTTTATCGTCCGGCTCTTTGCCCGAGGACATCGCGGTGCGCTCCGGCGAGCTTGATATGCCCGCCATCGGGATGATGGACCGCGACACGGTCTCGGGTGCGGTGCGGCTTCATTTTGAGGCCAAGGAGCAGGGCGTCAGGGCGATGATCGGCTCCGAGATCACGATGGACGACGGCAGCCTTTTGCCGCTGATGCCGCTCGATCTTACGGGCTATCAAAACCTCTGCCGCCTGATCACGACGGTCAAGCTACGTCATAAAAAGGGCGAGCATTTTGCGACGCGCCGCGACATCGAGGAGCACTCTGCCGGACTGCTCTGCTTTACGGGCGGGGCCGATGGTTTTCTCCATCACCACATCAAGCGGCATCAGGGCCAGGAGGCACTGGCGTGGCTCAACTATGTTTTCGAAGGCCGTCTCTACGTCGAATTGCAGCGGCATAATCTCCCGCACGAAGAAGCGGTCAATCAGACGCTGCTCGGGCTCGCTCACAAGTTTCGCCTGCCGTATTTCGCCAGCAACGGCCCATACTATGCCGCACAGCGTGACCGCGAGCTTTTCGACGTTTTTACCTGTATCAAGAATCACTGCACCATCGAGAATGCCGGCCGCCTGATCTCGGAAAACAGCGAACGCTATCTCAAATCAGCGTCGCAGATGCTCTACCAGTTTGACGATTACCCGCAGGCGGTCGCAACGACCGTGGAGATCGCCGACCGCATTAAATTCTCGATGGACGAGCTCGGCTACACATTTCCCGATTATCCCGTGCCGCCGGGCGAGACGATGGACTCGTACCTTCGCAAACAGGCTGAGAAAGGCGCGGTCTGGCGATATTGGGCATTGACGCCAAAGGTCCGGCAAAAACTAGATTACGAGCTCAATATGATCGCCAAGCTCAATCTCGCCGGCTATTTCCTGCTCGTCTGGGACATTTCGCAGTTTTGCCGTTCGCAGAAGATACTCTCGCAGGGCCGCGGTTCGGCGGCCAACTCGGTCGTCTGCTACGCTCTCGGCATCACGGCAGTCGACCCGATCGAGGCTGACCTGCTCTTCGAACGCTTTCTCTCCGAGGAACGCACCGAGTATCCGGATATCGACATCGACCTGCCGTCGGGCGAGGATCGCGAACGCGTCATCCAGCACGTTTATCAAAAATACGGCGAGCGTGGTGCCGGTATGACGGCCAACGTCATCAGCTATCGCGGACGCTCGGCTGCACGCGAGGTGGGTAAGGTCTTCGGCTTTGACGAGGACGCTCTAAAGCGTCTGTCCAAGCTAATTCCGCATTACGGCACGCACACGCGCTCCGAGATGATGTCGCGGTTCGTCGAGGCCGGCTTTGATCCGCGTGACAATTACCGCATTGCAAAATATATGGAGATGTACGCCCGAGCACTCGATTACCCGCGGCATCTCGGCCAGCACTCGGGCGGAATGGTCATCTCACTGGGGCGTCTCGACGGCGTCGTGCCACTCGAGCCCGCCTCAATGGAAAACCGCAACATCATCCAGTGGGACAAGGACGACTGCGAACGCCTCGGCATCGTCAAGGTCGATCTGCTTGGTTTGGGAATGATGGCGGTCATCCGCGACACTCTCACGTTGATCGAGGAACATCGCGGCGAAAAGGTCGATCTCGGCCGTCTGTCAAAAAACGACCCGCTCGTCTATAAAACTCTGCAAGAGGCCGACACGATCGGGATGTTTCAGGTCGAGAGCCGAGCTCAGATCAACTTTCTGCCCAAGTCGCGACCCGAAAAGTTTTACGACATCGTCGTCCAGGTCGCCATCATTCGCCCGGGCCCGATCGTGGGTAAGATGCTCAGCGGCTACATCGCCCGCCGGATGGGCAAAGAGGAGGTCGACTATATGCACCCGTCGTTCGAGCCCATCCTCAAACGCACTTTGGGCGTCCCGCTTTTTCAGGAGCAATTACTGCGGATGGCGATGACGATCGCCGGATTTACGGGCGGCGAGGCCGAGGAGTTGAGGCGTGCTCTCGGTTTCAAACGGGCGGACAAACGCCTCGGCAAGATCGAGGTGCGACTACGCTCCGGTATGGCGGACAAGGACATCGACGAGGCGACGCAGGACCGCATCGTCAAGAGCATTCTGGCATTTGCCAACTACGGCTTTCCCGAGTCGCACGCGGCGAGCTTTGCGCTTTTGACCTACGCGTCGGCATATCTTAAGGTGCATTATCTGGCCGAATTTACGACCGCAATGCTCAATAATTATCCGCTCGGTTTCTATTCCCCGGCGACGCTCATCAAGGACGCCCAGCGTCACGGCCTGCACTTTAACGCCATCGACATCAACCGGTCGCAAAGGCTATTTACCATCGAGGACGGCCGCGTCCGCATCGGCCTCAAATACGTCAAAGGCCTGCGAAAGGATGTCGCCGAGGCGATCGTCGCCAGTCGTGTCAGAACCGGGAGCGATAGCGACTGGGTTTCTGTCGATGAGCCGTACACATCAGTCGAAAACCTCGTCGCCCGCGTCCCCGCGATCAACAAAAAAGAGGTCCGTGCCCTCAGCCTCGCCGGTGCTCTCAATTTTGACGCCACGGTCCATCGCCGTCAGGCCCTTTGGGAATCAGAACTCGCCATCCAACCTATCGGCGAGCTTTTCAAGAGTCCGACAAACTTCAGTTTGTCGACCAACGCCGCGCCACACTCAAGTTCACCGGATCCAGCGAACCAAAGTCCGACAAACTTCAGTTTGTCGACCAACGCCGCGCCACACTCAAGTTCACCGGATCCAGCGAACCAGAGTCCGACAAACTTCAGTTTGTCGACCAACGCCGCTCCACACTCAAGTTCATCTGATCCACCGAACCAAAGTCCGACAAACTTCAGTTTGTCGACCAACGCCGCTCCACACTCAAGTTCATCTGATCCAGCGAACCAAAGTCCGACAAACTTCAGTTTGTCGACCAACGCCGCTCCACACTCAAGTTCATCTGATCCGCCGAACACGGGAGCGACAAACTTAAGTTTGTCGGACATTTCGGACAATTCGGATAATTCGTTTATCAATAAGATGACCGAGTGGCAGTTGATGGAGAGCGATCTGATGACGACCGGTATCACGATCGGCAAGCATCCGATGCGCTTTCTTCGCGAAGAGCTAGATAAACGCGGCGTGCTGCCTGCAAACCGGACCGTCAATTTGCGTAAACGTGATCTCGTCACCGTCGCCGGTGCCGTCATCGTCCGCCAGCGGCCGAGCACGGCTAATGACGTCGTTTTTATCACGATGGAGGACGAGACCGGCTATTCCAATTTCATCGTTATGCCCGACGTTTTTGATAAATTTCGATCCACGATCGTCTCGAGTGATTTCCTGCTCATCCGCGGCATCGCCGAGGAGGGCGGTATGATCAAGGGCTTATACTTCGAGCCGATCAGCACCTTCGTCACCAAGATCGGCTCGCACGACTTTCAGTAGCGGGGTTCGCCTCGAAGACACAGAGGAATTTTAGCCGCAGATAAACGCAAATAAACGCGGATCAGAAAAACCATTTCTATCAATTTCCTATCTGCGTCATCTGCGTTTATCTGCGGCTAAAATTCCTAGTTCTTCCCGTATTTCCCACGGACACGCACGGCGCGTTCGATGAGGTCTGAGTTTTCCAGAATCTTCAGTCTCAGGTCTTTGTCGAGGTTCGGGTTGGTATCGAGGAATTTGTTAATGATCGCCAGTGCCGCGTCGCTGCGTTGGCCGCCGATGAAGGCACCGAGCCAGCCATTGACGAAGAATATCTTACGGTTGCGTTTGTGGTTCGGCAGTTCCAGCAAAGCTTTTTGTAGATACGGCAATGTCAGCTCAGAATGTCGAATGTTGTTCCACGGGCCAAACGCCGCCTCGATCCAGCTCTCGGAGATGTCCTTGTTATTTACAAAATCGTCCCAATACTTCGCCTTGTTCTCCTTGGTCGGAATGGCGGCACGTGCGGCGTAGGCATAGCGTTTGGCATCGTCGCTCGTCTCCGTTTTCTCAAGGTCGGCAAGCAACTTCATCGCGTCCGGGTCATTCAACGCCAACAGTCGCGTAACGATGTCGAAGCGGTCCTTCGCCTTTACGGGCAGAAACGCGACCGTTAGGGAGCGTGCCTCTTTTGCCACGGAAGATGCACGCTCGTTCACACTCGCGTTTCCGCCCGTAGTCAGCAATTGTTTTAGAGCGGCTCTACTCTTTTCCGTCGTCGCGTTTGCGACCAACGCCCGAAAGAAGGTGATCCGCTGTCCGGTCGTTTGAGCATTCTGCATACGTTCGAGCAGTATGGCTTCGAAACGTGCGTTCAGGTCGCCTATCTTGTCAGAACCACTCGCTACTGCAGTCGGTTCTGACATGTAATACCGCATCGCAGTTGCGGCGCGGCCGATGATCGATTGGACGATGCTTTCGTCTTGCTCCACTACTTTCGAAGGAGGGGTGGATGCGGCCGCCGCAGACGGGGTGGATGCTCCGAGATTCTTGATGACCAACTCGACGTAACTCTTCGGGTCGAGCTCGCCCTCGCGGACGCTGTCCCACAGTGCGCCGTACATCATCGAACGCAGGAACGCGTCCTTTTCGTTCTGCACATTCTTCAGAACGTAATCGCGGCTCTTGTCGTCGAGCAGGAAAATGCCGTAGCCGTAGTCTTGGTAGTTTGGAAGAATCGCGGCGATCTCGGTTGACGAAGTTCTCGTGGCGGGTTCAATAAGGTAAAGCGTGGTTCGAGAAGTTGGAGCTGACTTCACGTTCAAAACAACCTTGCTGTTATCTGAAAATAACACGGCCGCGTTAAAGTTCTCTGACTGACCGCCGCTCGTGTTAGAAATAAAACTCGCCGAGCCAATCGCGTTATTCATCTCAAATCCATTTCTCACAACCTTAAAGGTTGGTAATCCAGGTTTCGTTACCCATTGACTCGTGAATTCTTGAAGTTCGGCTACTTTGGAAACGTTCGCGATCTCGTCCCCATATTTGGCTTTTCCGAATTCGTACACGAGGTCTTGCCACGTCGCATTCGCGTACTCGTGCTTCTTTAGAAATGAGCAGACGGCGAGTTTGAACTTGTCTTCGCCGAGGTAGAACTCGGCTTGTCGTAGGAAGGCGGGGGCTTTGTTGTAGACGATGTTGCCGTAGGCGGATTTGGCGGCGGAGAGGTTTTCGATGGGTTGATAGATGGCGGTGGTGCCTTTGGTGGAATCGGTGGCGTAGGCGGGCTGTTTGATGCGCTCGTAGAAGACCTTCCATGCGTTTGCCTCGGGCATGATCTTCTCTAACGCTTTATAGGCCATGAAGTTGGCAAAGCCCTCTTTGAGCCACAGGTCGTCGAACCATTTCATCGTCACGGTGTCGCCAAACCACTGGTGAGCCGCCTCGTGAAACATCAGCACCGCACGGCTGACCTCGTCGCTCTTCGTCGGCTCGGTCGGAAAAATGATCGCCGACTCTCGCAGAAACGTCGCTCCCGCGTGCTCCATCCCGCCAAACGGAAACTCCGGTACCAGCACGATGTCGTACTTCGGGAAAGGAAACTTGTAGTCGAAATATTCCTCGAAATACTTGATTGCCTCGCGGTTGAGGCGAAAGACCTCAGCAGCGTGAGGTTGGAACTTGGCAGCCTGGGATTTGCGGACGTAGATATGCTGAAAATCTCGCAAACCCGAGGCATAGCCTTTCGACATCTTCTCGTTTTTTTCTTTTTTTAGTCGCTGGGCGTCCTCAGAGGAAATCCTCAATGAAACGTCATTATTGAGCCACTTCTTGTACGCTTCTTTCAGTTCTGACCGAACCTCTACTTTCGGGCCATCAGGAACCCAAAATCGCTCGAATGGACCGGCGGCGAATGCGAAGAGGTAGGTACTGATCGGTCGTGTTTCGACTAACGCGGAGGTGAACTCTCTAGGCGTACCGTCGCTGAAACTAGCTTCGGAATCTTCACTTAACGCGTTCGAGATAACATTCCAATCCTTCGGCCTTTTAACTGTCAGCTCAAACCTCGCCTTCAGATCCGGCTGATCAAATACGGGGAAGGCGGTGCTGGCGTCGCTGGGGACGAAGAGCGAGTAGATGTATTCGCTGCCGTCCTCTTTGTCGATGTAGCGGGTGATGGCGGAGCCGCTGGTCAGGATCGGCGAAGTGAAATCGAGCTTGATGACGTTCTCGCCGAGCTTGACGCCTTCGGCAAAGATGAGATGGTCGTGGTCATCGATTATATAAGGTTTTGTTGTCGCGTCGATTTGAAACGCACCGCCATCGCGAACGTCACGAGCCTGGCCGTTGATCGTCACGTTGGTGATCGTCGAGAGCTTTTCGTGACCGGCGATCCTTCGCCAGTCGAGAATGATCTGTGGAATGCCGTTTCCCGGAAGGTCTTGGGGAACTGTCGTCATTTCGTCCATTGACGACACTTTCACACGGATCTCCATCGTCCCTTTCAGCACGGGCGACATCTTTTCGAGTGTGAGGTTTAGCTTGTAGCGGACATCCGAATAATGAGCCACCCGCCACTTTGCCAGAGTGTGCGAAACCCCAAACTCCATTGGCGGCCCCGCCGGGGACTGAGAAAACACGGCGATTGAGAGCAATAAGACGAGGATCAGATATCGCATAGATTCATATTATCGCCGAGACGTGGCGAAAAAAAACCTTAGCCGCAGATCCACGCAGGTAAACGCGGATCAGCATAGCTACTACTATCAATTTCTTATCCGCGTTCATTTGTGTTTATCTGCGGCTAATAAACTCTCCCCAAAATAACTTAGGCGGCTAACCTCTCGAAAAGGTTGCCGCCCGAAACCAATAAAACGAACCTCGTTAACTATAAAGCGAAATTAAAATTAACATATCCCGTCGCTCTGACCGGTTGGCCGTCTCGGACAAAAGGTTTGAATTTCCACTTACGGATCGCGTCTCTTGCCGCACCCTGGAGCATCGACGGGCCGCTTGTTTTCTGCACCTCTGAGACCGCGCCTTGTTCGTCCACCATTACCTGGACCTTGACTATACCGGTCGTCCGCGTCGTCTTGGCGACCGGAGGATACGTTGGTTGAGCCTGAAGCGTGGCATAGTTGACCAGCGATCCGACATCCATTGGCGAGCCGTCATTCTTTACCGGTGCCGTGTCGGCCTGCTTCGGAGTCTCTTTGGGTTGGACCGGTGTTGATGTTACAACGATCGGCTTATCGTTTTTGGCGACGGTGGTCTCGGCCGGCTTGACCTCGCGTTCGCGTACCGCAAGCGGCTTGTTAACAACTGTCGGGGGCGCCTGTATCACCGGCGGTGCTGCCGTGGTAGAGCTAACGGTAGCCGCCGTCGTTGACGGATTTAGCACGCCGTCGGCCGGAGTGTCGTTGACGGCATTCGTTACGACGCTGCGCGAATTGGACATCTCTTCGCGGGCGTCAGCGACCGTGTCTTTCCATCGGCGTGCATCATAGTCGTCGCGAGCAAGCATACTTCGCGATGTGCTCGCTTCTTCGACCATTGCCATTGCGTCGGCCGTCCTCTTAGAGTCCTTTCCGATCGCCGTCGCCTGTGTGATAACCAGCTCCAGCGTCTCGCGCATTTTCTCAAGATCGTTGGCCGCCTCGAGCGGCAAAGTGCGGTCCGAAATACTCAGGCCCAATGCCCGATATCGCTCCACCCGATTGCGCGCCCCTTTGACCACCTGTCCGGCGACGGACATATAATAGGCGGCCGCATTGGGCTTGGTCGTTTTCTGCTCGGTGTAAAAAAGATTCAGGAAATCCTGGGCTCGTTTGAAATCGCCCTGTTCGAGGTAACTGTTCATCAACAAGACGTTGACGACGCTCTGGACGGCCGTGTCGCCGGTTTCGCGGCGGATGTTTTCAAGCTCGTAGATCGCCGCGTTGTAGTTGCGGACGGCTATGTATGCCTTTGCCTTTGAGATACGGTCACGCATTACATCGCCCGAAGACGGCGGTGCAGCCTGCGGCGCAGGCGTCGGGGCCGGCACAGTCTGTGCGGCCGCAGTGGCGATCAATCCAACAATAACCAGTAAAACCGAAGTGCAAAACCTTCTGACATTTAACGGCATTTAGAGTCCTCCATTCCCTGACTTAAATTCTCCGTAAAGGTCAAGCGAACTTACCCTCGAAGGCTCACTTATACGACCTGTTCCAACCTCAAACTGCCGCCGCCAAATCATCGCCGAGGAGCTTTTGGTAAAGCCGGCAACATCAGTTCTTAAGACTATCGATGATTTTTCTGCGGTATGCGTTTGCGTCTTTCTTTATAACATTTTCGTTTAACGTGAGCAAACGTCGGTCTAGCATCACGATCCTACCGTCGATGATAACCGTACGGACATCCGCCGCCTTGGTCGAATAAACGAGCGACGAATAGATATTGAAATACGGCGTCTGATTGAGGCTGTCGAGGTCCACAATGGCGATGTCGGCACGCTTGCCGCCCTCGATCGAACCGGTGATCTTATCGAGATGCAAGGCTCGGGCTCCGCGGATGGTCGCCATCTCAAATGCCTGTTCGGCGGGCAGCGTTTTTGGGTCAGTCGAGATGAGTTTATGCAGTTTGGCTGCGGTATCCATCTCTTCCCACATATCGAGATCGTTATTTGATGCCGCACCATCCGTTCCGAGGCCGACGGCGACACCCTTTGCCAGCATCGCCGGGATCGGCGCCGTGCCGGAGGCGAGTTTCATATTCGATTGCGGACAGTGCGCGGCCCCGACACCCTTTGCCGCATAGATATCGATCTCCTCGGGCGTGAGCCATACGTTGTGAGCCGCAATGACGCGATCGGTCAAAAATCCGATACTGTCGAGATATTTGGCGGGCGTCATTCCCTTTTGAGCCAGGATGTCATCGCGTTCCTTTTTCGTCTCGGAGACGTGCGTGACGACCGCTGCGTTATATTTATCTGAAAGTGCCTTGATCGCCCTTAGATGGTCAGTCGAAACCGTGTACGGTGCGTGCGGCGCGATCGCCGGAACTATCAACGGGTCGTTTGCCCATTTTTTTAGATACCGCTCGGTGTACGCCATCGCTTCAGCGTTATTTTTATTATCAGCAACCGGAAAATCGATGATCGTCTCGCCCAAAACGCCGCGAACGCCGGCCTTTTTACTCTCGTCGGCGACCGCGTCCTCAAAGTAATACATATCGCAGTAAGTGGTCGTCCCGCCGCGGATCATCTCGGCCAGGCCAAGCCGCGTACCGGCACGCACGAACTGCTCCGTCACGTTCTTACCCTCAGCCGGAAAGATGTATTTTGTCAGCCATTCGTTAAGGTCGAGATCGTCCGAGATGCCGCGAAACAGCGACATCGCGGCGTGTGTATGTGTGTTAATGAGGCCTGGAATCACGGCCTTGCCCGCCGCGTTGATGGTGCGCTTTGCGGTGAGATTTTTGGTCACGACCGCCCGCCGCCCGACCCTTATTATCTTACCGTCCTTGATCGCGACGGCACCGTCCTCGATGACCCGGCGGTCCGCGTCCATCGTCACCACAGTCCCGCCCGTTATGAGCAGATCACACGTCAACGGCGCGACATACTTCTCGGAATGCGGTAACCGCTGTGCAAAAGTCGAATATGAAAATGTGATTAAAAGAAAAAAGGCGAGGTAAAACTTCAGCTTATCCATAGCTGAATTTACATCATAATCCTTGCAGAATGCAATTCGGTTTAAGTGTTCGGGCAGATTACTTCAAAAACTCAGCATCGAACGCATCGGGCAAAAGGTCTATCATCTGATGGGTTTCGACCTTGCCTTGGAGGTTGGACATTACGACCGGGATATTACCGCCAAATTCCCATATGATCTGACGGCAGCTGCCGCAGGGTGGCGTTAACTTTTCGGTATCGGCAACGACGGCGATCCGCTTGATCTTACGTTTGCCCTGCGAGACAGCTTTGCAGATAGCCACGCGTTCGGCGCAAATGGTCAGGCCATACGTGGCGGATTCGACGTTACAGCCGTCGATGACCTCGCCATCCTCGGTCTCAACCGCCGCGCCGACTCTAAATTCCGAAAATGGTGCGTATGCGTTTTCCCGAACCGCGGTCGCGGATGCTATCAGATCTTTATCGTCCATCTAAAATCCCTTTTCCTCGCTTTCGGCAACAAGCTTTTCGCGCACTAATCCGCACAAAAGGTCGACGCTGACGCCCGTCTGCCCGCCTTCGGGTATGATGACATCGGCGTGCCGTTTCGATGGCTCGACAAACTCAAAGTGCATCGGCCTGATCGTCCGCTCGTATTGCTCAAGTGTGCGTTCAAATGTCCTGCCGCGTTCGCTCGAGTCGCGTCGCAGACGCCGCATCAATCGTATGTCGTCCGGCGTATCGACAAATATTCTGACATCCAAAAGGTCGAGCACCCGCGGCTCAGCAAAGATCAAGATCCCTTCGACGATGACCACCGGTTTGGGTTCGATCACCGAAATCTTGTCGCTGCGTGTATGAGTCGCAAAATCATACAGCGGCATCTCGACCGCCAGGCCCTGCTTCAAACGCAGAATATGATTGACCAGCATATCACTGTCCAGCGAGTCCGGATGGTCAAAATTGGCCTGATGACGCTCGTCGAGCGGCATATCCGCCAGGTTGCGATAATACGAATCCTGCTCGACCAAAACGACTCGATCCGCACCGACCACATCGACTATCGCACGAGCGATAGTCGTTTTCCCCGATCCTGTTCCACCGCATATGCCTATGATCATAAAAAGATATTAACCGCAGGGACGCCAAGTCCTAGGTCAAGAAATACAAAGTTATTCCCAAATGGTGCTACTGCTCAATTGATTCTAGCCAAGATGCGGCGGAGCAATTCCTTGAACACCTCAGCCACGCGAGCACCGGTTTCCATCACTTCTTCGTGATTAATGGTGTCGCCGCTCATACCGGCAGCGAGGTTTGTGATACACGAAATGCCCATTACCCGCGTGCCCTGATGGCGTGCCGCTATCGCCTCCGGGACGGTGGACATTCCGACTGCGTCCGCTCCGAGTTGTCGATACATATGGATCTCGGCCGGCGTCTCGTACGTCGGGCCGGAAAGTGCACAATAGATGCCGGTATTGAGAAAATCGAGCAGGGGTTCGTCGTCGCCACGATCAAATCGTTCTCTCGCGATGGCACTCGCTTCTTCGAGGGCGATGTGCCGTAGATCGCGGTCGTAAACCTCGGTCATATCCGGAAATCTGGGTCCAAATCTACTGTCATTCGGCCCACGTAGCGGATTGACGCCGAGACAATTCAGATGATCGGCGATCAGCATCAGACTGCCGGGCTGCATATCTGAGTTTAGGCTGCCCGCGGCATTGGTGAGTATCAGGGTCTTCACCCCGAGCAAACCAAATGTCCGCACCGGCAGCATAACCTGCTCCATATCATAGCCTTCGTAATAGTGAAACCGCCCCTGCTGCACCGCCACCGAAACGCCGCCGATCTCGCCTAAAACGAGTTGCCCCGCGTGCCCCTCGACAGTCGACCGAGCAAAGCCCGGAATATCTTCATACGGTATCCGAACCGCATTCGCCACCTCGTCCGCAAAGGCACCTAACCCGCTCCCCAACACGATCGCAGTCTGCGGTTCGCTCGGGTATCTCGATCTGATGAATTCAGCAGCCGCGGCCGCATTTTCGTATGACATAATGATCTATTTCGCAGGCACAGGGATTCAAGAGTTCGGGACCGAAGGCCTCGCTGGAAAGACTCAAACAACCGTACTCACCATTCCGTGTCAAGCCGTGAGAGCCCCACCGTTATCTCGCTCCACGGCAACTCTCGGGTTAGTTTTAGCTTTCCTTCCGATACGGTGTTCCCAGAGCCTTTGGAGCACGCGACAGACCGATAAAGCCGGCAAGGACGATGATCGTCAAAACGTATGGGATCATCTGGATGAACTGCACCGGCACATCCTCGCCGGACGGCATCTTGATCACGCCCTGCATCTGGATCGCGAGAGCCTCGGTAAATCCAAAGAATAGACAGGCAAACAGCACCGGGATCGGCTTCCACTTAGCGAGGATCAGTGCCGCAAGTGCGATATATCCGCGACCGGCGGTCATCCCGCGTGTAAAGAGCGACGATTGCCCGATCGAGAGATATGCACCGCCCGCCGCCGCCAGGACGCCCGAGAGTATGACCGCGATATACCTGAGTTTGATCACGTTGACGCCCGCTGCATCTGCCGCCTCGGGATTTTCGCCCGCCGCACGAATGCGGAGGCCGAACGGCGTTTTATACAGCACGTACCAACACACCGGCACGAGAGCAAAAGCCAGTATGGAGGCGATCGATACGCGATTGTAATACTCCGGGAGCAAAAACTGCTTTGCGATCTGCTGTGTCGATCCTGCCGAATCGTATAGACGACTGCTGATCACCGCCGGCAAACCGAGCATCAGTAAACTTACCGCAAAACCGGCCACGACCTGATCAGCCTCAAACTTGATCACCGCAACGGCAAAGATCGCCGCCACAAATGCACCCGCCGCCAAGCCACATACAAAGCCGAGGTAAGGATTGTTAAGTTCGTAAGTCGCAACCGCCGCCGTGAACGCACCCGTGAGCATCAGACCCTCGAGAGCGATATTGATCACGCCCGCGCGCTCAGAAAACATTCCGCCCAATGCCGCAAATATCAGCGGCGTCGCCAGACGGATCGTCGAGAAGAGCAAAATGAGCAGAAATGTCGGTGTTAAGAGATCTCCCATTCTATTTCCTCGTAAATTTCTGCAGAGATGCGACAAAAATGATGATTATGGCCTGCAATACTTCGACCAGATCCTTCGACACATATTTGGTCTCGATATCTACGAAGATCTCGCCTCGCTTGAGCACGGCAAAAAAGATCGCGGCTACAAAGATGCCGAGCGGATGATTGCGCCCAAGCAACGCAACTGCAATGCCGAGAAATCCCCAACCGTCCGAAAATCCGTCGTAATATCGGTATCGATAGCCGAGCACTTCACCGATCGCGACCATACCGGCCAGTCCGCCGGAAATGGTCATTGCGATGATGATCTGCTTTTTAGCCGAGATCCCGCCATATTCGGCCGCCGATGGATTTTCACCGACCGCCCGTAGCTCATAACCCCATTTTGTCTTCCATAAGAAAATATAGACGAGCACACACATCAGTATCGCTATTAGAAATGCGACGCTAAGCGGGACAAAATCCGGCATTCCCGGAATGTATTGGCTGATCCGCGGTATGTGCGCTCCGCTGCCGATCTCGGCTGTTTGCAGGATCGGATCGCCCGGGATCTTAAGGTAATATTGGGTAAAATAGCTGACCAGAGCTATGCCTATAAAGTTCAGCATGATCGTATTGATCACTTCGTGCGAGCCGAACTTGGCTTTCAATATACCGGGAATTGCTCCCCAAATGCCGCCTGCAATTACTGCGGTCAGCATACAGACGAGTATCAGCAGTACCGACGGCAGACTGTACCAGGACCAATCTTCCTGCTTGCCAAAGATCGTTACGACCGTTCCGCCAAATTTGATGCCGACCCACGCCGTTGCAAATGCGGCAACGTATAGCTGTCCCTCGGCACCGATATTCAGCAGGCCGCATCGAAATGCGACCGCCACCGCAAGCCCGGTAAATATTAGCGGCGTCGCGATAAAGAGCGTGTAGCCGATATCGTTGAGCGACCCAAAGGAATTGCCGATCAGGTGATAGAAGGTGACGAACGGATTATCGCCGATCAGCAGAACGATAATACCGCCGACGACAAACGCGGCGAGAACCGCAACCATCGGCCACAAGATTTCTCGAAATACTTTATTCATCAGTAAACTCGAAACTACCGCAAGTATCCAGATCGACAACCACCAGACCGGACCAAATTGTATTGGAAAGCTGCGACACTAAATATAACCGAGAATCAACAAAAGTGTCACCTTCAAACATCCCTATTTGGTGATGAGAATGATAATCTTTTGGCGAAAAGAGAACTTGACAAACATACACTCAAGTTTTATTATGGGTATAGACTAAGTAATTAGTCATAAATCTAGTTTTTTTGGAGGAAATGATTATGAACGTAGTTAGGTATGACCCTTTTCGTGAGTTGCGCTCGTTGCAAAACGATATCAATCGCCTGTTTACTGTCACCGCGCCGGATGCTCCGGCACGCGAGGATATGCTTACCGGCGAATGGGTGCCGAGGGTAAACATCTTTGAAAACGAGGACAATTTAGTGATCGAGGCTGAATTGCCCGGAATGAAGCGCGAAGACTTTGAACTTTCTTTCGAGAATAACGTCATAACCCTTAAGGGCGAGCGTCGATTTGAGAAGAAAGCCGAGGGCGACAACTATCACCGGATCGAGCGATCGTTCGGGTCGTTTTCGCGGTCGTTCACGCTGCCCCAGACGGTTACGGCCGAGGGCGCACGGGCAGAATTTGCAAACGGCATTTTAACTGTGGCTCTTGCGAAACGCGAGGACACTAAGGCACGCAAGATCGATATCATCGACGGCGACGCCGCCGCATTGAATGCGAAGCCGGTGGAAACGTCAAGAGTTGCCGGGGCTTAACCCCAAGGAGCGTGATCACAAGGACGGCCGCAATGGAATGATATGTTCCGCGGCCGCCCCGCGGTCACGATAAAGTTATGAGATTCGACAGATTTACAATACGCGGGCAAGAAGCGGTGCAGGAAGCCATCGGCGTTGCCGAAAAGGCCGAAAACCAACAGGTCGAGCCCGAGCATTTGCTTGCGGCGATGCTTGAGCAGAAAGAGGGCGTGCTAAAGCCGATCCTTGGCAAGATCGGAGCCAATGCCAATGCCATCGCAAATGAGATAACGGCTGCCATCGGCAAATTTCCGAAGGTGTCCGGCGGACAGCAATATTTCAGCTCGCGGACCAACACCATTTTTCAGGAGGCTCAGAAAGCTGCCGAAAAGATGCAGGACGACTATTTGTCGACCGAGCACCTTTTGATGACCATCGCTGCCGAAAAGGAAGGCGATGCGGGCCGCATTCTGCGCTCAAACGGAGTTTCTAAGGAAGACCTTGAAAAGGTCATCACCGATATGCGCGGAGGTTCGCGGATCACGGATCAGAATGCGGAACAGAATTTTCAGGCCCTCGACAAATATGCGATGGACCTGACCGATCGAGCCCGTAAGGGAAAGCTCGACCCCGTTATCGGGCGTGACGACGAGATCCGCCGGACGATCCAGATACTTTCGCGGCGAACTAAGAACAATCCCGTTTTGATCGGAGAACCCGGCGTCGGTAAAACCGCGATCGTCGAGGGCCTCGCCCAGCGCATTGTTTCAGGTGATGTCCCCGAAACATTAAAAAACAAGCGGCTCGTCTCGCTCGATCTCGGAGCGATGCTGGCCGGAGCTAAGTATCGCGGCGAGTTTGAGGACCGCCTCAAGGCTGTTCTCAACGAGATCGAAAAGGCCGAGGGCCAGATCATTCTCTTCATCGACGAACTGCACACGTTGGTCGGAGCAGGTGCCAGCGAGGGTGCGATCGACGCGTCGAATATGCTCAAGCCGACGCTTGCCCGCGGCACTCTGCGGGCGGTCGGTGCGACTACGCTCGCCGAGTATCAGAAATATATTGAAAAGGATAAGGCTCTCGAACGCCGTTTCCAGCAGGTTTACGTCGGCGAACCGAATGTGGAAGACACCATCGCCATCCTGCGCGGCCTCAAGGAGCGCTATGAGGTCCACCACGGCGTGCGTATCAAGGATGCCGCGATCGTCGCGGCCGCGACCTTGTCTAACCGCTACATCACTGACCGGTTTTTACCGGACAAGGCGATAGACCTGATCGACGAGGCCGCATCGCGGATTCGCATCGAGATCGATTCCCTGCCGCAGGAGATCGACGTGCTCGAACGCGAGATACTCCAGCTCGAGATCGAGCGGCAGGCTCTGACGCGCGAGACGGATGATAAATCAAAATCGCGTCTGAACGATATCGAAAAGCGCATTGCCGACCTCAACGAAAAATCGTCGGCGATGAAGGCCAAATGGCAGTCAGAAAAAGAAGAGATCGAAAAGATGCGCTCCGCCAAGGAGCAATTGGAACAAGCCAAACTCGAGCTCGAACAAGCTCGTCAGGGCGGCGATCTGACCATAGCCGCCGAGATCCAGTACGGGCGCATCCCGGAGCTTGAAAAGCTACTCGAAACCGAGCAAGCTCATCTCGCCGACCTGCAGAAAGACGGCGTGTATCTGAAAGAAGAGGTTGACGAAGAGGACGTCGCCGAGGTCGTCGCCAAATGGACAGGCGTGCCGGTTTCCAAGATGCTGCAGGGCGAAATGCAAAAGCTCGTCTCGATGGAGGACAATCTTCGCAATCGTGTCATCGGCCAGGACGAGGCACTCGAGGCGGTGGCAAATGCCGTTCGGCGTGCTCGTGCCGGCCTGCAGGATCCTAATCGTCCGGTCGGATCATTTATTTTCCTTGGCCCGACCGGTGTCGGCAAGACCGAGACGGCCCGTGCCCTCGCCGAATTTATGTTTGACGACGAACGCGCGATGGTCCGGCTCGATATGTCCGAGTATATGGAGAAGCACGCGGTCGCTCGTATGATCGGTGCGCCTCCTGGATACGTCGGCTACGACGAAGGCGGCCAATTGACGGAGGCGGTCCGGCGGCGACCGTATTCGGTCGTGCTTTTTGACGAGATCGAAAAGGCGCATCCGGATGTTTTCAACGTGCTGCTCCAGATCCTGGATGACGGGCGTTTGACCGATTCTAAGGGCCGCGTTGTTGATTTTAAGAACGCAGTGCTGATTATGACGTCAAATCTCGGTTCGCGGCAGATACAGGCGGCGACCGAAAATCCGCTTGCCGACCGCGATATCCGAAAGGAAGTGCTGCAGGTGCTCCGCGATCATTTCAAGCCCGAGTTTTTGAATCGCATCGACGACATCGTCGTATTCAAGCAGCTTGGTAAGGATCAGATCGCCACGATCATCGACGTCCAACTCGAAAAGCTTCGCAAGAATCTCGAGGAACGCGGCATCACGATCGAGCTCGATGATTCGGCTCGTGACCTGATCATCTCCGAGGGTTACGACCCGGTTTACGGTGCACGACCGCTCAAGCGGGCGATCCAGAATCTTGTGCAGAATCAGCTTGCCGTGAGTCTTTTGAAGGGCGAGATCGTCAGCGGCCAGACGGTTCGCGTCTCGGCCGAAAATGGCGCGATGAAGTTTACACCCGCTGATGGAGCCGAAAAGTCGGCCGAGGCGGCATAGATAGAGTCGCTAAACCATTGGTAAACCGCGATGACTTTAACTATCGCGGTTTACCAACTACTATTTAGATATTGTGTTTAAGAGAAAGAAAATGAACGAGAAAGAGATCGAAATAGAAACTGAGGGCGAAGATACGATCCCCGTTAACGACAAAAGGCGTTTTAATGAGAGCGGCGAGCGGGTCAAGGACGACGAGATTCCGAAAGTGCCGTCCAAGTCCGCGGCCGAGATCGCACTTGAGGCGACGCTTAAGGCGGAGATCGAGCGCCGTGAGGCGGCCGAGTCCAAGCTGATCGGTGTCCAGGCAAAATTCGAAGAGGTTAAGGCTGACCTCGAACGCGAGACGGCCGAGATGCGTACCCGTCTGATGAAGACGCTCGAAGATCGCGGCAAGCAGGCTCAATTTAATTTTCTGACGACGCTCTTGCCGGTGCTGGATAATCTGAATCTTGCCGTTGCAGCCAGCCAGTCCGACCCGAACATCGATAATCTACGCGAGGGCGTCATCGGCACGGCGCGCAGCTTTGAGCGTGCATTGATCGATGTCGGCGTCGAGCCGATCGCCTCGGTCGGTTGCGATTTTGACCCTGAGCTTCACGATGCGGTCGATATGACACCTACCGGCCCCGAAAACGACGGTAAGATTGTCTCGGAATACGTGCGCGGCTATAAGTTCGGCGATCGCCTGCTGCGGCCAACTCGCGTCCAGGTCGGCAAAGCTTAGGTTTAAGCAATTAGATCGAGTTGATCATTTGGTAGACCGGCCCGCGGATAAAGCATCCGGACGATTGATCACAAAGGCCCCACGCGACATTCCAATATTTGTCGCCGGGGTCTTTGTCTGTTTGAAATAGATAGGCGAACGTTTTGTGGATCTGCTGCCCGAGGGCGTGTCTATTTCGCTTAACTCACAGGCGGGGTTTCTGTAATTTCTTCGATCGGGGTGCCGGATCTATTCTGTAATGACACCCAAACACCAAATAAGACTAGAACGCCGCCCGTAATTTGCTTAAACGTCGGGCTTTCACCGAGGAAAACTACCGCGACCAGAACGGCAACGACGGGCATTAAATTAAGAAAATTTGCTGTTTCGCCGGCACTCAAATATTGAAGCGAACGATTGTAAAGCAGCATCGCGACGGCAGACGAAAAAAGGCCGAGGTAAATTAC
Organism: Chloracidobacterium sp.; assembly: GCA_016720705.1. Taxonomy (NCBI): domain Bacteria; kingdom Pseudomonadati; phylum Acidobacteriota; class Blastocatellia; order Chloracidobacteriales; family Chloracidobacteriaceae; genus Chloracidobacterium; species Chloracidobacterium sp. The sequence goes on along the minus strand of JADKKB010000005.1, from coordinate 28,517 downwards.
GCCGGTCCAACCCGTTGCGGAAATCGTCGGAAAGCCTTTGTTACCGAGTTCGAAAAGCGCGGCAGGTATTAGCAGGGCCGTGCCGACAATTGTCGCTCCGGCAGTGATCACCAGCGGATCAAATTTTGCAAGGCGCTTGGCAAAAAGCGTGTAGCCCGCCCACAAAATGACGGATAAGAGCATCATCACATTGCCCAAAAAAGAATTCGGTGCATCGACATCCGCTTCGGCAAAGAACATTATCAGGAAAATTCCGAGAATCGAGATTCCGATTCCGATCAGGCGGATCCGCGATAGTGATTCTCTGAGAAATGCAGCGGCAAAAAGTGTCGTAACTGCCGGAATAAAGCTTTGCACCATAGCACCTTGCGACGCACTCGTGTAAACGAGCGATACATTGTAGGCAATGGTGTAGAGAAAAACGCCGCTTGAGCCCATCAGCACGATCGCAACCCACGGCACAGGACGCGGAATCTTCGCTAGTTTTCCGCTCAAGATAACGAAGACAATCAGCAAGATCGAAGCTGTAACGTACCGCAGTAACGCAAACAAAACCGGCGGCACCTCCTCGAGTGCAGCTTTGGTAACGGCAAACGCACTGCCCCATATGATCATTGCAACGATCAGCAAAATAATGGCGGAGAGACGTTTATTCGATGACATAATTCGATTACATCATACTCTATATAATTTCCCTTCTTGATCATTGAGCTTTGCCCATCGTGAGAGCGATCCTGCTTGCCGTTAAACTTCTCCGGACATTGACCTTCTACTTCGATGCGATGAAGCGAAAGCGTGATGTCTTTTGGCTCGTTCGCCGTCCGTGGGATTTGGCGAGGCGGCGATAGCGTCATTTTGTACCTGTTGCCGGTTGGTGTCAATGGATCTGTTCGCGGCGGGAGATGTCGCTCATTTTTATTTTTGTTGCACAGATAATATATTGTCTGATACACAACATCTGTGAGATAATTGACTTGCGGATCCATTCGGCAAGTTCTGCCGCTTACGGGTTGATCTTTGAAAATACTCGGATACGCAGAATTGTATTGTGAAACACCACAATACCGCTAAATGCTACAAACACAGGTGTTAAGGCAATTCCGAACACATTTTGCGATAAACCCGAGGGGAAGAAAATTAATTAGGGACACTTTGGGTGGTTAACTTATTTATTCAGAGCATTTAGCCTGTCCCAAATTCGGCAAAAATGTGTAATTAATTAGGGACACTTTCCGCCCGTAACTAACAGCGATCACACGGCTTAGCGTTACAGAATGTGTAAACCGACTGTTTCAAATTAATTTGATGTAATTTGGGACAGCCGATGTCTGGGAAACTACTTGGAGCGACCTGTTTCTGAGGCAAGGCGGCGAGTGAATAAGTGGCGGTGAGGACTTATGGCAATTTCAGTAAGTGTGTTTGGATCTGTTGCTGGTTTACGTACGCATATAGGTTGCCGCTGGAGACGTTGGCCGGGGCGATCCGGGTTTCGACGTGCGTGACGCGGTCGGCAGAGGCGATCGGACGGGCGAGTGATAGCGAATACGACAGCGGCGATCCAGCTTGATTCCAGACCCTTGCAGCGACACCTTGCCCGATACCGTCCTCGGCTGGTTTGAGCGCCCACAGCATTACGTTTGGATCGGATATTTGCAGAAACGAAAAGCTACTAGCCGGATATTGCCGCACCTGATCGCCCAATCCGCCGATCCGGCCCGTGACAAAAGAATTTTGGTGCTCAAGTGAGAACCGCATTGCTGCCGTCTGATCAAAACCGCCGTGAGTTTTGAGAGCAAACCGCTGCAGAAAATAGCCATCGCCGCCCTGATCACGGATACCGAGGTTCGGGCCATCGACCTGGCCGCCGGCCAAGACGTTTATCTGCGGCGTCGTAGTGTCAAAAACACGCGGGGCACTCGACCCAAGCTGCATAAAGGAATTGTCCCAGTTCGAAAGCGTCACGCCAAAGGCATTGCTGCCGCCGTCGGTAATGTCCGCAAAATGATTGAGCGTGAGCCAGTCGTAACGGGCGTTTTTGGGCGAATAATGGCCGCCGCTTGCCAGCATTTTGCCGCGAATCACCGCACCGACCTCTTCGTGCCAGACGTCGGGCGAGTTGATGTCGAACGAATAGCTCCACGTCTTAACGTCGTCAAAATTTTCGGTAATATCATTACGCACATCGATGCGGTCGATATCGCGAAAGAGCGTTACGCGCGTCGTATGGCGAACCGGACTGCCCGAGACAGCTCGAAGCGTCACGCTCACCGGACCGGCGTTTTCGACCGTCACCGTACCGGAACGATCGCCGCCGAGGTCGTTGAGCAACTTACCGCCGATGTTGCGGACGGTTTCGCGGTTGTTTCGGGTTTTATCGATCAGACTGGAGATCGCTCCGTCGGGTGCGATCGTCAGGCGGTAAGTGCCGTTCTCGATCGTCGCACCGTTCTGAACCGCGGCATTTGGCAACACTGCGGGAGCACCGCACCTGAGTTCAAAAACCTTGTAACCGACCGACGGAACATCAGAGGCAAGCACGCGAAGTATCCGTTGCGTGCCGAATGTCATCAGCTGTGACGGCACCTCAACGCCGGTCGCGGCGTCAACGGCCTTGACCTTTCGATATCCCCGCACCGGAATATCAGCAAAATCCGTGCGGGCCCAACTTAGCGGATTGAATACGAAAAACCGCTCCGTGTTGCCGGTCCGCGAGATCATCCGCCCGAGTTCGTATTTGGCGTCATCATAGAGTTTATCCACATACTGCGTGATCTCATTTTCGACTTTGCGGTGCCACGCTGCACGCTGTGAGCGCGTGACTGCACCGTCGGCCGTCCAGTCGTGCTCATAATACAAGCCCAGATCGATCATCGCCCGATCGCGTTCGGCGATCCGCGAGGTCATAAACGACGGTTGTTCGAGAGCGACCAAGGTCGCCATCGCCTCGGCACTGCGGAGCTTTTCCGATGCACGTTTGACCCTCGACGACACCTCGGCCATCGATGCGATCAGCACGTCCCACTCATTACCGAAGGCGGCCGAAAAGGTTTCGAGTTGAGGCCCGTAACTTGCCTCAAAATCGCGAAAAAAGTCCTCTTGGTTGGAGATGATGACACGGCGGCCAGGCGTCGATTGCTGTTGTGCGACGGCGATAAATTCGTCGCTTGTGTACTGGAGATCGTCGCCGCCGCGGCCAAATGCTCCGATCACCGAAAACGGATATTTTTGTTGAAACAGCATACTATTATCGGCAAAGCCGATGGTCGCGACCGGGTCATCGGCTTCGATGTAGCTGCCGAACATCTTATTGGTCGTGTATTGCGACTGCCATTTCATCAGCACTTGGCTGCCGTCACGTCCGCCGGAGTAATAGATCTCGCGGTCACGGTTATTTAGCCCTGTCACCTCGGTCGCACAATTACAAACGCCCTTCCAGGAGTATTTGGCACCGGCACCGGCCCACAGCGACGAGAGGCCGTAAGGCATCGTCTGATTTTCCATCGCGACCGCCATCGGAAATCGCAGGTTGTAACGCCGCTCGATCCGGCCCGAATAGAGCATCCCGCGCAGCACGCTTTCGGCATTGGATCCGCCCTGTGCCACGACCAGCGGATTCATCGGCACGCTCATATGTCCGTCACGGACGCGTTCGATGAACCGGTTAAATTGGGCTGAGCTGCGGTTTTGCTCAAACTCCCACATCCAGAGGCTGCCGTCACAACTCCAACGCATTTGCAGATCCGATGGATTCGACTGCGTTTCGTCCATCTTGTTGAGGTAATAATCGATCATCGTCAAAAACGCTTGACGATAGGTCGCCTCATCCGCAGTCCAGTAATAGTCTGTGTGATCATCGGGTGCGAGATAGAACCGCTTTTGCCCCGACGCTGCAACGGACGCGGCGAAAATGATCGCGATCAGACTGATCGCTAAAGATAGATTTTTAACAGGACTCAGAGTCATAAGAGATCGAAACGTGCCGGATGCGTAGTACAGGCTTATAAAACACCAAAAGCGAACGTTTTCCAACATTCGCTAAGGTCATTTAATTTTAATTTGATCTACTCAGCGATCATTCGTAGCCGAGGGCCTCGACCGGGTCAAGCCGTGCCGCCCTGAGTCCGGGATAGAGTGCACCGACAATGCTGCTGAGAATACCGACGACGAGTATGCTGATGACCGTCGACGGTTCGATCTGGACCGTAAGCGACGTCCATTTGGCCAAAGCGATACTCACCAGAAACGTCGCGATCACGCCAAATAGAACGCCACAGGTACTGATCAACAGTGCCTCCTGCACGATCGTCAACGCAATGCTGAAATTGGACATACCGAGCGATTTGAGCACGCCGATCTGCCGCGTCCGTTCGGTAACGGTCGTGTACATCGTCAGCAGGATGATCAGGGCCGAGATCGCACCGGCAACGCCGACGACCACGTTCAGAAAGACGTTCAACGCCGGAAAGCCCTGCATATAAAGCTCTTCGAGGTCGCGGGTGAGTATTATTTGATTGTCAGGGTACTTGGCCTGTATGTTCTGAGCAACGGCGTCCGGCGTGAAACCGTCTTTGGTCTTGATCAGCAGAGCCGAGACCTTGCCCTCAGCACCCAGCTGTTTTTGCATCGTGGTGAGCGGTATCTTGATGCGGCCGCCCGCACTCGGTTCGTACGAACCGACCAGCGTGAAATCACGATCGTAGAGGCTCATCTTACCGCCGATGACCAGGCTCTTTTGCTGGACCCACGCGACGTCAGCGATCACCTCGTCAGCTCCATCGACCGGTTTTCGTCCTTTGGCGATCTGCACTCCGGAAACAGATGCGTACTCGTCAAAGCTGATGCCATCGACTAGTCGACTACCGGTACTGGAGTCCGAGACCGAGATGCTGTTCTGTGCGATCGGCACCGCCGTTGCGACGCCATCGATCTTCTTCACATCATCGGCGAGACCCACCGGCAGACGGAGGGCTTCGGATCCGCTGAGGCCGAGGCTGCCCGATGCTCGCAGCATTATCTCCGCCCCGACGTTCGCCTCGCGTTGGGCGCGCTCACGCAAACTGCCGTTTGCCAGACCGACCGTAAATACGATCAGCAAAATGCCGATGCCGATGCCGATGATGCTCACCGCCGTCCGCGCCGGACGGTGAAACATATTTGAAAATACGAGGCTGTTCATCAAAAATATCCGAAAAAAGTATCTACCAACAAATTGCCACCAGCGTATCAGGCTAGCGGCAAACAATAAATCTACTCCTTTACCACGCAAAACGCTAGAAGCCGCCATTCAGCACCGGAGCCTACCTCGCCAATTTTTTTTTATTAGCTATAGATCGCCGTGATCGACCGGGCCGTCTTAGGTGACTTGATAAAGCGAATTCACATCAGGCCTTTATTCGAACGCTTCCAGATATTTTATGCCCGAGCCCGTATTAAATATGACGACCGACTCGCCCTCGCGCACGAGGTTTTGAGCGATAAGCTTTCGCAGAGCGGGCAGACAGGCGGCGCCTTCGGGGGCGGTGAAGATGCCGGTGGCGGCTCCGATCTCCGCGACAGCGTCGACAAGTTCGGCGTCCGTCACCGAAATTGCGGTTCCGCCGGATGCACGGATCGCGTCCAGGATGAGAAAATCGCCGATCGCTTTCGGCACGCGAAGCCCGGACGCGACGGTAGCGGCGTTTTCGAATTCGTCGGCAAATCGCTCGCCCTTTTCAAACGCACGCACGATCGGTGCGCACGTATCAGATTGGACGGTGACCATTCGCGGACGTTTTGAACCGATCCAGCCCATTTGCTCCATCTCGGCAAACGCTTTCCACATCCCAATAAGGCCTGTACCGCCGCCGGTCGGGTAAAGGATAACGTCGGGTAAATGTCCGATAAACTTCAGTTTGTCGTTCCCCTCATCATCAAACTGAAGTTTGATGGACATTTGTTCGAAAAGCTCATAGCCCATCGTCTTTTTGCCCTCTACGCGATATGGCTCTTTGAGCGTGGAGACGTCAAACCAGCCTTCGGCCTCCTTGCGTTCGGCGACCATCTTGCCACAGTCGGTGATGAGGCCGTCAACGAGCGTGACATTGGCTCCGGTTTGCTGACATTCGACGATATTTGCGCGCGGAGTGTCGGCGGGCATAAAGATGAAGGCTTCCATTCCGGCCTTTGCGGCATAGGCGGCCAACGCACCGGCGGCGTTTCCGGCCGATGGGACGGCGACCTTTTTGACGCCGAGTTCCTTCGCCATTGAGATCGCGGCGGTCATCCCGCGTGCCTTAAAGCTCTGGGTCGGATTTTGGCCTTCGTCCTTAATATATAGGTCGAGTTTGAGCGGAAGTGCGTCGGCCAATCGGTCGACCTTAAAGAGTGGCGTCCAGCCTTCGCCAAACGATACGGTATTTTCGGCCGCCTCGACCGGCAAGACCTCGCGATAGCGCCATAGTGATGATTCGCGTGTCTTGAGCGACTCTTGCGTCAGCGTTTCGGCCGCCTTTACGAGGTCGTAGCGAACGAGCAAGGGCTTTCCGCATTTGACGCAGAGGTTTTGAAGAGTGCGGGCCTCGTGACGAAGCCCGCATAGTGCACATTCGAGATGGGTAACGTTCATACCTTCCTACGTTAACCACCTCAGCGAAAAATGTCACGACCGAGTCGTCACCCGATCATTTTTTGAATGCAAATTCTTTGACGAGATTGAATAGAGCATTGACGCCCAGCGATATCGAACCGGTCTTAACACCTTCTTTCCAATCGTAGCGCGCCGGATACCAGACCTGTGTCGCGATCATATTAGCCGAATATGTTCCGACGATCCGCGGCAGACCGATCGTGCGTTTGCCCTTCGCCGTTCGCGCGGTAACCGTAGAAAGGAAGGCATTCTTGACCCGGGACCCGGCATCGCGTTTGGTGCTACGGTAATAGTGGCTATCGAGCTTAAGCGCCTCGTCCATTCCGTAAATGACCGTATTGCGAATGACCGTCTTGCCAAAATTTGACGCGAATCTGCGGCCGAACCCTTCGGTTGAACGGCCCCACTCTTTTGGGGTATCGGCCGCGGTTGAAAATGCCGCACCTGCTCCGACACCGACCCACGCAAATGGACCGACCGTATCGTTCACAAAACGCTTGAAACGCTTGTCGGCATCAGGCCGAGTGTAGTTGGCGGCGGTGCCGCCGGCCTGTGCCATCGCTCCGGCACACACGGAGAGTATAAGGATATTTATAAAAACAAACTTTTTCATAGATAGTAGATTCGCCGAAAGTTCGGCATTAGTTTCACTTTGCGAGCATTGGTTTGAGAGCTGTATAGACATTGTCAGTCATCAGCTTTTCGCCCTCAGCGTTGGGATGAATGCCGTCAGCTTGATTCAGCTCTTTTTTCATCGCGACACCGTCGAGCAGAAACGGCAGAAAATCGAGTTTATGCTCGGTCGCTAGATCCGGAAACACATTAATAAAATCCTTGGAATAATCTGTACCGCCGCCGGGCGGGGCAAGCATTCCGCAGAGCAGTATCCGCACGTTTTTCGCCTTTGCCTTACGGATCATCGTGTCGAGATTGGTCTTTACCTTCGCCGGCGGCACGCCTCGCATTAGATCGTTTGCACCAAGTTCGAGGATGAGGATCTTAATATTTTCCATCTCCAGGACCCAATCAATGCGTTCGAGGCCGCCAAGCGTTGTGTCGCCCGACACGCCGGCGTTGATCACTTCAAAATCGTAACCGTCCCCCGCCAGCTTTTGCTGCAGCAGATACGGATAAGACTCTTTTTCAAGCAAACCGAAACCCGCTGTCAGACTGTCGCCAAAGGCAACTATTTTTGGCCGGTCAGCCCTGATCTGCGGCGTCGCGAGCGGCTTGGCCGATGCCGCCGAGTTTTGCTGGCCGCCCGACGAACCGCAGCCAACGCCAAGCATTGCCAAAAAGATGAAACTAACCGCAATTGAAATTCGAATTACAGACCGCATAGGTTAATGTTAATAATACGTGCGTTCAACAACTTTCGATGCACAATAATTGAAACTTGTTCACCTAATTTTCGCAAGTTAAGATTCAAAGTGGGCCGCCGGGGCGCAATTATCGCGATATGATCCAACTAAAAAACGTCACCAAGACTGTTCGGTCAGGATCTGACGACCTGACAATTCTGGATGATGTATCGATGTCGATACCGGACGGACAGTTCGTTTCGATCACCGGTGCCTCGGGTAGCGGCAAATCAACATTGCTCGGGCTGATCGCCGGGCTCGATGAACCGACATCAGGGACCATTATGGTCGATGACGATGAGATCACCGCCCAAACCGACGACAAACTCGCACAAATTCGCAGCGAGAAGATCGGCTTTGTCTTTCAGTCATTTCATCTGATCCCGAGTCTGACGGCTTACGAAAATATTCTGATCCCGATGGAGATCCTCGGCCTCAAGGACGCTCGGACCCGTGCTAACAAGTTGCTTGCCGATGTCGATCTAACAAATCGCGGCCACCACTATCCGCCCGAACTCTCCGGCGGCGAACAGCAGCGTGTGGCCATCGCCAGGGCATTTGCCAATTCGCCTAAGTATCTTTTGGCGGATGAACCGACCGGTAATCTTGACTCTAAGAATGGTCAGCATATTTTTGATCTGATGACAGAACTTCACCGTCAGAGCGATGTGACGCTGGTGCTCGTCACCCACGATCACGCCCTCGCCGCGCGTGCACAACGCCAGATTATACTGCGCGACGGTCGGGTCGTCAGCGACGAACTCAACGGTCAAGGCAGCGGCGGAGCAGCGGAATGAAGTTTATTTTCAATCTGACAATTCGCGAGATCCGCTCGTCCTGGCGGCGCTTGCTGTTCTTTTTTCTGTGCATCGCGCTTGGGGTCGGCTCGGTCGTCGCTCTCCGATCGCTGATACAGAATCTGACAAGAGCGGTCGGTTCCGATGCCCGGGCGCTTCTGACCGCTGACATCGAACTGAGTTCGACCAATGATTTTTCGCCCGCCGAGATCGCCAAGATCGAGGAAGTCATCGGCAGATCCTCAATTGTCGAGGATCGAAACGAGACTATCACCACCGCGATGATGGTCCGGCCTACGGATCGAATGAACACATCGCTTAAGTTTGTAGAACTCAAAGGGATCGAACCGCCATTCCCGCTCGTCGGGCAGTTTACCATCACGGGCGGCCAGCCATTTGATTTTGCCCTGCTCAAGGACAATGGTGCGGTGATCGCCGAGATCTTGCTCGAGGATCTAAAGGTCAAAGTGGGCGACAAACTCAAGATCGGCGAGGGTGAATTTACCATTCGAGCGACATTTGACGAAGAACCGGGCGGAACCAACGGTTTCAGGCTCGGCAGCCGCGTCTTTATCGAAAAAAAGGCGTTTGACTCGGCGGGCATAACCCGTAATACCGGACGGATTCGCCGTCGAATTCTCTACCGCACCGCCGACGACCCGACCGATCTCGTCCGCCAACTCCGCGATGCACTCAAGGGCACGACCATCACCACCTCCTCGTACCGCGAACAGCAGGAGAATATGGGCGAGCAGTTCACACGTACTGAGAACTATCTCGCTCTGACCGGCCTTTTGATCCTGGTGCTTGGCGGTGTCGGCGTGTGGAATGTCGCACGAGCATTCGTCGAGCAAAAGCGAAAGACGATCGCCGTACTCAAGTGTCTTGGCGCAAGCGGCACGCGGGTCATCTCAGTCTATCTGCTCCAAATATTGACGTTGGGACTGGTCGGCAGTCTATTCGGCGTGGTTCTGGCACAGGCGGCGATGCTGCTCGTAAAATGGCGGTTTGCTGATGTAATGCCGGCAAAGATGACGTATGCCGTGAGCTTTTCGACCGGATTTCAGGGTGCGGTGCTCGGAGTTTTGATCTCGCTTTTATTTTCGGCACTGCCGCTGCTCCAGATCCGGACCATCAAGCCAAAGCTTCTGCTTCGTGACGAAAACAACTCGAGCCTGAACAGACTCGATCGGACAAAATGGATATTCGGCGCGGTTTCGGTGGCCGGCCTGCTCGGCCTCGCGGTGTGGCAAGCGGGATCCTTTAAGGTCGGCGCATTCTTTCTGGCCGGACTCGCGGTCACCTCTCTGATATTGTATTCCGCGGCGACGGCCCTGACCTGGCTTTTGCGGCGGGTCAAGCCATTTTCGTCATTCTCGATGACGCAGGCTATTAATTCGCTTTACCGTCCGGGCAACCAGACACGCATCATCCTTTTGGCGGTCGGCCTTGGTGCCTTTGTCGTTCTGGCGGTGCAGTCAATGCAGGCAAATCTCGTCCGCGAATTTGATTTTTCACGAAACCAGAAATTACCGAGCCTGTTTTTTGTCGATATCCAAAAGAGCCAGGTTGACGAACTTCGACAGCTTCTGGCCGATCGGACCGGCGAGCAACCGGAGATAATTCCGACCGTGCGGGCACGCGTGGCATACGTCAACGGCGTAGCATTTGACTATACAAACCGCGAGGTGCGGCAGCAGCAGGGCCAGATCGGACGCGAATTTGCAGTAACATACCGCGAAAAGCTGGATGAGAACGAGAGCGTCATTGCGGGTCAGTGGTGGGACGCGTCGCCGGCGGACGTGCCGGAGGTTTCCCTGGAGGAAGATATGGCATCGCGGTTGCAGGTCACTGCCGGTGACTCGGTCACCTTCGACATCTCGGGGCGCAAGATCACGGCACGTGTCGCGAATATACGGAAACTCGATCTTCGCAATACGCGGACCGCGTTCATCTTTGTCTTCCGTCCGGGTGTGCTCGAAAAGGCACCCCAGAGCTTTGCCGCAACCGTCGTCAAACATATGGGTGCGACCGACCGCCAGAGGCTTCAACGGGACATTCTCGAACGATTTCCGAACGTACAGATCTTCGACGTTGCCGACATCATCGCTACTGTTCAACGTCTGATCGCCAATTTTGTACTCGCGATCTCGTTCGTCGGCAGCTTTGTGATGCTCAGTGGCATTCTGATCCTGATCGGTTCGATCGCACTGACAAAATCGCAGCGGATATATGAGAACGCGATCCTCAAGACGCTCGGGGCAAAGCGGCGGGTTTTGGCGGCGATCTTATTTGTCGAATATGGCTTGCTTGGACTTTTGGCCGGGATCATCGGAGCCGGATTTGCGGTTGCACTGTCGTTTGCTGTCAGCCGATTTGTGATGAATATCAAATGGGAGTTTGATCCCGCGGCACTAGTGTTAGGTGTCTTGGTCACCGCATTTCTGGTAATGGCAGTCGGCGTGGCGGCGAGCTTTGACGTGCTGTTTCGCAAACCGCTCGGCACTTTGCGTTCGCAATAGCTCGCTTAGGCCTTGGGGATCTCAAACGGATGTTTTTCGAGCACCGCCCGCATATTGACCTGAGCAAAAAGTGTCTCGACGTAGGCCCCAAAGCGATGAAGGATCGGCACGAGATCCTTTTTTTCTTTGGTAACGATGATCTCTTCGGCAAATCGCTCAAAGGTTTCCTTATCTTTGTAAAATAGAAATGATACGGCCTCAATAAGATATGTCTCGAGTGCCGCGTTGAGGGTCGCGACAGGCGCCGGTTCCGGTTCCCGCTCGGCTCTCTGAGCGAGTTTCATAATGTCGTAGAGGTCCTGGCGGAGCTTTAAGCTTCGGCGGAGTTTGATCTCAAAATTCGGAAATAGCTCCATCGCATCCGTCGTCGGTTCGAACTGGCGGGCAAATCCGGTCAGGATGTGCTGAAAGCTCTCGGCCAAAACCGCGTGAGCAGCCTCGATCCGCGCATACACCGATGTCGGCGGTCGAACCGATGTGAGGCCCGCGAGTTCGAGTTGGACGACCTTTTTGAGTTCGATCGACGCCATATATGACGCACCGTCGATAGCGGCGGTAAATTCGTCATCGGTGTCACCCGACCGCTCGACCCTCTGGTTCAAGTGGGCGATCAATTCGAGCGTCATTTCGTTAATGCGCGAAAATAGCAACAGGGACGGTTTCAAAGGCTCGTCGGCCGCCAACATCCTGCCAACTATATCCAGCAACCGCAGGATACGGCCAAATCGAGGTAGGATCACCGCATATTCGGGCCGCTCGGCACCGCTGGTTCCAAATACGGTCCGCTGCAAGATCTCGGGCAGATGATCGTCTCCGCCGGCGTCGGTCAGTGCAACGAGCTTAGCGAAAGCGGGTACTGCCGCCAATCGATCGACGAATACACGGCACCAGGCCTGCCATTCAGACAAGCTCAACGAGTCCGATTCCTGCAGGCTCTCGGCCAGCACGAGTGGTTCGCGCAGTGCCGCACCAAACTGCAGTATCTCATCCATCGATAGATTAAATTCTGGCAGGATAGAATCGCCCGCGAGCGAAATTTGCAGTACCAACCGCGAACACCTTTGCAACACATTACGCGACAGGCGCAGATCGCGGATGAGGTCCGTACCTGTGCTTTGCGCGGCCCGATCACCAAATGCGTCACCGGCGGACGACAGAAAACTATCGAGCCCGGCGGTCCAACCGGCCAGGTCAAGTACAGCGTTTACCGTCGCCGATCCCGAGTCGTCTCGCGGCGTTAGTTCTGAAGTGTCGGCAATTTGGTCAATAGTAGCGGATAGCAAAGTGTGATTTCCCCGTTAAAGAGTAATAGGCAGAGGCGAAACGTAGAAAATTTCGCTAACTCTATTTATACATTTATTTGCCTGCTGTTGGCAACGGAAATCGCTTTTGCCGGTGACGTCTTGATCAACACTCGGCTATATTAACCTTCTATGCACATTACCGAACCGATCACCAGACTCACGATCGCCACGCTTAACCAGGGAAAGCTAGTTGAAATAAAGCGTCTATTGGCCGGAATGCCGATCGAGATACTAAGCCTGCTCAGTCTGACTAATCCGGCCGAAGTCGAGGAGACAGGTGGGACATTTGCCGAAAATGCGGAACTAAAGGCATCGCAGTACGCCCAGATGACCGGCACATATACGCTCGCGGACGACTCCGGACTTGAGGTCGCGGCACTCGGCGGACGGCCCGGCGTACACTCGGCACGGTACGGCGGGGCCGAGACGGGATTCGACCAAAAGATGGCTATGATCCTCGCCGAACTTGCCGATTCGGGCAGCGCGGATCGCAGTGCGAGATTTGTGTGTAGCATGGCCATCGCCGATCCCTCGGGCCGGATCGTGCACAGAGCCGACGGCATTTGCAGCGGCCGGATCGCTCCGCAACCGTGCGGAAATGGCGGTTTTGGCTACGATCCTATCTTCGTGCCCGACGGCCACAACGGCACATTCGGCGAGCTTTCGGCGGCCGTTAAACACGAAATCAGCCACCGAGCGCGCGCATTGGCCGAAATAATGCCGTTTTTACGCGATAATACGGCACTTTGACTTGACCCGACGCATTTTCAGCCTTAGAATTCGACACTTGGAATTGTTTCTGGAGTGAGACAGACGGGGCGTAGCACAGCCTGGTAGTGCGCACGGTTTGGGACCGTGAGGCCGCAAGTTCGAATCTTGCCGCCCCGACCAATCAAATAGTTTACGATTGGTCGATAACACCAATTTGCGGTAAGTCCGCGATACGATTTTTCACTGAAGACGTTTTTAATATTCACAACCACACTTGGAGGATAGATAAATTATGGCACGTATGACACAAACGGAAATCATCAGTAGCTTGGCTGAAACGACGGGATGCAAGAAGACCGACGTTAAGGGCATGTTTGACGCATTGGCAGCTTTGGCTACGGATGAAGTCAAAAAGAACGGCGAATTCACGCTGCCGGGCTTTGGCAAATTGGTCAAGGCAACCCGCAAGGCCCGCGAAGGCCGCAACCCTGCAACGGGAGCAACCATCAAGATCCCGGCGAAGACCACCGTTAAGTTCCGTCTGGGCAAAGCAATGAAAGACGCGGTCAGCTAAGACCACAACATTTCGTAGCTTGTTTTTAGCGAAACGGCAGACCTTGTGGTCTGTCGTTTTTGCATTTGTAGCCGATATTTGCAAAAAAGTGGCGTTTGATGAAAAAAAAGTAGTGACAAAGCGTCGAACTCTCTGTTAACATCTACTTACAAGTTGAAAGGAAGATAACAGGCGCATTATCCCTGCAACGTAAAGGTTGAGGATTTCAACTTATTTTTACCGTTTTGCGGTTTTTACGTGAATCGGCCGTTCCATTGGACATTTATGGAACGAGATCTCTCGGGTAGCGAGAGAATTTTATATATAAAGGAGAATAAAAAGTGGCAGCAGCTAGACCAATGAGTTTGCAAGACCGAGTCCTGCAGATCGATCACATCCAAGCACGCCGTTTTTCTAAATTGACTGGCGATACTCTCGAGATCGCAACGGAAGGCATCATCAGACATCTGAGGGCTTGCGTTCGTATGGACGTGAATCCTGACGCCTCAGCCGTTCGCGAGATCATAGACGACGCTCTCAATGGGCGCCGAGTGTTTGCGGAAACGTCAAACGACCTACTCGCAGCTTAGTAGTACTAATATCTTAAGTAATACCAACTCCGGCCGCCTTTATTAAGGGCGGCCTTTTTTTGTGCTATTGCCGCAGCTTTAGGCGATAGAGCATCGATCTGCCCAGCCTCTCGCCGGCGTCACGCTCAAACCATTTGTCCACGTTTGCCAGGTCAGGCTGAAAGTCCGCGTCACAGATAAGGTAATCGGGCGGGCGGTTTGCCGCCTTTGCAGGGTCAAAATCCTTTATATAATCGGCGTATTTCAGCGCCTCGGCGTCGATCTCGCCAAAACTCAGCGGCTTGTACGCTGCGTTGAGCCGATCGGTGTGCCTGCCCCATCCGAATAGTGCGATCACCGAAACAAAATCGTCGCCGCTCTTCATCCCGGCGGCAAGTTGCCGCGACGATATACCCTGATAGTTGAGGTATTGGTAATAGCGTTCCTTGTTCTCATCCCACGTTACGCCTGCAAAAACGTGCTGATGCCGGGCCCAGAGCGTGGCTTGCGGGGCGATGGTCGGAAGGTCGTCGGCCTCAGCGATGCCGAAATGCAGCACCGTCTGCAGGTGACGATCCGGCGAATCGCCGGCGAGTTCCGTCAGGCGGCGGGCAACCGGTATTTGTTGATCGCGGAGCACGTTTACATCGTCCAAAACCCTGACCGTATAGTGACACTCGACAAAGCCCCACGCCGCCGCCGTAATCGCCAGCACGGCAAACACGGGCCTTGATCGCGAGGTTTCTCCGAAGCCCTTGATCACCAGGCCGATCGTTACTACCAGAGCAAGCCCTGCGACATAGTTGCCGATAAAGACCTCGTAATGAATGGGCTGGAGCGAACGCCCTGTGATGACCTGCTGATTAAATACGGCGATCGGGACGAGTGCCAGCGACAGCGCAAATACACTCGAACGCTCTCGCAACTCGATCACGCCGATCAGTGCCGACGCCATCAGGATAGCGATCACTGCGTAGCTGATCACCTCGGGCACGCGAAACAGATCAGGAGCGTGGGTCAGGATAAGCAGTTGGACATCGTCCATCGTGTGCGACCGCTGTGAAAGAAGGTACGCGTACGGCACCAGAAATACGACACATCCCGCACCGACGCCAACTAACCACATCAGATCCCGCCGAAAGCCGTCGGGCCTCAGGATCAGGTAGCTGAGCAGCAAACATACGAGCCAGGCGGCGGCAGCGGTCCAAACATAAAAGTACGAAAATGCTGTGTAGCCGAAACAAACCGTCGCTGCCGCAGCGGCCAGAAAGTTAGGCCCCGAAGGCATCCGGCGTCGATCATTCGGGTCGCGCTCAAGCAGTTTCCAAACCAACGCGATCAAGCCGAAAAACGCCGGGAAAGCCATTGCCGGTATGTAGCGTCTGAAGCCGGGGAAGTACGGATACGAATAACCGGAACCGAGGATCTCGCCGATCGCACCTTCGCCTGCAAATAGAGCTCCGCCCGCCAAAACCACAAGACTTGCGGCCATCGCGTACCAACTGTCACCGGTCACCATACCGATGAACCAAAAGATCACGAATGCCGTCAGAAAGGCCGCAAAGGCACCAGCCAGCGTCATCGCCCAAGGCGCGCCGATGCCCAAGATGCGGGCCGGGATCGCGATCGTGTAGGGGCCGGCAAATTGTATAGAGAATAGTGATTCGGGCTGCGGATGCTCCGCCGAATCGTCGCGTCCGGTGTATGGGTCGTTCTTTCGCGGGCGGCCGTCGATCAGAGCCCTGAGATAGGCTGCGTAAGCGACTTCGTCGATGTCGTTGTAGGCGTAATTCCCTTGCCAGTCGCTCCCGCGAAGATAGACCATCTTCATCTGCGGATACAGCGAAAAGACCGCCAAAAACAGCCCTGCAATGATCCCAAATCGCCAGCGTAGCTTCATAAACGAACTGACAGATTAGCATACTGTGCGCCCCTCGCGACAGTTTTCGGCCGCAAACGCGGGCTTGAGTATCACGGACACTCACCTTAGACTATGCGTATGAGCTTAAAAGAAACGATAATTTCCGACCTGACCGCCGCGATGAAGGCCAAGGACGTCGACAAACTCTCGACGCTTCGGATGGTCAAGGCCAATCTGATGAATCGCCAGATCGATAAGGGTAGCGACCTGACCGATGACGAAGTGCTAAAGACATTGCATACGCTAGTCAAGCAGCGTCGCGATTCGATCGACAGCTACGAAAAGGCCGGCCGCCCGGAACTCGCCGCCAAAGAAGCGGCCGAGATCGTCCATATTGAGATATATCTGCCGCAGTCGGCAACCGCTGACGAGATCGCCGCTGCCGTTGACGCCGCCGTCGCCGAGACCGGTGCTTCGACAATGAAAGATATGGGATCGGTGATGAAAGCCGCGATGGTACACCTCGCCGGCAAGTCCGCTGACGGCCGAATGGTCAGCGACGCGGTCAAGGCTAAGCTCGCGTAGTATTTGCCGCCAAAAAGCGGTCTACCGGGCCATAAACACCGCTCCGCCAAAGGTGAGCAGCAGTATCACGCTGACGAATGCGTTGGTGGTGAAGAATGCCGCGTTCATACGGCTCAGGTCGTTTGAACGGACGAGGGTGTGCTGGTACAGCAAGAGGACGCCGACCGCGATAACGCCCGCGAGTGCGAGCCATCCGAGTCCGCTGACCAAATAGACGATCATCAGCACGATAAAGGCCTGCAGATGAAATAGGCGTGCGATCCAGAGCGAGTTGGCGATGCCGAACCGTGCCGGTATCGAATGCAATCCGCTGCGCCGGTCATACTCGAAATCCTGACACGCGTACATCACGTCAAATCCCGCCGTCCACATCAGTACAAGCAGGGATAGCAGGATCGGCAGTTCGTCATTAAGCGTGCCGCGTACCGCGATCCACGCCGCCGACGGCGATATCGCAAGTGCCAGCCCGAGCAGCAGATGTGCAAATACCGTAAAGCGCTTGGCGTACGAATATCCCAAAACCACGATCAGAGCGACCGGCGACAGGGCAAACGTGAGCCAATTAAGCGAGTACGAAGCGAGCAGAAACAGCCCGATCGAGATATATAGAAACACCCACGCAAAGCCGACCGACAGCTTGCCCGACGGTATCTCGCGGCCCGCTGTCCTCGGGTTTTTGGCGTCGATGTCGCGATCGATAATGCGGTTAAACGTCATCGCCGCCGAACGCGCGCCGACCATCGCTAGCGTGATCCACAACACTTGCGGCCAAGTCGGAAGCCCGTTTGCCGCGAGCACCGCTCCCAAAAAAGCAAACGGCAGTGCGAACAGCGTATGCTCAAATTTGATCATCGCCAGCGTCTTCTGCAGTTTTTGCCAAAAGCCTTTCATTACACTTCCGTCCGGAGGCCAAGCGAAAAGTGTAACAAAATCGCCGATTCGCGTCATATGAGCGTGAAACGATCCGGCCGGCATCTACTAGCGAACGCGGCCGACAACCTCCTGTCAGAACCGGGAGCGATAGCGGCCGGGTTCTTTTCCGGACAATCAAAAGCCCGCGAACGCGGCCCAGACTCCTGTCAGAACCGGGAGCGATAGCGACTGGGTTTTTTGTAATCAATTTTTTGGTGGGGGTGGGGAGATGCTCGCTCATTTTTTTTTTTTTGGTCATAGATAATATTATGCCCCACAACAACTTCTGTGGGAATATTGGATTGTGGGCTCGGACGGCACGCAATTCATGTAGCTTTGGGTGTGATCTTTTGGAAAATACTTGCAATAACGAAAGGGTTCGGAGAAATGACGAATAACGAATTTCGAATACGGAATAGCGGCAGGTGTGGTTTCTGACCGAAAGAAAAAGGGCAGGTTTAGCGGAAAACAGCCGTGCCATTTTTGAAGCGGTGTTACTTGCACAACGTAAAAATGGCACGATTTGGCGGCTGCGATGCCAAAAATGGCACGATTTATGGCACGAATTTTGGCGCGGTCGAGGCTTTTGCATTACACAATGTTCGTTTGAGAATTACTGAATGCAGAACACAGAATGACCCAATTCGGATGGATCGCAATACTCGGATACCGGGAATTGTATTGTGAAACAACAGAATTCCGGTAAACGCCACAAACACACGCGTTACAGCACTTCCGAGCACATTTAGCGATGAACCTGAGGGGAAGAAAATTAATTTGAAACAAAATCGGGGGTTAAAGTCGCTAAACAAAGTACTTAAGTTGTTTCAAATTCGCCAAAAACGTGAAATTAATTTGAAACACTTTGGTGCGATTTGGGCGGTTTATTGAGCGCATTAGATTGCGATCTTGGAGCGATGCCTCTTCGAGGTATAAGGTAGAATTAAGCGATGCCAGGCGGATCAAAACACGACGCGATCACGATTGATACTGTCAGTACCGGCGACCGTGATCACATATGGCGGTCAGTAGCTGCCGATAGCAACGGCGACAGTCAGTGCGGCTTTCTTGTTTGGCGGCCTGATGTTCGGGCCCGACCTCGACACGATCTCGCGTCGTATTCACGCTGGTCAGTCTTTCGGATTATATGGTTTCCGTACCGTCATTTCTTCAAGCACCGCTCTCGCTTTTCGCACGGGCTGTTATTTGGAGCATTGTTTCGGGTTATCTATTTTCTCGGGTGGCAACGATACTTGCGTATCTGGCCGCCTTGATACGAAACGGTATTGCCGGCGATGGTATGCCCGACGTCGCCAGCCTCGCCCGAGCCGGGCACGATCCGCGACGTCATACGCAGCTATCTGGGTGAAACTTTTTCTATTATTTGCGTTTTTGGGCCTATGGCTCGGTGCGGCAAACCATACTCTGGCCGATATAGCCAGTACATTTATCAAGACCGGCCGGCGTGAAGTTTTTCTAACCGCGGCCGCCGGTTCGGGCCGACAGCAGCCTGGCAGCGTGCCGCCGGACTCCGTCGAAACGTTACGGTTCTTTGACAATGCGGTCAGATCTCGCAGCTGCAGCCGCGACATAATGGTCAGCGAATTGGCGATCGGCGTTCGCGGATTGCGTACCAGCGAGTGCATCACGCCGTAGCTTCGCGACCATTGACGGTTGGACGCGATCTGCCGGAGGACGTCTTCGGAAAGGCTGCGCATCGCCATTCGTCGTCGGTGTCTTTATCAGGCACCTCGATCTGTTGGGCGAGGAACAGAGCGTCCTCGGCACTCAGGCCGGAATCATCGCCGTCGTCCGCGATATCGACGCGCTCGACAAATTCGGCGGCGGCCTCTTTTGCCCTGGGCACGAGGCTCATTGGCGATCTGCTGGGCACCGCGCTCTTTTCGAAAAACTCGCGTTTTGTTTCGCTGGCTCGCCGGTCCGCCTCGGACGTTCGGTGCGGTTGCCGAGAATAGCCTCGATTATGCTCGAGTCACGGATTAGTAACTGCTGATTGAGCGATATCAACTCGAGCAGGTCTCCGCTGGTCGTCTTACATTACCGCAAACCCCGCGATCGCGGCGGATGGTGTATTGGCGTTCTGGATTATTGACTGATACGCGGCGTTCGGCCGATGCTCCCGAGGCGACAAAGTACGCCAGAACGGCGGGTGCCGTGTCGTGCGATGACAACGTCCCGTCGAGTGCGACCGAACTCTGCGTGCTCAGCGTCTGCCGTGCATTTTCTTTCAGTTCGGCATCATCGCCGTCGTAGAAACTGACAAGTATCTCGAGCAGGTCCGATTGCGGCGGCGGCAAGGAATGCCCGCGACGCCGCGACACACGCCGTACGCGCTGCTTTGCCCTCGACAACCGATCGGACTACAGGATTATTGGAATGTACCCCAAAACTCATAAGAAGTCGGAGAATAGAACCTATTGACTGTATTAAAAATACTTGGAGGGCACCGCGTGAAAAACCCTGCTAATATTAACACATCGCGCGAAATTTGACTAACATTACTGCTTAACATAGTTTAGAACATCCGCACCTCGTTTTCCCAAGTGATTTCATCGCGGCGCCAGCCCAAACGAACGTAATAGAATATCTGACACTGATCAAAGACGAATTTGAACAACTGATCTCGGAACCCAGGTGCCCGTATCGGCGTCATCGGCCTCAGCTATGTCGGCCTGCCGTTGATCGTCGGATTTGCATTAAAAGGTTACGACTCGATCGGTTTGAGGTTGACGACAAAAAGGCCCAATCAGGTCAACACCGGCGTCTCGTACATCGTGGACGTGCCGGACGAAGACCTTAGGAAATGCGTCGATTCCGGCAAACTGTCGGCCTGACCGACTTTCGCCGGCTTGCCGAGTGCGACGTGATCATCATCTGCGTCCCGACGCCGCTGAGAAAGACCAAGGATCCGGATATGTCATATATCCTGGCAGCGCGGCGCCGATATCGAACGATCGCTCCGCCGTCGCCAACTAATTATCCTGGAATCGACCACGTATCCTGGCACGACCGACGAAATGCTGCAGCCGATGTTTGAAGAAAACGGGTTTAAGCTCGACGAGGACTTTCTGCTTGCGTTCTCGCCGGAGGGTCGATCCGGGCAACCCGCAGTTTCAGACCCACAACATCCCTGAAGGTCGTCGGCGGTTGCTGCGATTCAACGGCGATCGCGGCGATGCTCTATGGCCAGATCGTCGAGAACGTCTTTTCCCGTCTCGTCAGCCTGGGTCGCCGAGGCGTGTAAGCTCTGGGAAAACACATTTCGGGCCATCAACATCGGAATGGCAAACGAAATGGCTAAGCTCTGCAACGCCCTCGGCATCAACCCATGGGAAGTCGTACGAGCAGCCGCGACCAAGCCGTTCGGCTTTATGCCGTTTATCCGGACCAGGCATCGGCGGCCACCGCATTCCGCTCGATCCGCATTATCTAACGTGGAAAGCCCGACAGCACGGCTTTGATTCGCAGTTCATAAGCCTTGCCGAGCAGGTCAATTCGGGGATGCCGAACTACGTCGTCGAACTTGCCCCCGACGCTCTGAATGACGTCAAAACCCGTCAACGGATCAAAGATACTGATCCTCGGCGTCGCGTACAAAGGACATCGACGATATGCGCGAGTCGCCGGCGTTATCGATCATTGACCTTTGCGGGCCGCGGGGCGAAGTCAGTTATCACGACCCCGTTTGTCCCCGAGGTCACTTTTGACCACGCCTACACGATCGGCGACGGCGAGCCGCTTTAACCAGGAGTTGACGGACGAGTTGATACAGACCGCCGACTGCGTGATCAATATCTGTACCGAACATTCGCCCCCGTGGATTACCTGAGGTTTGCGAAATTAAGCATCGCTGGTTGTGGACACTCGCAACGCACTGTCAACCGATACTCGTAACGGAAGCAAAGCGAGGGTCGTCAGACTCTAGCCGCCGACATTGCAGGCGACGGCGTCCAGTATAAAATGCTAAAAGTTCTAAACATCGTCGGTGCCGGGGCCCAATTTATGAAGGTCGCTCCGATCTACGCCGAGATGAGCGACGCTCTAGTGAATTTCAGCCCTTGATCTTTGCATTCCGGTCAGCATTACGATGCGGCGATGTCAGATTCATTCTTTGAGGATCTCGGCATGCCCAAACCGGACGTCTATCTCGGTATGGGCTCGGCGTCGCTCGCAGTTCAGACCGCCAAGGTGATGACCGAATTTGAGCCCGTACTGCTCAGACATAGACCCGATTAGGTCGTGGTGGTCGGCGACGTCAATTCGACCATCGCCCTGTGCACTCGTCGCGGTAAAACTCCGCGTCAAGGTTGCTCACGTCGAGGCCAGATTGCGTTCGCGTGACCGCTCTATACCTGAGGAGATCAATCGCATTCTTGCCGATTCGATCTCGGATCTGCTGCTCACAACCTCGCAGGACGCAGACGTTAACCTTTTAGCCAAAGGCATTCCGGCATCAAGGATTCGATTTGTCGAAATGTGATGATCGATTCCTGCTTGACCATTTGAAGGTCGCAGCCGCATCAAATGTCCGCGATTCAGTCGGCGTCGGTAGCGAAAGCTACGCTGTCTGTACCCTGCACCGCCGTCTAACGTAGATGATAGAGATACTTTCACAGACATAATCGACGCGTTGATCGAAATATCAAAGCGTTGCCGATCGTATTTCCGGCTCACCCGCGAACGCGTGCCAAGATCGATGAGTTTGGCCTTTTGGAACGTATCTCATCATCAAATATTCGGCTGATCGACCCGCTTGGCTACGTCGATTTTATGCGGCTGTATGGCAGGGGGCAGAACATGTGCTGACCGATTCAGGCGGACTCCCGGAAAACGACGGTGCTCAGGATTCCTTGCCTGACGCTCCGCGAAAACACCGAGCGACCGGTCACCATCGAACTCGGCACCAATATTCTGGTCGGAACCGACCCGGAGAAGATCAAGGCAGGCTGCATTTGAGGCTTTGGCAGGCGACCGTAAGCCGGAAAGCGCAAAGTCCCGCCGCTCTGGGATGGTAAGGCCGCCGGGCGAATCTGTGATGAGTGCTGGCAAACTAAGATTCGGATCAAATCGAAAAGACGCTAAAGAGCATCAATCTCATAAAAGCGCCTTTTCACTCAAATCGTGATCAGCTTACTGACCCTTTTCCATGGATAGCCGGCCGTTTTCCAGGCTTGTGTGCCGCCTAGTAATGCGTAAACATTCAGGATCTGCTTTTTCGTTCATTTGGAATGCCAAACTGGCACTCGTGTGTTCTTTTCCTCAGGAACAATAGACAATGATCTTCTTGCCCTTGGGCAGAGAATCGAAATTTGGTGCCTGGCCACTGTAGGCAATATTGATGGCACCGGCGATATGCTCCTCGAAATGACGGTTCCGGCACTGCTGTCCACAAGGACCGCATTGCCTTCGTCAAACGCCTTTTTAGCGTCCACGAGCGTGATCCTGGGCACCTCGTCGTCATTTGCAAACTTTTTGAACGGTACGGTTTGCTGACACGCCGCGACCGTGAGCAAGAGCATCGCAGCAAACGCCGCTACGAACTTATATGCCGCTTTCATAGATTATTTTTCCACAAACGCGGCAAGCACCTCATCCGCGTGCTCGGCAACGACGGCCCTATCCAAGACCTTGGCAATCTTGCCGTCATCGATCAAAAAAGTCTTTCTCAGTGTGCCCATATACTTTTTGCCTTACGTGCTTTCAGCCCAAACGCCGTATGCCTCGACGATCTGCTTTTTCGGTATCGGCTAGCAGGTCAAAATGGCAGTTGGATTTTGATATGAACTTTTGATGAGATTTTTTCGCTATCGGTCGATACACCAAGCACCTTGATCCCTTTTGCATTAAAAACGTCGTCGGCATCGCGAAACAGAGCAAGCTTCTTTAGTACATCCGGGCGTATCATCCTTCCGGATAAAATACAAAACGACTCGCTTTCCGCTAAAATCGGACAGTTTAACCACATTGCCGTTTTGGTCAGTTGACACAAAATCCGGCGCCGCATCTCCCGCTTGTAACATTGTTAATTTACTCCTCTTCGAACTCTAATAACGATACAATTTTGCCCCATTAGGCCGATCGATGCAAGCTACTTTTCTTACCGAAATTCCATTTGATGCCGGTGGTCAGCAGCAAGTCGTTCTTCTCGGTGACACCGAACGGACGATTATTAAATCGGTCTCGACCGTAATGAACCAACCGATCCGCTTAGTGATATCGGCCGAAAGCGATGCGTCATAGATAATCCGATACTTGCTGGCCGTGTCAGATCCTGATAGAAGGTAAACGAATTTTGCACCTTAAGCCCGTTCGGTAAATTTATGTTTGAATGCTGCCGCACCGAGCGCTTCGGGTGTGTCGGTGTTCGCCCGACCTGCCACCCGATTCCACGCAGTCCGATCAAAGGTCAAGCTCCGTGGTCGTTCTTGATCATATGGTTATGCCGGGAGGCCGCCGATGATGACTGAACGGAAATTGAGCCCTTTGGCCTATCGCGTTACAAATCCAGGACCCAAGCTGAATAGTTTTCGGTTGGAATCGCGATCATATCTCGAGTCCACCCCCGGGCGCCTTTGGGTCGTACTCTGCAGCGTTGCGGTTGCTCTTCCAAAGGCTTCGGGCATAGACCGTGAGTTTGTCGCTGTGTCAGTCTTCGACGCCCTGACGCCACTCGCGAGCGTAGACGTGCTACTGTTGCCTGAAGTGAAGCTGAACCCGATATTGGCGTTGCCCTCCCAACCATCGACGATTCCCATATACCGTCCGCCGAAAAGTCAGGCTTTTGGTTTCGGCGTTGCGGGTGTCGCTGGTTTTATCGTCGACTCCGATGTAGCCTTTGCCGGATCAGCGGTTGAGGCCCGGAAGCACCTTGTTCTTTGTCTCCGATGTATCCGCGGGCCACTCACCCGATGCCGAAAATATTTGTCACCGGACGCTCCGCATCGATCGTTTCGATACCTACTCCATCGCGATCCGGATACGCCCGGCATATTGAGTTTCGAGCACCACGCCGTCGCGGTCCCGTGATACCACAATTCCGGATAACCTGTCGCCGTTTTTCAGTCTGATCTCGTGAGCAGATGCGCTCAACGCCGTAGCGGTCACTATCGCCAGCACCATCAATATCTTAAATAGCTTTTTGTTCATCATCTTATATGAATTCGTCCGACCAATTCGAGCGTCTCCGGACACAGATCGTACATAAAGTTATGATATTAGCACTTTCCAAAAAGCTGTGTTAATACTCGGCGTCCTCCGGACAAGCCCTCAATTTGACCAAATGTGCCGCCGAACTATAGATTGAAATGGCGACAAGAATGAAAATACTTGCTGAAAGAAGGCGATCGAACTGCTGACGGAGATCAGAAATGGGTTTGCGGAGAATGTTCGAACTAGTTTTGAACACCGTAAGAGTTGTCTGACGTGCAATACGCCGGAAGCGTGTTGTCTGGACGAGCATTTTGTAAATGTGCGTATCTCGCGTCTTGAGGCGGTGGCGATCGGCGGCGTCTTCGATTCCGCTGGCGGCCGAACGGCGAAACCGTCATTGAGAGAATAGCGGATTCTATCGAACGCTGCGGGCTTGATGAACGTGAAGATCCCCTGAAGACCTATGCTTGTCCACTCTACGAAAAGAACTGGCTGTCTGGTTCATCTCCGGGCAAAGCCGTTGCCCTGCATTCAACTCGCCTGCTACGAGTCCGCCGCCGACCTACCGCCGGATGAACTGCTCGATCAGGCCGAGGCGGCGGTCGACGATCTGAACCGACGAACCTTCGCACATCGGCAGCCATTGCTTGCGATACCTACCGCCCTCGAGCGTTTTGCAAGCTCAGGCGAACTTCTTGATCTTGCCGCCGACGATCGTGCAAGGTATTAGCGGCGCAGAAAGACTGCGTGATACCATACCGGCAGATAATTTCCAAGCCGCGATCTCGACTGCGGCCCCAAACCGTAAAAGCAATAGGCCGAGGATCATTGTGCTCCTGCGATTCTCGTTCGCAACAATGGCCGTCAGATAGCCCGCCATCAGCGAAGTGATAATGCTGCGGACTATATTCATCGCGAGTACGGTGCTATCGGCCTGGAACGGTTCTTTGTTTGTAAATGCAGCGTTTCAAAAGCGTTCTGGTACTCCTGTACCAAGCGATCGTGCTGACCATAACCTGAGTCGCTACCGATCCAGACTATCGACCACGCCAGAAGAAACCGGCGATCACACCCAGAATTATTCGAATCATAGTCTAAGCTCTCCCCTTTGTCTCGTATTTTGCCGGTGGAGTAAATCGTTTGAACGACGATTCCCGCTATCTTCGACATCAAAAACCACTGTGCGACACTCTATTATTCTACCCGCTTAATGTCAATGGTCTCAATGGGTTTCCCAAATTGCGCTCAAAAGCGATATCAGCAGCAGCACTGCCGACGACGACAATGGATTCCCATAAAGCGCATCACCGAAGCTCGATCGTAGTTCGCAGATCACTATATGAGTCTGTCAAAATCGGAATTACCTCGCTTCGAACAATTTGCCGCCCGGCGGAATAAGGTTAGAAGGCTTTTCAATCTGTTGCTTCAGATTGGCGGTTTCAGATCTTACCAAAGAGATTCAGGCGGTCGGTCATATCCGTTCGTATATTGAGGGGCCGAGATATTTGCCGCCGGCGATCGTTTGACATTTTTACCGATCGTGGTTCTGGCAACATCAAAATGGTCAAGTTTCGCGAGCCCGGCAAAGAAGTGATCGCAGGTATATTTGATTGCGGGAGAGATATTTGCAATTCCTCGGTGATCGACGGTGGCAGTTATCCTGCCACGGCGATCGCTATCGAAACCCGACCAAATTAATGCTCATGGATCGAAGTGACTTTTTGCGATTTGTGAGCAGTTATCGAGTTTCAGGCCAGGTATAATGGCCCGGATGTGCGGCGTTACGAGAGATCAGGTCGCTATGATGATCAAAACCTCGCGATATCGTCACCGGATCACCCGTTTACAACGATATCATTAAGCTTGTGGACGGCACCATTTTCGATCAACCTGCTCAAGATCGAACTGCGGCGAGAATATCGTAAAAGATGGCCGGCCTTACTGCGGAAACTACTATCCGCGTTATCATCGACTCGCTGATAAAGGGAGTTGATCCCGAATCGACCGTGGCAAGATCGTGGTGGTGGCCTCGCCCAACTTAAGCGGGCCGTGGAAAGTTAATTTCGCCTCAGTTTGTATCAACGAAATGAAGCACACGCCCCGCAGTTGCTTCGGTCCGCACCTTTATAAAATCAGCTCTATCTCCCTCAAATAGTTCGTCAGTGGTCTCATTAATATGTCGAGCCAACGCCCGATGTTCAGGAACTAATGTCTCCTTTGAATTCAATTCGCCGTGAACCTGGATGGATTGCGGCCGTGTTTGACGTAAACGTGGGTTTGAAGCGATCGTTTCCCAAAGTCCGCAATAACCGGCGGGTGATGTTCAAGATCAGTTTTGCAATATCCGTGAAAATATAGCCGATCACATCGTCGGTCGTCGCGCGATAAAACCGCTCCATCAACAGGTCCTATATCCTCACGGTTCTCGATATCTTTCACATATCCACTTCTTTGTCGTTAGTATAGAGATGCGGCCAGAACCCCTGGCCGCATCTTTGGATTTTTCTAGTACCAGGTGAGCGAGATATGCATACTTCCTCGGTCCTGCTTTCGCGCTGGTCAACATCGGTTTGAGGGCAAACCGTACAAATGCCACCGCACCGATCGCGAAAACCGTGTCGCCGGATAGTCCATCCATCGCCGCACTTGCATCAGATCGGTCTGCGCAAAATTCCGGTCCGCGTGCGGCTGTATCCTTTCGACACCGTTGATGCGTCTGCAACAGGCCGATCGGTAAAAGGCTGAAGGATCTCCATCAAAGGCCTATATTGATGATCATCCAAAATGAAAACGCCAACTTTGTATTCCATTTACGCTCAGGTTTCATCGCTCGCATACAGAACAACAAAAGGGCCAGGCCGAGGGTGCCATAAACTGCCAAATACAGCGATCCGTGAGCGTGTACCGCCGTCGTGTTCAACCCCTGCATATATTAGAGAGCGATTGGCGGATTGATCATAAAGCCAGATATGCCGGCTCAGAGCCAGATTCCAAAATGCCACGCCACAAAGCTATACCCATTGATACTGTCCCAACCACGGCCGCGACTGCGGGTAAGGTATGTTGTCAAACGCTTCAAAGCCGACGAAAATAATAGGAACGATCTCACAAATTAAGCGGAACGCACCAGTCCGAATGCCAGAGCGATGGTCGGTGTCCCCGCAAAACACAAATGGCGCAATTTTCCGATAATGCCGCCACGCTAAGGTGGATCGCTCCGGACAGAAGCGAGGCGTATGCTGCATTATCTGAGTTGATGACGCTTTAGCCGTGCAAAAAAAAGCGACGACCACCGTGGCAAAGACCTCCAAAAGCCGCTGACCCCAGAGGTGCGACCCACCAACGCCAGTACTCGACTTCCGTTAGGTGCGTACGCATTCCAGAACAAACCCGGTGCGTAAAAGCGATACCGGCGGTCGTCGCCAGATGAAGCATTATCTGGCGACTTACTATTGCCCTCGTGTTTGAGAGCAGGTATTGCCGAACGATGCGATCAGGAACAGCCACAACAACAACCGGACAAGCAATGCAGCCTGCCCTTACGACC